>JACVSD010000162.1 GCA_014534095.1 Nitrospiraceae bacterium
AGAAAGTGTTGCTCTTCCTGCGTCGCTTTGGACAACAACATTGTCAAGAGGCGACGCCGTTCCGATCCTGAGCCTGATCCCGTCGTGCCGGCGATCCGTGAGAATGTCTCGTCGGCTTCGGCGAGCGTGATCGCCGGCTCGGGTGCCGCATCGGCAGAAGCGGACCTGAGCAAAGATGGCCCGACGCCGATGCTGCCCTGGCGCAGCCGCCCCGCTAGATAATTCACTCCGATCTCGATTTCCTCGGGAGGTAAACGTTTCAGGCACGCGCTGATATGCGCAATCTTCTCAAGCCGGCTTTGTGTCTGGGCGACATTCCTCGACGTGCGGACGATGTCAAATAGAAGCATGAGAAGATCACCGAGGCGGTATGAGCCGGTCCTCTGGTTTAAATCGGATGGCTGTAGCATACACGAATTCCTCCCTCTGGTGGAAAGGACGGCACTGCGGGTAGACTGTGCTTATGGCTGATGAGGGAGTGCTTCGCGGGCGGGCGGTCATTGTCGCGGGGGCGGGGTTGGCCGGACTAACGGCAGCCGCCGAGCTCCATCACGATGGCGCCGACGTTACTGTGCTTGAGGCCCGAGATCGAGTGGGCGGACGTGTGTGGACTCTGCGCGAAGGATTCGTCGAAGGGCAGCATGCCGAGGCCGGTGGGGATCTGATCGAAGAGGAGCAAGACGAGATCCGCCGCTTGACTGCGCGGTTGGGACTTGAGCTGGTTCCCATTCTTCACGGTGGATTTTCATTTTTTGGGCAGGATGCCGCCGGCCGGCCGCTCTCTCGTGACGACTCAGGCGGCGGCCCGTGGGCAATGTTAAGCAAGCAACTTGAGCCCTGGGTGCGAGATTACCGTGTGAGCGACCGACGATGGGACAGTCTCATCGCGCAGAGGATTGCGCGTGTATCAGTCGCAGAGTGGCTTGATCGGATTGGCGCGGATGAGGCGCTGCGTGCGGTCGTTCAGGGTCTCCGCGGGTTTTTCTTGGCCGACCCCGAAGAACTGTCCTTGCTTGCCTTGGTCGATCAATTAGCGTCGGATGTGCCGGGACCCGGCAAAATGTATCGGATCAAGGGCGGCAACGATCTGCTTGCGTCGGGCCTCGCCGGCAAGCTTGGCGATCGGGTCAAGCTGCGAACCGAACTGCGCGCGGTCTCACTGACATCCGGCAGGGTTCGGGTGAGGGTGCAGACCGATCAAGGTGCAGAAAGTCATATGATGGCCGATTATCTCATCCTGGCCGTCCCCACGACGACGTTGCGAGCGGTAGCGTTTGAACCGCCCATGCCGCCACCACAGCGCGAAGCGATTGAACGACTGCGATACGGCCGCGCCACCCGAACCTTGCTCCAATTTGAGCGCCGGTTCTGGCATGGAGGTGGACGGCCGAAGGCCTATGGCACCAATCTCCCCATCGGCGCCGTATGGGACGGCAATGAAACACACCCGGGACGAGCGGGCATTCTTTCGTTGCTCGCCGGGGGAACGGCGAGTAAAGAAACTCGGCAGCTCCTTGCCGAATGCGGCGTCGCAGGGCTGGCACAAGCTTTGAGATGGCTCGGTGCGGATGATGTCCCCATGCCGGCATCCCGGGTTGTGAGGTGGGAGGATGATCCATGGGCCGGTGGAGGCTATGCCTACTTTGATCGGTCCTATGACCCTGCACTTCGCCCATGGTTGGCCCGTCCTCACGGGCAAATCTTATTTGCCGGTGAGCACACCAGCATGCAGTGGCAGGGCTATATGAACGGGGCCGTGGAAAGCGGCTTGAGAGCCGCTGCAGAAGTCCGAGTGATGGCCTCGGGAATCCACAGGGCGGCGACGGAGCAATTCGCTGAAATTGCACGGTGACGATGGTCAATACCGCGCCTGTCAATGAATCATTCGATTGTAGAGGATCGCTCCAAACACGCCGAAGCCCCATGCTCCTCCCGCCAAGGCGATCAGTTCGCCGGACATTTTCAAAAGGTCCATGTGCGCAGGGAGCAGTGAGGCCACGTCGGCGCCGAAGAATTGCGCGTTGAAGATGAAAAGAAAGAGCGTGGGAGCCGCGACGCGCAGGAAGGTCAGCAAGAGCACAAGTGCCACGGAGGTCAGCGCCAGCGCGTTGGCAAATGCGATTGGGTAGATTTTCATCGTCCAATGCTAAGCAAACAGGCCGTCAAATGCAATGCCGGAATTCTTCTGCGCAGCTTGACGGCGTATTCAATATTAAGTAGCATACATGCATACATGGAGGTATGCATGAAACGCACGACTATTTTTGCCGATGAATCTTTGCTGAATGCACTGCAGGAAATTGCACAAAAAGAGCGAGTGAGCCTTTCGGCGACGATCAGGACCGCACTGGAAGAATTTGCCGGGCGGCGTCTGACGCAGAAGACTCTTCCGTCTTTTCTGGCGATAGGGCGGAGCGGGCGAAAGGATGTTGCGGAGCGAGCCGAAGAGTTGCTCTGGGCGGCCGTTCCTGCGCGGCGTAAGAG
>JACVSD010000112.1 GCA_014534095.1 Nitrospiraceae bacterium
GAATAAGGCCGTACGAGCGGCCGTCTGACGTGGAGGCCCATCATACAGATGTTTCAAGATCTCCCGCAAGCTATTTATAGAGAATTTCAATAGGTTACACATCGCCGACCGTGATTTCCTTTATTAAACCCGCTCTAAGACGAGCACCATTTCTGTTTATTGTATTTGCTTCGACCTTGGCATAGGATCGCGTCCCCAATCATGGACGCTTTCCCGGGACTCTTGGATGAGTCCTTGGCTTGTTGGAAGAAGACTCATGCAATCGGGCATCGGACTGTGCGGCGCTCACCGGGTGGGCAAAACGACGCTGGCACAAGCCGTGAGCCAAGCCAGCGGGCTGCCGTTTCTCCAGACGCACACCAGTCAGGTTTTCAAACAGCACGGATTGGATCCGGCCGACCCGATGCCCTTTGCAGCCAGACTGTCGATTCAACGCGAAATCTTATCCGCAGCGATCGCGGTCTGGGACCAAGCCGATGGTCCCTTCGTCAGCGACCGGACGCCACTCGATATGGCGGCCTACACGCTAGCCGATATCCAAGGCACCACCAAAGTGGACGGGACCGCCCTGACCAGCTACCTGGACGACTGCCTTCATGTCTCCAACCAATACTTCTCCACGCTCATCATTATTCCCCCTGGCATTCCTCTCATCAACGAGCCGGGAAAAGCTGCGCTGCATACCGGCTACATCGAACACCTCCATACTCTCGTGGTGGGTCTGTGCCATCATCCACGTCTTTCAGCGAAGGTCTGTCAGCTGACAAGGCAGGTCTTGTCGTTGAGTGCGCGGACCGAGCAGGCGATGTCCTTTATCAAATAGTGTTTCCACTCCCGTGGTCGGTCACTGTGGATCACCGGCCCATTCGGCCCTAGGTGACAGAGCCGAGCAGAACAACTTTCGTCTCCGTTGACAGCTACGCCCTTCATCGATAAGGTTCTCCGCAGTTTAGCCGATCTATCCTAGGTAAGTATCCGTCACGAAGTTACGACAATGGAATTCGGCATGAGCGCACCGGCATCCTCTTGCAACATTCTCATCGTGGAGGATCAGGAAGGCCCCCGGGAGGCACTCGCCGCTATTTTGCGTCCGCACTATCGGATTTGTACCGCCGAAACAGCCAAGGCTGCCTTACGCATTGTTCAGGACCAGCATGTCGATCTGGTCATCGAGGATATCGGCCTTCCGGACCGCAATGGTATCGATCTCCTTCGTGACATCAAATCCATTCGTGACCTGAAGGTCATCGTGATGAGCGGCGCCGGCACCCTGCAGTCTGCCAATGAAGCCATGAATTTGGGAGCGGTCGCCTATTTGCTGAAACCGTTCAACGTCAAAGAGTTGCTGGAACTCGTCCATCAAGCGCTCTACCTGCGCGCCGCATAGCACCGCTCGGTCCGAACCGTATTGATCTTCCTTCCCGCTCCTCCTACAATCCGATCGGCCTCACAACGAACTGCGAACGTCCGGAAGCGCCAGCATGCCATTTACCGATATCACCGGCCATGAACGACCGATCGAAATCTTGAAGGCCGCGCTCCGTCACGCACGCCTAGCTCATGCCTACCTCTTCCACGGTGAAGCCCGAACTGGAAAATGCCTGACTGCTACGCGTCTGGTGCAGGCGCTGAATTGCGAACATCCCGACTCCATCGAGGCGAATGACAGCTGCGGACAGTGCGGTTCCTGCCGCCACATCGCGGCGCGAACCCATCCGGATTTTGTCGTGATCGAACCGGATCCTGAACTTGCTACCCCGCAAATCAAAATTGAACAGATTCGGGACATCGAGCATCAGTTTATCTATCGGCCCTTGATGGGCGAGCGTAAGATCTGTGTGATTGACGAGGCCGACCGCCTGACTATCGGCGCCGCCAATGCCTTACTAAAGACGCTGGAAGAGCCTCCCGGGCATGGCCTGTTCATCCTGGTCTCGAACCGACCGCAGGCCTTGCCCATCACTATCCGTTCCCGCTGCCAAGCGCTTCGGTTCACGACGCCGGCTCGCACCCAAGTCGAAGCCGCGCTGATCCTGCAACGAAACATTCCGCCAAAGGATGCCCGGTTTCTCGCGGTGGTCACCGACGGACGCATCGGTGAAGCTCTGACCGTGGATCTCGAAGACCTCCGCACCCGTCAGGAGGAATGCCTGGCACTGGTGGCGCCGTCGACCCTGAAATCGATTACCGCAATTCTCTCAGCGGCCGAAGCGTGGGCGAAAGCCGATCGCGGTACGGAGGTATTGAGCTGGCTGGGCCGATGGATCCGCGATCTCGTCGTGGTGTATGTGGGCGGGGACGACGATCAATTGCTTCATCTTGATCAAGTGGCCCACTTGCAGCAGGCGGCCAAACGGGCCGACCTGCGCCTCCTGCTCGATTTACTGAACGATTTGGAGCGCACGGAACAGCAGGCCGCGCGTCATTTCAATCTCCACATGACCCTGGAAACCGCACTGCTTCGTCTTCGCGAGGCCCTGGGGTTTGCTTCAGCCGCCGCCTCGGCCTACACCGGAGATACGGTCGGTTGAACGGTCGGATGACGACAGGCTCCGCGCTAGAAATCAACTTCGCCAACCTGGTATCTTCGGCAGGTTATGGCTCCGTCCAATACCTTCTACATCACCACGCCGATCTATTACGTCAATGACGTGCCGCACATCGGCCACGCGTACACGACGGTGGCGGCCGACGTGCTGGCTCGCTATTGGCGGCTTCGAGGACACGACGTGTTCTTTCTCACCGGCCTCGATGAACATGGCCAAAAAGTGCAGCAGGCGGCCGCCAAAGGCGGCATCGCCCCTCAGGCTCATTGTGACAAACTGGCGCCTCGCTTTCAGGATCTCTGGAAGAAACTCCACATCTCGCACGATGGATTCATCCGAACAACCGATGCACCACACAAGGCGATCGTGCAGCGCCTCTTGCAGGAGTTGTACGACAAGGGACTGATCTACCAGGACTCCTACACCGGCTGGTATTGCACCTTTGACGAGCGTTTCTGGACCGAAAAGGACGTGGCCAACGGCCTGTGTCCCGATTGCCAGCGCCCGATCGAACGACTCAGCGAACGTAACTACTTCTTCAAGATGGGCCAATACCAGGACCCTTTAATCGATCACATCACCAAGCATGACCGGTTCATTCTCCCGGAGTCGCGCCGGAACGAGGTGCTCGGGTTTCTTCATAGCCAAAAGCTCGGCGACCTGTCCATATCGCGACCGAAATCCCGCCTCGCCTGGGGCATCGAATTGCCGTTCGACCCCGAGTACGTGACCTATGTCTGGTTCGACGCCCTGGTCAACTACATCTCGGCCTTGGAGTACCTGCCGTCCGCGCCGTCGCGTGATCGGTTCTGGCCCGCCTCGGTCCATTTGGTCGGCAAGGACATCCTCACCACCCACGCGGTGTACTGGTCAACGATGCTCATGGCCTTGGATCTGCCCTTGCCTAGCTGCATCTTTGCCCATGGCTGGTGGACCGTTGACGGTGAAAAGATGTCCAAGAGCCGCGGGAACGTCGTGGATCCGAATACCATGGTAGACCGGTTCGGGGTGGATGCGTTCCGCTATTTCCTCCTGCGCGAAGTGCCCTTCGGGCAGGACGGGGACTTCTCGGCATCCGCGATGATCACAACGGTCAACAGTGACCTCGCCAACGGTATCGGCAATCTACTCAGCCGGACATTGAAAATGATCGAGCAGTTCACCGGTGGATCGATACCGGCCGGCGGAGAGCCGGCAGTCCCGGAATGGGAAGCGAAGATCGCCGCCGCGGCCAAACAGTTGCCGGACACGCTTGCGGGAGGGTTTGGCGCCTTGAGTTTCCGCGATAACCTCCAGGCCATCGGGGCGCTCATCCGGCTCTGCGATGAATACATCGATAAAGCCGCGCCGTGGAAACTGGCCAAGGATCCGAACTGCAGCTCACACGTGAAGACCGTGCTTCATACCACCGCCAAAGCGCTGCGCCTGCTCGCCGTGGTCCTCTACCCTTTTATGCCCGGCACGGCTGAGCAACTCGCGAAGCAGCTCGGTCTTTCGTTGGACTTTTCGAAGCCGCTTTCTGATGACATGTACGGATGGCAGGCTCCGCTGGCCGGCGTCACCATCGCCAAAGGACCTGGCTTATTTCCGAGAGTCCTGCAACCCGCGACTGGAGCGACTCCGATAGCCGGCAAAGAATCAAGACCATTACATTTCAAGGGGGGCCAACCGGTGAGTGAATCTATCGCATCTTCCCAGGGAGCAGCTCGAAGCGAAGCACCGACCGCTGGCGCCGCTGCGCCAGATGTATCCATTGCGGCGGCTACACCCGCGGCTCCTCACATCACGATCGACGACTTCATGAAGATCCAACTCAAGACGGCAAGAGTGCTAAGCGCGGAGCGTGTGCCCAAATCTGAAAAGCTTCTCAAGCTACAGGTGTCGCTCGGCGCCGAACAACGGCAAATCGTCGCGGGCATTGGAAAGAAATATGAGCCCGAGGCGTTGATCGGCAAGACGATCGTCATTGTGGCGAATCTGAAACCGGCCAAGTTGATGGGCATTGAATCTCAAGGCATGATTCTGGCGGCCGGTGATAGCGAAGTCCGGGGGCTCGCCACGATCCTGGAAGAAGTGGAGCCCGGCACCAAGGTGAAATGAACCGCATCGGGACTATCTTACCGGTACTCCTCCTTGTCGGCTTCGTACTCAATCCGCTGCACGCCCGTGCCATCCCGGCCGAAGAGGAGCCTCCGCCCGATCCACACTTGAACGATCCCAAGTCGACCACCATTCTTGTGCGTGTCGTCGCGTATGGATCGATGGTCCTGGGCAAGGAGGTGGGCGGGGCCCGGGTCACCATCACGGACGTGGCGACAGGTCGAATCCTCGCGACCGGTTTGCAGCAGGGCGAAAGCGGTGACCAAAATCAAATCATGCGCACGCCGCATCTCATGGAAGAGCCTCGATATAGCACCCGTGCCTCCGCAGCCTTTACGACGACGCTCGAACTGACTCATCCTATTCAAGTGGACATCGCCGCGGAAGGTCCGCTCGCCTACCCCGCTTCGATCCAACGCGCGAGCAAACGTGTCTGGCTCATCCCGGGTCATGATTTGACCAACGATGGTCTGGTGCTCGCGCTCAATGGGTACCTGGTGCAGATTGAACATCCCCAAACGGGCGAGCCGCTCATCGCCAAGGACGACGTAATGCTCCGCGCCTCGGTTCGCACGCTGTCCGGCGCCCTTGTTCGGCCGCATGGGGATTGGGATTCCCGCAAAGTGCACATCTACGGCGAGTTACTGATCGGCGACCGAATCGTTGAGCGGTTACAAATGTTCTATAGCGGCGAACAGGCCAGGTTTGAAGCGCCCTTCTTTGTACCATTGCCGAAGGACGCCCCGGATGGCATTACGCTACGCGTGGTCGCGGCGGATGCGGCCAGCGGCAACTTCGGTGTCGGACAGGCGAACTTTCCCGTACTCGGCGAACGACTGCCATCGAAACGCAAACCATGAGGCCGATGCTTCCCCTCATCTTGGCCATGGTGACCCTCTGTCCCGTCCTCGCGACAGCTCAGGACCACACCC
>JACVSD010000071.1 GCA_014534095.1 Nitrospiraceae bacterium
ATGGACGATTTCATGGCGCACGTAGATCGGCGCGCCGTATTTCTTCAGCGACAGATCGACAATGTCGATTGCCCGGTCGACGCCTGCGCAAAATCCGCGCGGATTGGCAAGATAGATTTTCATAGTCTCAACAACTCCTTCAGCAAGGCGTGGCTGAACAGATCCACCGCCCGGCGGACAGTCCTCGTCCACATTACGTCAGGTCGACAGACCCCGTCAACAGATTTGCCTGGCACCCGGCCCGCGTCAGCTTGACAGGATCAGACCCCGCCCGTACGCTGGAGCCCATTCCATGGCGGCCGCCGGCCAAAAGAAGATTCTGATTGTTGAAGATGAGAAAGACATTCTTCAACTCGTCCGGCTATATCTGGAAAAGGAAGGCTTTCGGACGGTCACCGCAATGACCGGCTCTGAGGGGCTGGATCAGGTGAAAGCGGAAAAACCCGACCTGCTCGTGCTGGATCTCATGCTCCCTCAGATGGACGGCTTGGAGGTGTGCAAGCGCCTCCGGTCCAATCCCGAGACGGCCAGGCTTCCGATTATCATGCTGACGGCCAAGGCGGAAGAATCCGATACGATCGTGGGGCTTGAGCTAGGCGCAGATGATTATGTGACTAAGCCTTTCAGCCCCAAGACCTTAGTCGCCCGCGTGAAAGCCCTCGTACGCCGACTCGGAAGAGAGGCCTCCGAGCCCACCGGCCAATATCAGTACGGTCCGCTCACCATGGACCTGGCTCGCCATGAGGTGAGCCTGGACCAACAGGACATCACACTCACCACGAAAGAATTTGGATTGCTGGAACATCTGCTCCGGCATCCCGGTCGCGTACTCACCCGTGAAGTGCTCCTGAACGCCGTCTGGGGGTACGACTACTATGGCACCACGCGGACCGTAGACGTCCACGTACGCCGACTCAAGCAAAAGCTTCCCCTGCTCGAAGACGCGATCGTATCCGTGAAGTCGCTAGGCTATAAACTCAAGGACCTGAGCGGTGACCCGTGACGGATGACACCGTGATCCGTTCAGCCGCGGGCTTGTCAAAATAGGCGGCGGGTCGCCGCATCCCTCCCATCCATCACCAAGATCTATGACGCTGTCCATTCGATGGAAAGTCACGCTGGCCACCCTCCTGGCGGTGGCCAGCGGGCTGCTCATCGCCGGCGTGTTGGCGATTCAATCCTTGGCACAACAAGAGATTGCACAACTGAGTGCGGTCTTGGAAGCGCGGACCAAGCTCGTGGAGTTCGGGCTTCAACCTCTGCTGCTCGCCTCCGCCTCAGGACAGGATCCGGCTCAACTCCAAGGCGTCGTGCGCGAACTGAGCGAGCGGGCCGCGGCCCGGGTGACGGTTATATCGGCAGACGGCACGGTGCTGGCGGATAGCGCCGTGCCGGAGAGCAACCTCGCCGCGATCGAAAATCACCGATCCAGGCCCGAGATCCAACAAGCAGCCACCCACGGCCACGGGCAAGACATTCGGGCAAGCCACACGACCGGGGAGCGGACCCTCTACCGCGCCATCACGATGACAGGGCGACCTGGCATGCCCCCCATTTTTATCCGAGTGGGCCAGCCTATGGTGCTGCTCGATCGTGAGATCGCCCAATTGCAGCAGAACCTGTTTCTAGCCCTGGGAATCGCCTTTGTGCTGGCCGTCTCCTTGAGTATCTGGCTGGCGAGGAGCATCACCCGGCCCTTGTCGGATATCGCCCACGCCGCTCAGCAGCTGACGATCGGTTCTCAGACCGTTCCAATCAAGACCAATTCCCGGGACGAAGTGGGACTCCTCGCGGCGACCTTGAATCGCATGGCGGACGAGCTGCATGCGAAGATCGCCGAACTGTCGGAGGACCGTGCTCAACTCTTGGCCATGCTGACCTCCATGGTGGAAGGCGTGTTGGTCTTGGACTATCGCGGGCATGTCCTGCAGGTCAATCCGGCGCTCGAACGCATGTTCGGGGTGTCTCGGACGGAAGCGCGCGGCCGGCCTTGCTCCGATGTGTTCCGCCACCAGCGGCTTAATGACCTCGTGGCCGCCATTCTGACCACCAGGGTCAACCAGGAAGATGAAATCGTCCTGGCTGCCACCGCCCGCTCGTTGCACATCCAAGCCTCTGTCGCCGGAGGTGAACGCGCGAACGAGGCCTGTGCCGTCCTGGTGTTCCACGACATCACGGAGCTACGGCGTCTGGAGAACATCCGTAAAGATTTTGTGGCCAACGTCTCACATGAGCTGCGCACACCGCTGACGTCCATCAAAGGGTACGTGGAGGCGCTCCTCGACGGGGCCAAGGACGACCCGGAGGCCCTGGACCGCTTCCTGGCTATCATCCTGACTCAGAGCGACCGGCTCAACCTCATTATCGAGGACCTGCTGGAGCTGTCGAAGATCGAATCAGGATTAGTGTCGTTCAAACGGGATCCCATGGACCTGCGCACAGTGGTGGACCGCACACTTTCCGTCATCAGGCCCATCGCCGCCAAGAAAGGACATCGGCTGGTCACCGTAGTCAACGACGACTTACCGGCCTTGGCCGGTGATGAAGATCGATTTGTCCAAGTCCTGACGAATCTGATGGACAATGCCGTCAAATACACACCTGAGCAAGGAACGATCACCGTGGCCGCCCGCAGGGTGGTCCCAGAGGCCGGACTAGCCGCGGGCGGCCCGTTCGTGGAAGTGACGGTCAGCGATACGGGGATCGGCATCCCGGATCAGGACCGTCCCCGCGTGTTCGAACGGTTTTACCGAGTCGACAAAGCGCGGTCACGGGAACTGGGCGGGACCGGGCTCGGACTGGCCATTGTGAAGCATATCGTCGAGGGGCATGGAGGACAGGTGTGGGTGGAAGGAAATCATCCGCGGGGCAGTCGCTTCGTCGTTCGGCTACCGGTCGCGGGATACGATCCCGAGCTAGGTGAGTGCCGCCAATAAGAAATACACGCTCGCGCCGAGCAAGGCCGCCCCCGGAAGGGTAAAGATCCAGGCCGAGAGAATTTTGCTCGTGACGCCCCAGCGCACGGCTGACAGGCGTTTGGTGGCCCCGACGCCGAGGATGGATGAAGTGATCGTATGAGTGGTGCTGACCGGCAGTCCGAAGTGCGCCGCGAACATCAACACCGTCGCGGCGCTCGTCTCGGCCGCAAAACCGTGCACCGGTTCGAGCTTCACGATCCGCATGCCGAGCGTGCGCATAATGCGCCAGCCTCCCACGACCGTGCCGAGCCCCATGGCTAAGGCGCAGGACACGATGACCCATGTGGGCACCTCGGACGAGGTCAACTGACCCGAAGCCACCAGAGCGAGGGTAATGATTCCCATCGCCTTTTGCGCATCGTTGGCTCCGTGACTGAACGCCATGAAACTCGCCGAAAGCAACTGCAGGCGGCTAAAGATTTTGTTCGCGGTGCCTCTCGACACTCTAAAAAACGCCCAGCTCACGCCCACCATGACCAAAAGACCGATGGTAAATCCCAACAGCGGAGACAGCACCATCGCCTCTAAGATCGCCCGCAAACCCTTGAACTGGACGACGGCCCATCCCCCATGCGCGACGGCGGCGCCCACCAGTCCGCCGATCAGAGCGTGCGAGGAACTCGTCGGGAGCCCTAGGATCAGAGTGAGTAAATTCCAGAGAATGGCACCGCCTAAAGCAGCGGCGACCACGGAATTGGTAATGGCATCGGGAAACACGATGCCACCGCCGATCATCTTGGCCACGGCGGTGGAAAAAAACGCCCCGACGATATTCAACAGACCCGCAAGCAGGACCGCCGCCAGCGGGGTCAGCACGCGCGTAGAGACGACTGTCGCGACCGCATTGGCACAATCATGCCAGCCGTTCGAGAAATCGAACAGCAAGGCCAGGACCACCGTCACCAGGAGGAGTCCGGTCAGCTCCGGCATCATCGACGTGAGATTGTCATAATCGGAAGGACAACGCCCATCAGTGGTGCTTCAACACGATTCGCTCAAGAATATTCGCGACATCCTCGCAACGGTCGGTTCCGGCCTCAAACGTTTCGTAAATTTCTTTCCACTTGATTACCGCGATGGGATCCGTTTCTTTGTCAAACAGCTCGGAGATGGCATCGCGAGAAATGCGGTCGGCCTCATTTTCAAGGCTGTTGACCTGCACGCTGCATTCATTGATCTCCGCATGGGACAAGGTCACCCGGTCCACTCCTCGTCCGACGGCCACGGACGCCTCGTAGAGAATGTCAGCCAACCGGATGGCCGAATCGGTGGGGCGCGGAATCTTATAGATCACGAATCGATCGGCGACGGCTTCCACCGCATCCAAGATGTCGTCCAACGCGCTGGCCAGATCATGGATGTCTTCACGGTCGATCGGAGTGATGAAGGTTTGATTGAGCCGGGTCGCAATATCATGCGTGATGCCGTCCCCGACGTGTTCGACATCCTTAATGCGCCGTGCTTGGACGGCGGAATCACCAAAGTGCTCCATCATCTCCTTCAAAAGACGGCTGCCTTCGATCATGTTATGAGCGGCTTTCTTGAACAGTTCAAAAAATGCTTCTTCTTTTGGAATCAGGCTGAACATCTCAATCGGTGCTCCCCGTTCTCTGCGTCCGCAACTGGTCTCATACGGTTGTTACAGACTGGTTACGCATAATCCGCTGTTACGGCTACCATCGCATCAGACCGGTGGCCCAGGTGAGGCCTCCCCCGAACGCGCCCAACAAGACCACATCGCCTGAAGCAAGAGTGCCGGCCCGTGCCGCAGAATCTAGCGCGATGGGCAGGGAAGCGGACGAGGTATTGCCGAAACGCTCGAGGACGGATGCCACTCGCGTCCGAGGCAGGTTCAGGCGATCGGCAACCTGGGCGAGAATGCGGCCGTTCGCCTGGTGGAGAACCACCTGCTTGACCTCATCCAGGGGGATGCCGAACTCTTTTAGAATGTCGTGCACAGCCTGCTCGATACGCCGGACCGCCACCCGGAACACTGAGGCACCCTTCATGCGGAGCACATGTCGTCCCTCGGCAACGGTATCGGCGCAGGAGGGCATCCGGGATCCGCCCGCCTCCACTCGAATGAGCCGATGGCCGGCGCCATCGGCGTGCAATCGGAGACCGAGGATGCCGGACTTCACCGGATGGCTGGTCGTTTCGCCGCGCAGGACAACAGCGCCTGCCCCATCGCCGAACAGCATGGCCGTACTCTCATCAGTAGCGTCGAGGAATCGAGATTTCACTTCGGACGCTGCCACCAGGCAGGTCTGCACCTGCCCGCTCATGACCATGGCGTTCGCCATAGAAAGCGCATAGAGAAACCCCGAGCAGGACGCCGAAACATCAAACGCCCCCACCCCTCGGCAGCCCAGCCCCCGCTGCACGTAACAAGCCGTCGAAGGAAACGCTCGATCCGGTGACGTGGTTGACACGATAATCGCATCAAGGCTCCCCGCCTCACACCCTGTGGCCTCCAAGGCCCTCCGTCCTGCTTCAAGGGCCATATCCGACGCAGCCTCATCAGGCGCAGCCCAACGGCGCTCGCGAATGCCGGTGAGAGTCTGAATATCATCCGCGGCAATGCCCAAAGGGCCTGCCACCTCTTCATTGGTCACGACTCGGCTCGGCAGATAGCTTCCTGTGCCAATGATCCTGCTTGATACCATCGTTCGTTCTCCGGCCGCACTATGGCAGGGATGCAGGGCGAGTGCGCACCCACAAGTCTCGCGAGACGCTCGGCTCTGTCGAGATGCGCGGATTATAGGGAGGAGGGGAAGTGCGGTCAACCGCTCTGTCTCGTTGCTTTCAGCGCCCAATCTTGCTATGTGTGGGGCATGCACACGAACCCTCAACGGCGACGAACGGTCCTGGCTCTGATGGGGTGCCTACTCATCGCCCAAGCCGTTGGAGTCTCCTGCTCGAGCACCCCGAAAGAGCAACCGACGTCCACCGCCAAAAAGGCCGTCGGGGGGACCGACGAACAGATCTTTTTGGGCGACACGATTGAGAAGAACTACGACCCCAACGTCATCATGAAGCGCGGGGAAGCGTTCTTCGAAAAGGAAGAATATGCAGAGGCGCTCGTGGAGTACAACCATTTCCTGGACCTCCACCGCACCCACATCCTCGCTCCGTATGCGGCGTTCCGAATCGGGGAAACGCACTTTAAAATGGCGAAGAGTATCGACCGGGATCCGGAACCGCTCAACAAGGCCATCACGGCGCTCGAACGGATGCGCAAGGACTTCCCGGGGAGCCGGTATGAAAGCCAGGCCCAGCAAAAGATTTCAGAATGTCACGACTGGCTCGCACAAACCCATTTGTTCGTCGGGCAATTTTATTATCGGCGCGGTTCTTATCTGGCGGCCGCGCATCGATTCGAACAGGTGATAAAGCAGTATCCCGACAAACCGGCCGCTCCCGATGCCCTGTACTTCCTCGCCATGAGCTTCCATGAACTGGGAGCCGATGATTGGGCCCATGACAACCTTGTCTTGCTGGCAGAGAAATACCCCGGCACCAAAGCGGCGGGGGACGGCAAAAGCCTGCTGGCAAAACTCCAGAAGGAGGCGGCGCCTGGTACGCTCATCGCAAAACGCTCGGATGCCGCCAGTTTGTCACATGGGAATTCTGCATCGGAGACCGCTTCGGGTCAGGCAACGCCTGACCTTCCATCCGGCCGACCGTCTCAGCTTGGATCGTTGCGTATCCCGTCGGCCAGTGCTCTGAGCCAGGCGTTTACCGCCTGCCGCCTCGGCGCCTGGTGCTAGCCCCGCAGCGTCCGCTTTAAGCGGAGTGATGTTCTGAATGACGCGACGTCGAGGGAATGACTGACTGGGAACGCGGTTGAGGACAGTTTCAGCATCGCCCTTATTGGCCGAGGTACCAGCCGATGCCGTATCGCTCAAGGAAACTCGTAATCATCGTCAATGAATTGGAATAAATCATCACACCCACGACGAGCAACATGACTCCACTCACCGTCGATACCCCCCAGAGATAGGCCCGCAGTTCCTTAAAGTACGCCAGAAACCGATCCACGCCCAGTGCCGTCACAAAGAGCGGCAACCCTAATCCCATCGAGTAAAAGGTCAGCAGGATGACGCCGTTGAATAACGAGTCGGTCGTGCTGGCATAGAGCAGAATCGATCCGAGCACCGGTCCCACACAGGGCGTCCATCCGGCGGCGAACGCTACACCGATCAGGAAGGAGCCGACATAACCCGTAGGACGGTTCCTGAACTGATAGCGATGTTCCATCTTCAAGAAGTTCAGGTTCAGCACACCCAAGAGATACAGCCCGAAGACGATGATCAGGATTCCGCCGATCCGGCGGATATGGTCTTGATAGGTGATGAGCAACTGCCCCATGAGACTGGCCGAGGCGCCGAAGGCAATGAATACCGTTGAAAAACCCGCAATGAATAAGAGCGCGTTCAAGACAATCGCTTTCTTGAACTTCACTCGCTCGGACGCATCCGTCAGCTGTTCGATCGACAAGCCGGTGATGTAGGAGATATAGGACGGCACCAGTGGCAACACACAGGGCGAGACAAAAGACAACAGGCCGGCCGAGAAGGCGGCGATCAACGAGATCTGGGGCATCGCTTGGGTCATGCTTATGACTTCATGAGAGTTTGGATTAATTCCCGCGCTTCGGGAGAGGCCCAATCGCGCGCTCCGAAAATCTTCTGCCGGATCACGCCTTGCCGATCCACCATGAACGTCATGGGCAGGGTACGGGCTCCATAGGTGAGACCGACGCGATACTCGGAATCATGCAGGATGGGAAAGGTAAACCCCATTTCCTGCTGAAAGGGTCGTGTGACGACCGCGCCCTGCGGATCGGTCGACACGGCCAGGATCTCGAACTCCTTCCTGGGAAACGTCCGGTACAGCTGCTCCATCGCCGGCATTTCGACACGGCAGGGTCCGCACCAGGTGGCCCAGAAATTTACCAGCACGATTTTGCCCCGGAGCTGCGCCAGGGTGACCATATTGCCGGCCAGGTCACGCAACTGAAAGTTTGGCGCGACGTCCCCGATCTTGACGACCCCGCGCTCCGCCACGAAGATGGGAGCCGGCTCTGCCAGGGACAACGCCGTCTGACACGCCCACGATCCGATGATGGTTGCGATGAGAGCCGCTGTAGACAATCGTGACTTCATGCACGTGCTTTCGATTGATCGGGGCCCGGCTGTGCCGTTTTTGGGGTGACCTTCAATAAGGCCATGAGCGTCTTGAGGTTGTCCACGCGTGTCCAATCCTTGGGCCCGATAACAATTTCGCGGATCACCCCTTCCTGGTCGATGATGAAGGTCTCGGGTACACCCATCCGTTTGTACGGCTTATCGGTTTTACCCCAGGAATCGACGAGGACGGGAAACGTGAGATTCATGCCCTTCACGAACGGAGGAATATCCTTGGTTGTCGTCACGCGGTCGATGCTCACGGCGAGGATCACGAGGCCGTCCTTCTCAAAATTCTTATGCAGGACTTCCATCGACGGCATCTCTTCGCGACAGGGCGCACACCACGTCGCCCAGATGTTGAGCAGCACCGCCTGCCCGCGCAGCCCCGCCAGCGACACGCTGTCACCCGTGAGCGTGCGCGCGCCGTAACTCGG
>JACVSD010000009.1 GCA_014534095.1 Nitrospiraceae bacterium
CGCACGATGAACTCGGCATCATTACCGTCACTGCGACCGCAGTGGCAGTGTTGTTCATTGTCGTCGTGGCGCTGGCCGGCTTGGGCTTTGCAGTCGTAAACGCGCTCTTCCAGAATGCGTGGGGAACGTTCACGATAGCCATGACGATTCCCATCGGGATCATGATGGGTTTTTATCTTCAGAAATTCCGTCCCGGCGCCGTGGCGGAGGTGTCAGCCTTTGGCGTTCTTTCTTTGATTGCCGCAGTCTTGTGCGGCCGTCTAGTGGCACAGTCCTCTTATGCGTGGCTCTTCGAATTCGACAAGCCGACGTTGGTATGGTCGCTGGCCGGTTACGGGTTTTTGGCGTCGGTGCTGCCGGGTTGGATGTTGCTAGTACCGCGCGGCTATCTATCGACCTTTATGAAACTGGGGGTGGTCCTGTTGCTTGGCGCGGGTGTGGTGTTGATGGCGCCCACGATGGAGATGCCTCGAGTCACGATCTTTGCCGACGGGGGAGGGCCCATCATCCCGGGCGCGCTCTTCCCATTCCTGTTCATTACCATTGCATGTGGCGCCATATCGGGGTTTCATTCATTGGTGTGTTCAGGTACGACCCCGAAGATGATTGAGCAAGAATCACAGGCCGTGGTCGGATACGCCGCAATGCTATTGGAAAGCTTCGTCGGGGTCGTGGCGTTGATTGCGGCGTCGGTGATGATCCCGGGCGACTATTTAGCTATCAATACGACGCTGTCCGCTGAAGCTCTCACGGCCATCGGTTTTCCTCCTGAGCGAATTGCGGAACTGTCCCGGCTTGTTGAGGTCGATGTTGCCGCGAGGCCGGGGGGCGCTGTGTCGCTGGCCGTTGGGATGGCGTCCATCTTCTCCGCGTTACCGGGCATGGACGGTCTGATGGCCTATTGGTACCAGTTCGCCCTGGTGTTCGAAGCGCTCTTCATCTTGACCACGATGGACACCGGGACGCGGGTGGCGCGTTATCTCATTCAGGAAATAGTCGGACGCACCTATCGACCATTTCGACGAATGAACTGGTGGCCGGGGGTTTTGATGAGCAGCGGATTGGTCGTGGGGTCGTGGGCCTATCTCATAGCAACGGGTAGCATCTCGACGATCTGGCCGATGTTCGGAGCGGCGAATCAATTGTTGGGAACGCTCGCGCTCTGCATTGCGACGACGGTGCTCATCAAGATGTGGAAGTCGCCATATCTCTGGGTCACTGCAGCGCCGATGCTGTTTGTGGGTGTGATCACCATCATGGGCTCTTATGAGATGTTCGGCATGTTCGTTACGAAGGCGGCCGAGCTCCCGGCTGGCGACGCCTTTGCCTTGTATGTAGATGCCGGACTCGTGGCAGTCGTCGCCATCCTCGGGCTGATCGTCTTGAGTGACAGCCTGAGACAATGGTACGGATATGTCGTCTTGAAGCGGCCCTTTACGACCAGTGAAGTGGTGGTGATGGCTGGTGGCGGCATGGCGGGCCGGACTCAAACGGCGATTCGGAGCCATGATGGGAAAGGCTTTCGGTTATCTGGCGGCGGCTGTTGTTAGGACTTGATACCTGGTGGCATAAATCTGCTGTCCAACAGACGGTTCCCCTCAGATTGGTTCCGTGAAAGGAGGAAATCGTGGCTGAGCAGTATTCATTCGATGTCGTGTCGGAGGTCAATATGCAAGAGCTCCGGAACGTCGTCGATCAAGCGACTAAAGAAGTGAAACAGCGATTCGACTTCAAGGATTCCAAGACCGACATCACGTTAAAGGAGAAAGAAAAGGAACTGGTGATCGTCTCGGATGACGAGTACAAGCTAAACGCTGTGATCGATATCATTAAGACGAAGTGTACCAAGCGGGGCGTGTCGCTGAAGGCGTTTGAATACGGAGCGGTGGAGCCGGCATTGGGTGGGACGGTGCGGCAACTGGCGAAGATCCAAAGCGGGATTGTCTCGGAGAAGGCCAAGGAAATCGCGAAAGCGGTGAAAGAGTCAAGATTAAAGGTCCAGGCGCAAATCCAGGGTGAGCAATTGCGTGTGCTTGGGAAGAGCAAAGACGAGCTGCAAGCCACGATGGCTTTGCTGAAAGGGAAGGATTTCGGCATTGATCTGCAGTTCACCAACTACCGCTAGCGTGGCATGGGCTCCGCTCCTTCCGGCGGCGACCCTGCCTGTTCAAGCCTACTTTGCGGGGTGCCTGTGAACGTGATGATATTCTCAAAGGCGTATCTTTGTTGATGGTTCGATGTGTCGCCATAGTACTCTTCATTGCAGTGGCCCTCTATGGCTGCAATCGCCGCGATCCCATAGTCGTCCTTCAACTTCACCCCAAGAACCCCGACATTATCTATGTCGCCACGAACGATTATATCTTTAAAACCCGTGACGGTGGCCAAACATGGATGAACCTCTCCAAAGGCATGAGCCATTCGCGGGTCATTTCGATGGCGCTGGATCCAGTCTATCCGGCCATTGTCTATGCGGGGACTAAAGGCGATGCTGTCTTCAAGAGTCATGATGGTGGCCAGGTTTGGCGGTCGATGCGCTCAGGCATCGATGATGTGACGATCTCCTCGGTGGTCAACCAGTTCGTCTTTGATCCGGCCGATAGCAACCATCTCTTCATCGCCACGACGATGGGGGTGTTTGAGACAAAAAACGGAGGTGATCATTGGACGAAAAAAATGGAAGGCATGAAGGAAGTCCTTATGGTCGTCACGCTTGGAATCGATCCAACGCGGTCATCCATTCTCTATGCGGGAACCAGCGGCGGTGTTTATAAGACGATCAATCAGGCCGGGCATTGGGAAAAAGTGAACAACGGATTGGTGCCGCTCGATATGGTCAAAACCTCGCGCGCTTTAAACGTCACTGCTGTAGCGGTCGATGCCTATGAGCCGGAGACCGTCTATGCGGCCACGTTGAGCGGCTTGTACAAGACGATCAATGGAGCGCAGTCCTGGGATCGAATCGGTGGATCGCTTCCCGATCAAATGATCATTTCAATGATTCTTGACCGAAGCCGAAAGGGCGTCGTCTACATTGTGGGCCGGGATGGGGTACACCGGAGTGAAGATGGCGGCATGACATGGAAATCCATGAACGCCGGTTTCTCCACGACAAATGTGAGAACTATTGCACAGAGCGCGACCGATTCGAGGGTGTTTTATGCGGGAACCAATGGAAGCGGCCTATATCGGAGCCGGGATGCGGGCGAGACGTGGGAGCCAATGGAAGATCTGCCCAGATAGGTCACCGTCGTCTGCGGTTCAGTTCAGAATCTCCTATGGACGGCCCGACACCGCGCCGCTGCACCGTCGAAGCCCCGTCGGGGTTTTGAGCGTGATCAATTTGAAAGCCGGTGCTGTTCGGTATCGTCGTGTCGTGCCCTCCCATACCTGGCCGGTAGGGAAGCTGACTGTCATGGATCGCGTCACCCCGTCTCGGCCGGAGCGATTCTCCCACGTTGCTATAGGGTGAGACTGCATAGCCGATATCGGCACCAAAGTTGGAGGTGAGGGTCGTGTCCTCGATATCTCCGCCGATGCGTGAATGAAACGTCTTGTCCTGAATCTCCATGCCTGTCGGTGCGGATGCCGGTGGTTTCTTTGACAGGAAATCCTTGCGAATGCCCTCCTCATCTTCCTGAATCTGCAGCCGCACACGACCACTCGATTCATAGTCTACGGACCCCAGATTTTGTTGCGCCGCCTGAAGTTGTTCGAGCCGTTGCTTTAGGGCGAGCAAGTCATCGCGCCCCCGTGCGACCGTTCCTACAATCTCACTGAGCGTCCATTGGCGCGCAAATGTGCCCAGCTTCGGGCTTTGCCCAGGTCCGCCCCCCAATCCGCCGCTCCCACTTCCCACGCCGAAGCCTGCCGAATTAAAGATGCCTTTCTGCTGGACGGATTTGAGGATGTTGATCGCTTCATCGATTAATTCGACGATCTGATCAGTTGCGGTGGCATCAGTCGCACAGCAAGTTAAGAATGTCCGGTAGCGATCCGCGAACTGAGAGGCGGCATTCTGTAGTTCAAGAATCTTGATCGATTCACGCTCAGGGACCTCCATGCCTTTCTGGCGGAGATCCTGTCGAAAGGCTTCCTCGACCTGCGGGTCGTAAAGAGGTTGACAGCCGACGGCCTTTCTTGTCGCGATTTGTTGATCAGGCAACTTCCCAGCGCACCAATAAACCGGCGCGGGCGGATTGAGTGGATTGTCTGGATTGAAATCCTTGGCTTCAGTGCGGTTCGAGAAGAGCACAATCAGGGCCCACGCAGCGAATACGCTTAACAGCTGACACTGATGACGCGACGGGTAAGTATGCATGCCGCATTTTCGTTCCGGCTGGAAATCTTGTCAATGAATCAAGTCAAACCGCCGGTGTGTCAAAGAAGAGAAGCCAACGGTTGCATATTTCAACGGAGCACTGTGCGACTTCCAACGAACGCTAAGAAATCGGGCTCTCCATCCCCGTAAATCACCCTAGCGCATAAGTCCATGAATTCTCTATTGACAAGCGATCGAAGCAGAGTATACTCGGCCCACAGTGGGAGGAAGTGGATGTGAGTGGGGAGTCATGCAAGCAAGCGATTTTTAACCATCGTCCCGTGATGGTGCACGAGGTGACGGCTTGGTTAACGGGCCGCAATGTCACTTCATTGTGCGACGGCACAGTAGGCCATGGAGGACATGCTGAAGCCTTATTGGATCGTATGGGTGTGTCTGGAACTGTAGTGGGTATAGATCGGGATGCCGAGGCGCTGGCCGTCTGTCGAGACAGATTATCACGGTTCGGGACTCGACTCATTCTGATTAAGGGGCTGTTCCTGGATGTTCGGACGCATCTTGCTACGGCGGGAATGTCGGACACTGACGGGGTATTGCTCGATCTTGGCGTGTCATCCCGCCAGTTGGACGATCCAGGCCGGGGGTTTAGTTTCCAGTCGGACGGCCCGCTTGATATGCGCATGGACCAGAGTTTTGGGGTGACCGCTGCCGAGTTGGTGAACACAATGCCGGAAGCGGAACTGGCAGATCTCATCTATCAGTACGGGGAAGAGCGCTT
Organism: Nitrospiraceae bacterium; assembly: GCA_014534095.1. Next base: position 5,061 of record JACVSD010000009.1, read on the forward strand.
CTCCCGGAGGATCTCCCGCGCGATTGTTCGGATCAGGGCAGATCATCCTTTTGGGACAACGCAAGAGTTGGTAGCTGCTATTAAAGGGGCTGTGCCATCGGCATATCGCCACGGGCGCATTCATTATGCAACCCGGACCTTCCAAGCTTTACGCATCGCAGTGAATCGGGAAATCGAAACATTGGAGCCTGCGCTTCGCGCCGCAGTCGATGTCTTGGCCCCTGGTGGACGGTTGGCAGTGCTCTCGTTTCATTCGCTCGAAGACCGAATCGTGAAACATACGCTACGTTCGCTATCCCAGGAATCGGAGAACCGCCTCGCTGTCTTAACCAAGAAACCCCAAACTCCGAGTGAACAGGAATGCCGAACGAACCCGCGGGCAAGGAGCGCGAAGTTGCGAGTAGCGGAACGCATCTCACAGGAGTGCCTTCAATGAAAATTGTCACGGTACTGGCGGCGTTGTGCCTGGTCTTCGCCTTCGTGTGGGAGCGAGTGGATATGGTCCGGGTGGGGTATCAAATTGAGCGCCTAAAACACGAGAAGATCATCTTGGAGCGGGAGCGAGACGAGTTGCGGGTGAAGGTTTCCGCTCTCAGCGCCCCCGACCGAATCGCGAAAGTCGCTTCGGAGAAATTGGGCATGGCTCCGCCCCAACAGGGTCAGGTCATTATGGTGCAGTCACGGCCGGAACCGCTACCAACGGGCCATCAGGCTCCGATAGTGATGCGGGTTGCGAAGAATGAACTGCTGGGCGGAGGGAGATAGTGGCCGCTCCTCTTTCGCGTCGTCGCCGATACCTTCTCGTACTGTCTTTGTTGTGCGGTTTTGGGGTGGTCTTGTTTAGGCTGGTCTCACTGCAAGTGCTTCAGGCCGCAGAGTTAACCCTCAAGGCCGACAGGCAGCATCAGAAAACAGTGTCGTTGGAAGGGGTGCGCGGCACGATCGTGGATCGGCATGGAAAAGTGTTGGCCATGAATATGGAAGTGCCATCGGTGTTTGGCGTACCGACCGCGCTCGAGAGTCCTACAAGAACGGCTCGCCACTTGTCGCCGGTTCTCCGGGTTAGCACCGGTGAACTGGAACGGAAGCTACGGCAAGACCGGGGGTTCGTTTGGTTGGCGCGGAAGTTGGATCCTGAGCAGGGACGACGGCTGGAACGGATGCCAATGGATGGGATCGGGGTGGTCATGGAAGGCCGGCGATTTTATCCCAAGGGCCCGCTTCTCTCTCACGTGCTCGGCTTTGCCGGGATGGATGGCGAAGGGCTCGAAGGGATCGAGCGTCGCTACGAGTCGCAATTGCATGGCGAAAAGCGCGTGACCGTGCTGCAGCGTGATGCCTTGGGCCGTACGGTATTTCCGAAGGGTCGTGCTGAGCAGGTCCCCGAGCCCGGGCATAGCCTCGTATTGACCGTTGATGAGGTCATCCAGTACATCGTCGAAAAGGAACTGGAAGAGGCGGTGACCCGCACGCACGCAAAGTCGGGAACCATGATCGTGCTCGAGCCCCAAACCGGGGCGTTGCTTGCGTTGGCGGTTAGCCCCCGCTTTGATCCGAATGCAGTCGGTGCCATTGGACCTGATCGGTGGCGCAATCGCGCTCTCACCGACGCATATGAGCCTGGATCCACTATGAAGGCCGTCGTGGCGGCAGCCGCCATCGAAGAAGAAGTGATGAAGCCCCATACCCTCGTCTATGGGGAGAACGGCCGGATGACGGTGGCCAACACGGTGATCCATGACCACGAAAAGATGGGCTGGGTGACGTTCGCTGAGGTTATTCAAAAATCGAGCAATATTGGGGCCGCGAAAACCGGCATGGCGCTAGGCGACCAGCGACTCTACCGATATCTCCAAGCATTCGGATTTGGTCAGCGGACGGAAATTGACCTGCCCGGCGAGGTCGGAGGTCTGCTCAGAGAGCCACGTTACTGGGGCCGACGATCCCTTGCGTCCATATCAATGGGACAGGAAATCGGCGTCACGCCGATTCAAATGGTGTCTGCGATTGCAGCCATCGCCAATGGCGGGGTCCTGATGAAACCCCACGTGGTCTCGGAGATTCGCGATGCCCATGGGGTGGTCGTCAAGCAGGTGCTGCCTCAAGTCAGGCGCAGGGTCGTCTCTCCGGAGACTGCCCGAACGGTCACGACCATTCTCGAAAGCGTTGTCACGGACGGGACGGGCGGAAAGGCTGCTATCCCCGGATTTCGCGTGGCTGGCAAAACCGGGACCGCACAGAAAGTCGATCCACGAACCGGGACCTATTCCGCGACGCAGTTTGTTGGTTCCTTCGTCGGCTTCGCGCCGGCAGACCGTCCTCGGTTGGCGATGATCGTGGTGATCGACGAACCTCACGGTGAAGCATGGGGAGGAACGGTCGCCGCGCCGGTGTTCCGTCGGGTTGGTGAGCAGGTATTGAATTACCTTGGCGTGAGTTCGGAAGAGTCCGTGAAACTCGCAATGCTGGAGCAACCATCGTGAGTGTGTTGTAGCGGGGATGACGGTGCAATTCCGGGAAATGCTCACAGCCTTGGACAAGCAGGTGACTGTATCTGAGTCTCATGGAAATCTCCACGTGGACGTCGCTGGCATAACCGATGATTCTCGGACGGTGAGTGCCGGGAGTCTTTTCGTGGCGGTGCAAGGCGAGCAGTCAGATGGGCATCGATTCGTTCCTGCGGCCGTACAGGCCGGGGCCGCCGCCGTGGTGCTCGAACAACCCTCCGGCGGCTTGGCGGTGCCATGGGTCCGGGTCACGGACTCTCGCAAAGCACTCGGGCTCCTCGGCGGGCGCTTTTATGGTGATCCCTCGTCTCGGCTGCGGATGATCGGTGTCACAGGGACCAATGGCAAAACGACTACCGCGTATGTGTGCAAAGCGTTATTGGAAGCCATCGGCCGGCGAGTCGGTTTGATCGGGACGGTGGCATACCAGATCGGCTCGGAAACCCTTGCCGCTTCCCACACGACTCCTGGAGCGCTGACCCTGCAACAGCTCTTGGCCAAAATGGTTGAGCGAGGTTGCGATGTGTCGGTGATGGAGGTGTCTTCCCATGCGTTGGCGCAGGATCGGACCATCGGCTGCGAATACGACGTCGCAGTCTTTTCGAACTTGACGCAAGACCATCTGGACTTTCACCGGACCATGGAGGAGTACTTCCAAGCAAAACTGCGATTGTTTGCAGGGCTGACCGGGACTCACAAGCCGCAGAAGCGCGCCATTCTGAATAGTGACGATGTCAGCGGTTTGAGAATCAAAGCGCACTGTCCTGCCCCCGTTTGGACCTATGGCATAAAAAGTAAAGCCGACCTGCAGGCGGAAAATGTGCGGCTCTCGGTCGGCGGCACCACCTTTAGAGCGGCGACGCCGGCTGGATCCTTTGCCGTCGAAAGTCATCTGGTGGGCGAGCATAACGTTTACAACCTCCTGGCTGCCATCGGTGTGGCGCTCCACGAAGGGGCCACTCCGGAGGACGTCCGTGAAGCCGTGAGTCAGGTGACGAATGTGCCTGGTCGGTTTGAGCGTGTCATGGCCGGCCAGCCGTTTACGGTGGTTGTGGATTATGCCCATACCGAAGATGCGTTGGTCCGTGTCCTTGCAGCGGCCCACGAGCTGAAAGCCGGGCGGATCATCACGGTCTTTGGGTGCGGGGGCGATCGAGATCGAGGGAAGCGTCCGCTTATGGGCCGGGCAGCGGTCCGATACAGCGATGTCGTCATTCTGACCTCAGACAACCCGCGAACCGAGCATCCTCTGGCCATCCTACAGGAAGTGGAAGCGGGGGTCGCCGATGCGCTCATTGACCGTCCAAGCGTGCAATATCAGAAGATCCCAGATCGGAGAGCAGCCATTCACGCGGCCGTCCGAAATGCACAGCCCGGAGACATGGTCCTGATTGCCGGCAAAGGGCATGAGGACTATCAGATCATTGGCAGCACGAAAGTCCATTTCGACGATCGGGAAGTGGCACGTGAAGCAATTGCACAATTGGCCTCGACTTAAGGTGCATGGTCCTCCTGTGAGGCGGGCGAGGACGTCCGCATCGCTATTTTCTATCGAGGAATTGAGGGAAGTGATCAGCGTCAAAGTGCTGGCTGGCGACGTGCCGGATTGGACCAAGCAGCGGATCCGCCAGATCCGCCTCGATTCCCGTGCGATCGGGCCCGGTGACTTGTTCATCGCCATCAAAGGCGACCGGTTCGACGGGCATGACTTCGTCGCGGGTGCGCTGGCCCGCGGAGCGGTCGGGGCGATCGTGCACGATGCATTTCCTGGTGACCGTGTGACGGCCGCACCCCGCTCCAAGCGCTGGCCGCCTTTCGTGTTGGGTGCCCGAGACCCGTTGTTCGCCTACCAGCAATTGGCGACGCATCACCGCAGTCGGTTTGACATCCCCTTGGTGGCGGTCACCGGGAGCAACGGAAAAACAACGACCAAGGAAATGGTGGCCAGTGTCCTGGGCCGTCGTTGGACGGTCTTGAAGACCGACGGTAATTTGAACAATCGTATCGGGGTGCCTCAGACGTTGTTCCGGTTAAATGGCCGCCACCAAGCGGCCGTCATTGAGATGGGCGTAGATAGCCTGGGTCAAACCACCAGGCTGTGTGAAATTGCTCGTCCGACCATCGGCGTCATCACCAACATTGGTCCCGATCATCTTGAGTTCTTCCGTAGCATGGACGCATCGGCGCAAGCCAAAGCGGAGCTGCTCGATTTACTGCCGGCAGACGGGGTGGCGGTGCTGAACGCCGACGATGCGTACTTTGATTATCTGGCAGCGCGCGCTCGATGCCGGGTCATGTCGTTTGGGTTTTCTGACAAAGCCGATGTCCGCGCGATAGATGTGAAGTCGGACGGGCGAGACGGGACGATCTTCCGTCTGCTACTCCCTGGAAAGCTGCGGCATACCCCCGTGCATATTCATGTCCAGGGGCAACACAACGTTAGTAATGCATTGGCAGCCGCCGTGGTGGGATTCGTGCAGGGCCTCACGGGTGCGGCCATCGGGGAAGGCTTGGCGCGCTTTCGTCCAGCTGCGATGCGGTCACAGATCCTCGTGAGCCGGGGCGTTAAAATCATCAATGATTGCTACAACGCCAATCCGGCTTCGATGAAGGCGGCAGTGCAATTGTTGGCGGAGGCTCAAGAGCATGGGAAGAAGATTGCGGTGTTGGGCGACATGTTAGAGCTCGGCGGGACGGCCGTGCAGATGCACGAGGACGTCGGAGCCTATGTTGCAAGTCACCGGATTGACCGGCTCATTACCTGCGGATCGCTCGGTCGCAGTCTCGCCCACGGCGCACGCCGTGCCGGCATGGATCCGGCTCATATCCTTGAAGTGTGTGACGCAACCGAGGCGGCCGGCGCGGTGGCAGCGATAGTGGAAGCGGAGGATGTCGTCTTAGTGAAAGCCTCGCGTGGTATGCGACTCGAGGATGTCGTGCGGGGGCTGCAAGGGGCCAGGCGCCCGGCAAAGAGGTCGCGTAAGAAATAGATCGAAGGTCCGGCGCCACGCCGGAGCGGTTTACACGGACTATGCTCTATAACTGGCTCTATCCCCTTCATACAGAGTTTTCCTTCCTGAACGTGTTTCGTTATCAGAGCTTTCGGATCATCTACGCCGCAGTCACGGCGTTTCTGATCGCCTTTATCTTGGCCCCCTCGGTCATCCGTAAGCTGCAAGAGATCAAACTGGGTCAACACGTGCGCGATGACGGACCCAAGCGTCATCTGGCCAAGAGCGGCACGCCCACCATGGGGGGCATCCTCATTATCTTTGCCGTGACCCTATCGACTGTGCTCTGGGCGGATATTTCGAAGCCGTACGTATGGCTGGTTCTGGCGGCGACGCTCGGCTTCGGCGCCATTGGATTTGCCGACGACTATCTGAAGTTCGTGAAAGCGCAATCGAAAGGTCTGTCCGCGAGACAGAAATTCACCGCCCAAGTGGCCGTGGCCTTGGGCATAGCGTTGGTCTTGTATTACCTGCCCGGTTATAGCACCAAGCTGAGCGTGCCATTCTTCAAAAACTTCATGCCGGACTTAGGCTGGTTCTATATCGTCTTCGCGGTGCTCGTCATCGTCGGAAGTTCCAACGCCGTCAACCTCACGGACGGACTCGATGGGTTGGCGGTGGGACCCGTGATGATCGCGGCCCTGGCCTACACCGTCGTGGCCTATGTCACCGGGCATCGGCTCATGTCCGACTATCTGCTGATCCCGCACATTGATGGAGCGGGTGAGTTGGCGGTTTTCACCGCGTCAATTCTTGGCTCCAGTCTCGGCTTTCTCTGGTTTAACACCTATCCGGCTTCCGTATTTATGGGCGATGTCGGCTCGCTACCCCTGGGGGCAGCGCTTGGTACGGTGGCCGTCATCAGCAAGCATGAACTGCTCCTGTTAATGGTGGGCGGCGTATTCGTGATCGAGGCGGTCTCGGTAATTTTCCAGGTCGCGTCGTTCAAATCAAGAGGTAAGCGCATCTTTCTCATGGCTCCTATTCACCATCATTTCGAGATGAAAGGATGGGAGGAACCGAAGGTGGTGGTGCGTTTGTGGATCATTGCCATTCTCTTGGCTTTACTCAGCCTGAGTACGTTGAAGCTCCGGTAGCATGGTGGGCGACGATCTGATGAACATGGCGGGAACCAATGTGACCGTGGTGGGGCTGGCGCGAAGCGGAGTTGCGGCCGCTCGTTTGCTTGTGGAAGCCGGCGCTCGTGTGACCGTCGCCGACCGTAAGGAACGGGCCGAGCTGGACCCGGTCTTGAAGCAAGTGGCTCACACGATCGATGTGACCGTGGGGAGCGGCTATGAGCGGGCTCTTGAATCGGCCGATCTGGTCGTGATCAGCCCCGGCGTGCCGTATCGCATGGAGGCGCTCGAACGTGTCCGTCGCCGTGGGGTGACGGTCATTAGTGAACTTGAATTGGCCTCGCGATTTATCTCGGCTCCGATTCTCGGCATCACCGGCACGAACGGAAAAAGCACCACCGTCACGTTGATCGGCACCATGCTGGAGCAGCAAGGGAAGCGGGTGTTTGTGGGAGGTAATCTCGGCACGGCGCTCAGCGAAGCAGCGATTAAATCCGTACAGGCAGGCAGGCACAGTCTCGCCAACCCGTATGATTTCCTCGTGGTCGAGGTGTCGAGCTTCCAACTGGAAACCGTCGAGCGGTTTCGGCCTTGGATTGCGGCCATTCTGAACGTGACGGTCGACCATCAGGATCGGTATGACTCGATCGAAGAGTATGTAGGGGCTAAGCAGCGAATATTCGAGCACCAAAGTCCGACGGATTATGCGTTGGTCAATCTTGACGATGCACGAGTCGCTGCACTCCGGTCGCGTGTGCAAGCCCGGGTGTTGGGTTTTACCAGGACGCGCGGCCTGCCGTCCGGGTTGGAGGGAGGCACCTATCTGGACGGGCGGCGCATCATGACCACCGTGACCGGCTCGCTCGAGGAAGTGTGCCGGCGGGAGGACATCCGGATCATCGGCAATCACAATATTGAAAATGTGATGGCTGCTGTGACGTGTGCGCTGCTGAGCGGGTGTTCGATCGAGGTGATTCGCCGGGTCCTCCGGGAATTCCCGGGATTAGAGCATGCCCTTGAAATAGTACGTGAACGCAATGGGGTCCGCTTTGTGAATGACTCCAAGGGCACGAACGTCGATGCGACGCTCAAGGCGCTAGAAAGCCTTGACGAGCCGATCTGGCTTATAGCCGGAGGACGAGACAAGGGGGGGGATTTTTCGCGGTTGGGCCCGGCTATCCGGCAACGGGTGAAGCGGCTCATCCTGATCGGCGAAGCGGCTCCCACGATCGCGAACGCGGTGGCCGGCTATGGACCGATCGATCGAGCCGGCACGTTACGCGAGGCTGTGGAGAGGGCGGCCGCCGGCGCAACCGCCAACGAGGTGGTGCTTCTCTCGCCGGCCTGCGCGAGCTTTGACATGTTTGTGGATTATCAAGATCGGGGCCGCCAGTTCAAGGCGCTGGTCAATGGACTTCCGTGAACCGGTGTAGGGGATGAGCGATGTCACAGAGATCAGTAGGGACGCTGGCACTGCCGTGGTCTACCTCGGGGCCGCGCGCGATAAAGCGGGTGGCAATGGATCACACGCTGCTCATCATCACCATGACGCTCGCCTTGATCGGGGTGGTGATGGTGTTCAGTGCGAGCGCTGTGGTGGCGGGCAACCGCTTCCACGATTCCGGTTATTTCTTGAAGCGGCAGCTGGCGTGGCTGACGTTCGGGTTTCTTCTCCTGCATTTGGCGTCGCACATCGATTACGTCTGGTGGAAGCGCCTGTCCATCCCGTTACTCGGATTGATCGTGGTGCTGCTCGTCATGGTCTTAGTCCCCTCACTCGGCGTGGCGGTGAAGGGAGCGCGGCGGTGGTTGCGGCTCGGCCCTATTTCGATCCAGCCGGCGGAAATGGTCAAACTGATTACGGTGATCTATCTCGCTGCCTATCTCACCAAAAAGGAGGACCGCATCACCATCTTCCGCAGCGGCCTGCTGCCGGCGCTCATCGTGGTCGGCTTGCTGAGCGGGTTGGTCCTCTTGGAGCCGGATCTTGGGACGGTCGTCGTGATGGGAACGGTCACCGTGGGGCTCCTGTTTCTCGGAGGGGCTCGGATGACGCATCTCCTGGCGTTGGGGCTCTGCGCGGTGCCGGCCGTTTTGGTGCTCGTCCTCGGATCGAGTTATCGCCGGCAACGGCTGCTGACTTTTCTTGCGCCGTGGAAGGACGCTTCGGATGCAGGATTTCAGATTACACAGTCCTTTCTCGCCCTGGGAAGCGGCGGTTCGTTCGGAGTCGGGCTGGGGGAAGGGAAGCAGAAATTGTTTTTTCTGCCCGAAGCCCATACGGACTTTGTCCTCGCCCTGGTCGGCGAAGAATTAGGTTTGGTGGGAACGGGCGTCATCGTGCTGTTGTTTGCCTTGTTTGTCATACGTGGCTTTCAGATCGCCGTCCGGGCGCGGGTACCCTTCGGCCGCTATCTGGGCATGGGGATCACGCTACTCATCGGCATACAGGCGTTGGTCAATGCCTGTGTCGTGACGGGTCTCGTCCCCACCAAAGGCTTGACCTTACCGTTCGTCAGCTATGGCGGGTCCTCGCTCGTCATCAGCCTGCTCGGAGTGGGCATATTGTTGAACATCTCGCGGGATCGCCAAGCGGGACGGGAGGAGGCAGGATTTCAGGGCGGACGGGGCCGGATGGGACGTCGATGACTATCGTCATTGCTGCCGGAGGAACCGGAGGTCATTTGTATCCCGCCGTCGCGCTGGCGCGGGAATTCCTGCGTTGTGATCCGAGGACACAGATTGTTTTTGTGGGGACCCCTCGAGGGATCGAGTCGAAGGTGCTGGTGCATGAAGGATTCAAATTGGTCTTCCTGACGGCAAAGCCGTTTATGGGCACAGGGTGGTGGCGCAAATTGCAGGGGCTGCTGTCGGTCCCAGTCGGTTTTGGGCAATCCCTCAGCCTCCTGCACCGTTGTCGTGCCGATTTGGTGATCGGGGTCGGCGGATATACGAGCCCTACGATGTTGGCCGCTGCAGCGCTCACGGGGATCGCGCGGGTAATTCTCGAGCCAAACGCTCACCCTGGCCTGGCCAACAAAGCGGTGGCGCCTCTGGTACAGCGCATCTTTCTCGCGTTTGAGTCGGCAGGGCGGTCCTTCGACCGACAGAAAGTTCGCGTCGTAGGCACGCCGATCCGGCGCGAATTCCTTGTGCATGTCCAAGAGCGCCATCGAGACGCGACGAACGGCCGCCGGCTCCTCATCTTTGGCGGGAGCCAGGGGGCCCGGGCGATTAACAGCGCCGTCATTGAGGAGTTGCCCAGTCTCATGCGCCATCTGCCGGATCTCGCAATCACGCATCAGACGGGCGAAGCGGATCATCAGCGCGTGAGTGATGCCTACCGACAGACCGGCGTTCACGCAGACGTGGTCCCCTTCCTCTACGACATGCCGCGGGCCTTGCTCGCCGCCGATCTCGTGGTGGCCCGTGCGGGTGCGATGACCATTGCCGAACTGACGGCCTGCGGCAAACCGGCGATCCTGGTTCCGTTGCCGACGGCCATCTACGACCATCAGATGAAAAATGCCCGCGCTATGGAAGAGGCGGGAGGTGCACTCGTGCTCCCGCAGGCCGAGCTGACCGGCACGCGGCTGGGCGAGGCGATCGTGACGCTCTTCCAGAATGGACGACAGCTTCAGGCCATGCGGGAGAGCAGTTGGCGAATGAGGCGGATCGATGCCGCGGAGGTGATCGCGCGTGAATGTTACAACCTGATGGGGGTGACGTATGACACCAACGGCACTGTTGGAGGCGCTGGAAGTTCATGAAGCGGGAAATCAAGGGCTGCGTGCAAAGCCGGCATTGCAAGGACTGAGGCGTACTGCGATGTTTCGTAAGACACAACAAATTCACCTGGTGGGCATCGGCGGATCCGGCATGAGCGGGATTGCGGAAGTCTTGTTGACCTTAGGGTACAAGGTGACCGGGTCCGACTTGCAGGCATCGGAAACCACTCGTCGGCTGGAAGAACTGGGTGGGAAGATCTTCCTCGGCCATCAAGAATCGAATGTTGGAGAGGCACAGGTCGTGGTCATCTCGTCGGCGGTGGCAGCCACGAATCCCGAAGTCCTGGTGGCCAGGGCCCGGCAGATTCCGGTGATTCCGCGAGCCGAAATGCTGGCCGAACTGATGCGACTGAAGTTTGGCGTGGCGATTGCCGGGGCGCACGGCAAAACGACGACCACTTCGATGGTGGCGAACGTGTTGGCGCAAGGTGGACTGGACCCCACCATGGTCATTGGCGGCAAAGTGAATGCCTTGGGCAGTCATGCGCGCTTGGGGCGCGGAGATATCCTGGTGGCCGAGGCCGACGAAAGCGACGGCTCGTTTCTCCGTCTGTCGCCGACTGTCGTCGCCGTGACGAACCTCGACCGCGAGCACCTGGATCACTATGGGTCGATGGAGCGAATCAACGACTGTTTTGCCGAGTTCATCAACAAGATTCCTTTCTATGGGCTCGCCGTGCTCTGTGCCGATGATGAGCGGCTCGGTGCGCTCTTTCCCCGCATTGTCAAGCGGTATCAGACCTATGGATTGCACGAGCGAAACGGGCTCGTGCCTGATTTTACAGCGACCGATGTGGTGCTCAAACAATGGGGCGCGGAATTTCGGGCACATTTCCGAGGCAAGAATCTCGGTCCATTTCGACTCGCTGTCCCCGGTATCCACAACGTCTCGAACGCGCTGGTTGCGATCGCCATCGGAGTCGAGTTGGACATCCCGGTGGATCTTATTCGGAAAGGGCTCGCGGCCTTTACCGGCGTAGAGCGGCGGTTCCACTTACGGGGAGAGGTCGGGAACATCATGGTCGTGGACGATTATGGCCATCATCCAACCGAAGTCAAAGCTACCTTGGCGGCTGCGAAGCAGGGTTGGCGGGAGCGTCGATTAGTGGTGCTGTTCCAGCCTCACCGCTACAGCCGGACGCGGGATTGTATGGAAGACTTTGCGCACGCCTTCGATCAGGCGGATGAGGTGTTCATGACGGATATCTACCCGGCTGGGGAGCAACCGATTCCCGGTGTCTCGGGCGCCTCACTCGCGGCGCGGATTCAGGCAGCCGGACATCCTTCCATCACGTTCGTGGAACGGAAGGAAAGTCTTCCTGATCAGGTCATGCCTCATCTGAAGCCGGGCGATCTCGTGCTGACCCTGGGGGCGGGAGATATCTGGAAGGCGGGTACGGGCCTGGTCGCCCGACTCGAGCCATCGTCTTGAGTATGGCCCTTCGAAGCGACATCCAGGCCGTGAAGCGACGCCCTGGCGGAGGCCACCGCCGCTTGGAGGCAGCAGTGGACGGTCTCAAAGGAACGGTTCGGTTTAATGCATCGCTCAAGGAGTACACGTCCTTCCATATCGGCGGTCCAGCCGATGTGCTCGTTGAGCCGGCCGATGTGGCCGATGTCATGCGGCTGGTGATCCAGACGCGAAGACAGGCGTTGCCGATGTTCGTCCTGGGTGGAACCAATGTGCTGATCCGCGACAAGGGCATCCGAGGAGTGGTGGTGAGTTTGAAGCGATTGCGAGCGATCAAGGACGACCCGGATTCTGTGCTCTATGCGGAAGGCGGCGTCGGCATGCCGACCCTCATCAGTCATGCCATTCGGCGGTCGCTTGCAGGTTTGGAATGGGCCGCGGGCATTCCCGGTACCGTGGCCGGATGTGTGGTCATGAATGCCGGTACGAAACTCGGGGAAATGAAAGACGCCGTGAAAGCAGTTCGCATCGTGACTCCGGCAGGCGCGTTGGTGGAGTGCCGGGCGGAAACCATTCCGTTTACCTACCGACGGGCGCAGTTGCCGCCGGGCATCGTGGTGGGCGTGTGGCTTCAGCTTAGACCAGGTGTACGGTCGGACATTGAGAAAGTGGTGAAAGACTATTTGCAGTACCGGCGCTCCACCCAGCCGCTGACATTACCCAGTGCCGGCTGCATCTTCAAAAATCCGCCGAACGATTCGGCTGGTCGGGTGGTGGAAGCAGCAGGACTCAAGGGCGCACAGGTCGGCGACGCCCGGGTCTCCGAGAAGCATGGCAACTTTATCGTTAACCAAGGCAAGGCGACGGCCAAGGATGTGCTGGGGTTGATCAGGAAAGTCCGGGCGCAAGTCGGCCGTAAAACCGGCCACAAACTGGAATTGGAATTGAAACTCGTGGGTGAAGCGTAAAGCAGTAGAGGAGTGATGTGTGAAGAGTGACCAGCTGGAAGCACGTCCCGAGTCTTCAACCGATCACGTATCGCTGATCACTGATCACGTGGGAGAACTATGGCACAGACTGGCCGCCTGACCACGAAGCGAATCGGCGTCCTTATGGGGGGACGTTCTTCGGAGCGGGAGGTGTCGCTGCGTACCGGACGCGCCGTTCATCAGTCGTTGCTTCGCAGGGGCTACGATGCGGTCGCGATCGACGTGACGAACTCCTTAGCGCAGGCGCTGAAGCAGCAGAAGGTCGCCATCGCCTTTCTCTCGCTGCATGGGCCAGGCGGAGAGGACGGCACCATTCAGGGCTTCCTTGAGACGATTGGCATGCCTTACACCGGTTCCGGCGTCCAGGCGAGCGCCGTCGGGATGCACAAGGTCGTTACCAAAACCGTGTTGGCGGCACATGAGATCCCGGTGCCTGGAGGGACTGTCGTGCGGCGTGGTGACTCGCCCGCTCTGGGGAAGATTCTCGCGGCGGCCAATCTCACGTTGCCCGTGGTCGTGAAGCCGGCCTCGCAAGGGTCTACCATCGGCGTGACGATCGTGCGTCGTCGCATAGAATGGAAGCCAGCACTGGAGCTGGCCCATCGCTACGATGTGGAGGCGATGGTCGAAGCCTACATAGCCGGTCATGAAGTCACCGTGTCGATCTTGGGAGGAGCGAGCGGACCGCCAAAGGTGCTGCCTGCGGTGGAGATAGTTGCACCGAACGGGTTCTATGACTTTTCAGCGAAGTATCAGAAGGGGCGGACGCAATATTTATGTCCGGCTCCGTTGTCGGGCAAGACCGGGCGGGCCATCGGAGATCTGGCGCGGCGCACGTATCAAGTGCTGGGCTGTGACGGTGCGGCGCGTGTTGATTTCCGGATCACTCCCAAAGGGCGTCCGTATGTGCTTGAAATCAATACCGTGCCTGGCATGACGGAGACCAGTTTGCTGCCGATGGCGGCGGCGCAGGCGGGAATGGACTACGACACCTTGGTGGAATCGATTCTGCAGTCGGCACTTGATCGAGCCGTCCGATCCGCGCGGGCGGGCAATAAGGAACTGGCGTGATGGGATCATTGATGAAGCGTCGGCCGGCGCGTCCGGCGGAGCCGCGGGTCAATCAGTGGAAGGGACCGCGCGCTGGGGCGGCTGCCAGTCACTATCTCGAACTAAGACGGGCAAAGCGGCTCGCTTCGTGGAAGCGCCGTGTGCGATGGGGCGGGCTGTTGGTCGGCGCAGTATGCATGGGGTGGAGCTTGGTGACCGGCGCGCAATATGCCGGGCCGGCGCTGGCCCGTCTGTTCGAAATTCGGACCGTCACGGTGGAGGGCGTGCACCAGATCCAAAAACAGGAGTTGATCGATCTGGTCAAACTGAAGCCGGGCGTCGCCCTCCATCAGATCGGCCCTGCTGCAATTGAACAGCACCTTCAATCCCATCCGTGGGTGAAGGAAGCGGTCGTGACACGGGTTCCGTTTCATGAACTACGCCTGTCGGTCGTCGAGCGGAAGCCGGCCGCAATTGTCCGCGTCGGCGCAGAGAATTTTCTCACTGATGAAACCGGCCACTTCCTGGCCCGGCTTGGTCACGACGACGATGAGGCTCTGCCAATGGTGACGGGTATTGATTTGAAGGGTTTTCTCCAAGGCGATGGCGGCACGCGAGGGGCCATTGTCTCGGGGATTGAGTTGGCGAAACTGTTGGCTCACACCTACGATGGCCGCCCTCAAATCAATGCGGCGAATCCAGCCAATCTCGTGGCTTCCGTGCGGGGCGTGCATTTCCAGTTCGGCGAAGACGCGCTGCATGAGCAGTGGGAGCGCTTTGAGCGCGTGAAGCCGACGCTCAAGACGCTCAGCTTCGATGGGCAGGGGCGCGGGGTGAATGAAGTCGACCTGCGGTATGAGAATCGCATTATTGTTCGGGAAAGGGGGTGATCCCGGTGCCTAAACGCGATCAGATCCTGGTCGGGCTCGACATCGGCACTACGAAGATCTGTGCCATTGTTGCAGAGATTCCCGATACCGGTGGGCTCAATGTGATCGGCGTCGGATCGAGTCCCTCGCGCGGCCTGCGTAAAGGCGTGGTCGTCGATATCGAAAGTACGGTCGAATCCATAAAAAAGGCGGTGGAAGAAGCCGAGTTGATGGCGGCGGTGCAGATCAATTCCGTCTATACCGGCATCGCGGGGAGCCATATTTCAGCGGAAAACTGCAAGGGGGTGGTCGCGCTCAAGCGCGCGGAAGTGACCCGTGAGGATATCCACCGAGCGATCGAAAGCGCCCGAACGCTTGCCGTTATTCCTCACGAGCGGCGAATCCTCCATGTGTTGCCGCGAGAATACATGGTGGACGGGCAGGAAGGCGTCCGTGAACCGTTGGGGCTCTCCGGAAACCGCTTGGAAGTGAACGTGCATGTCATCACCGGCGCCGTCACATCGGCACAAAACATCATCAAGAGCGTCAACCGGGCCGGGCTCGACGTGGTCGACATCATCCTGCAACCGCTTGCGTCGAGCGAAGCGGTGCTCAGCCAGGAGGAACGCGACTTGGGCGTGGCGATGGTGGACCTGGGCGGAGGCACAACCGATCTCGCCATTTTTTTAGACGGCAGCATCCGTCACTCCGCCGTGCTCCCGATTGGCGGTCAGAACCTCACGAAGGACCTGGCCATCGGCCTGCTGACCTCTCAAACCGAAGCCGAAAAGATCAAGACCCAGCACGGCATCGCGAGGACGGAATTGATTGCCAGTCACCATCCGGTGGAGGTGCCTTCCGTGGGCGACCGGCCACCCCGCATTTTCTCCCGCCGGGACATCGCCGAAATACTGGAGCCGCGGGTCGATGAAATGTTTGAACTGGTACGACGGGAGATTGCCCGGGCCGGCTATGAGGGCATGTTAGGCGCCGGCGTGGTCATCACCGGCGGGACGTCCTTGCTGGAAGGCATGCCCGATGCGGCCGAAAAGGTTCTGAACTTGCCGGCTCGCCGGGGGACGCCCTCGGGCGTGGGCGGCCTCCGAGATATTGTGGGGCACCCGAGCCATGCGACCGGCGTGGGGTTGCTTCTGCATGCCCGCCGGCATGCTGACGACTTGGAAACGGCCGGGCTTCGAAACGGGGGACCGTGGGCCAAGATGTTCGGATGGACGAAGCGTGTGTTGGAGGTGTTTTAACCATAACCGCCGCACGGCAGATACCACCGTGCGAGTGATGTGAGGGGAGGTGCCGCAATGTTCTCATTTCAGGAAGATGTGCTGTTGCCGGTCCGGATCAAGGTGATCGGAGTCGGTGGAGCCGGGTGCAATGCGGTGAATACGATGATCGGGTCGAGTCTGGCCCGAGTCGATTTTATTGCCGCCAACACCGACTTACAGGCGCTGGATCGATCGCTCGCGCCGTATAAGATTCAGTTGGGCCCGGAACGGACCCGTGGATTGGGTGCAGGGGCGAAGCCGGAAATCGGCAAAGATGCGGCGCTCGAAAGCAAAGATCATATCCGCGAATGCCTCGAAGGCGCTGACATGGTCTTTGTCACGGCGGGAATGGGTGGCGGGACCGGGACGGGGGCAGCTCCGATCGTCGCCAGTATCGCCCGCGAGCTTGGAATCTTGACGGTGGGCGTGGTGACGAAGCCGTTTCAATATGAAGGGCAGCGCCGGCACAAACATGCGGAGGAAGGTATCCGGGATCTCCGCCGCCACGTCGACACACTCCTGGTGATTCCTAATCAGCGATTGCTCGGCATTGTGGATAAAGCCACGCCGCTACTCGAAGCCTTCAAGGTAGCGGATGACGTATTGCGCCAGGCGATTCAAGGAATTGCCGATGTCATCACGACGACCGGCCATGTCAATGTGGACTTTGCCGACGTGCGGACGATTATGTCCCACACCGGCCGGGCCGTCATGGGCATGGGTGTGTCCCGGGGTACCAACCGGGCGATCGAAGCGGCGCAGAAAGCCATCTGCAGTCCTCTTCTCGAAGAAGGTAGCGTGGAAGGGGCTCGCGGTGTGTTGCTCAATATTACGGGCGGTCCCAACATGTCGCTGCATGAAATCGAAGAGGCGGCGTCCATCATCCAGCAAACGGCGGACTCGGAGGCCAATATCATCGTGGGCCAAGTGATCAACCCCGATATGGGAGACGATTTGGTGGTGACTGTGATCGCCACGGGGTTCGAGCGGGACGAAGAGCCGGCGGCCATGGCAGTTCCCGCGGATAGGGGCAGCCTCCGCGCGTCAAAGCCGGCCCCACCTGTGCTCGCCGGAGTGGGTGCTGTGGCGGCGTCCGACCGGCCCATGAAGGATCTCGATCGGCCGACCTTTTTACGGCGGATGAGCGACGCAAGGGAATCACTTGATCGGGCGACGTTGGCGGCAGAAGACGAGTGGGATGTTCCCACGTTTCTGCGAAAGCAGGCCGACTAAAAGTGCCATGAGCTCCATGCTGCTATGCGCAGAGGCCCCATGATGGAAGCGCCGGTTATCACGGTCCCGGCCTTCGCGTCGAGACAAGACGGGGTCCGTCACTTTTTCGGCACCCGCCGGCATGCCGCGAGCCTGTGCGTTGAAGTCGGAGTCCCGGTTCAACGGCGGGCCGGCATCCCAAGGGCCACCTGGCTTCTTTCCGTCAAGCAGGTTCATGGCATCGATGCGCTGGTCGTTGATCGGTCGCTCACGGCGGACGATCGATTTGACGGCGGGTGGGATGCCTTGGTCACGGACCGACCGGGGGTGATGGTAGCGGTACGGACGGCGGACTGCGTGCCTGTTCTAGTCCATGATCCTGAGCGCCGGGTGGTGGCCGCCATTCATGCCGGGTGGCGGGGGGCCGTGGCCGGCATTGTGCCCAGGACTATCGCCCTGATGGCGTCTCGGTTTGGATCCGACCCGGCACGCCTTCGTGTCAGCATTGGACCCTCGGCCGGTGTCTGCTGTTATGAAGTCGATGAACCGGTGATCAACCGAGTGGGCCATGCCTGTCTTGCCAAAGGCGAGGTGCTGCGAGACCGGCCCGGCGGGAAAGTTCATCTAGACTTAAAGGCCCTTATCAGAGAGCAAGTGGAGGGGATGGGTGCCAGTTCGGGTTCCGTTACGGTCGTAAACCTCTGCACGATCTGCCATGACGACCTCTTTTTTTCCTATCGGCGAGAGGGAAAAGTGATTGGGACGATGGTCAGCGCCATTGGGTTAGTCTGCGCGAGCTAGATCAAGCAGGGGGACGAGGGCTCTGCCAATTGCATAGCCCTTCCGTTAGAATGAACCGGTTCGGCCGGCGTGGCGCCGGAAGAGTGAGACTTGAGTCGCACATGGAGCCGCCGCCACTCAACGATAGCGGTGCCGATACACTGGCCACTCGCGTGCAGCTGGTGCGGTCGAGGATTTCCCGGGCGGCGATAAAGGTGGGGCGAAAGCCGCAGGATATTCGCCTGGTTGCGGCGACGAAAACCGTCACGGTGGATCGCATGAGGGCCGCTATTGAGGCAGGGCTGTCCATTGTGGGAGAAAATCGGCTCCAGGAAGCGTCACCCAAGATGGCGGCCCTCAAGGATGCTCCGGTGCGTTGGCATTTCATCGGGCACTTGCAGCGTCGAAAGGCGCGATCCGTGATCGGAGTCTTTGACTTGGTCCATTCGGTGGACAGTTTAGAATTGGCTCAGGAAATCAATAAGCGAGCCGGCCAGGCGGCCGTGTGTCAAGAAGTGCTGCTGGAAGTGAACCTCGGGCAGGAGCCGACGAAGTCAGGATTTCATCCCGAAGATCTCATCGCCCTGGTGCCGGCCCTCGGCTCGCTGCCATGTCTACGCGTAAAAGGATTGATGATTATTCCCCCTCCGACAGCGAAGGCCGAACAGGCTCGGCCGTATTTCTCCCGTCTCCGCCATATGGCCGAGCGGATTGCTGCTCTACGCCTGCCCACCATTACGATGGATGAATTATCCATGGGCATGTCCCATGATTTTGAAATCGCCATTGAGGAAGGGGCGACGCTCGTCCGTGTCGGCGCAGCGATCTTTGGGGCTCGTCATGTCTAGTACCGCCTTGACACGAAAGATTGCCTTCGTAGGCGGGGGACAGATGGCGGAGGCTCTGGTTGGCGGTCTTCTCGGTGCCCGTCTCTGTGTACCCGATAGTATTTGGGCGAGCGACCCCATGGCGGATCGACTGGACCGTCTCAAAAAAATCTACGGTATACGGGTAGGTGCGAAGAATCGCGAGGCGGTGCGATGGGCCGACGTGGTCGTGCTGGCCGTGAAGCCGCAGATGCTCGATGCCGTGCTTCATGACATACGGGCCGAAGTGGCGGAACGGTTAATCGTCTCCGTCGTGGCCGGCGTTCCGATTGCTCGCGTTACGGGCGTCTGTGGATCGAAGGCCGCGGTGATACGAACGATGCCGAATACGCCGGCGATGGTGCGCGAAGGCATGACAGCGATGGCCATCGGCGCAGAAGTGGCCGAGGCCGATATGGCCTACGCGCGCCGGATGTTTGAGTGCATCGGCAAGGTGGTGCCTGTGGAGGAGCGTCAAATGGATGCGGTCACCGGACTCAGCGGAAGCGGTCCGGCTTACGTGTTTCTTATTATCGAAGCCTTGACCGACGGCGGGGTCAATATGGGTTTGTCACGGGAGGCGGCAGGCGTCCTGGCGGCGCAGACGGTGCTGGGCGCTGCGCGGATGGTGCTTGAGACGGGGCAGCATCCTGCTCGCTTGAAGGATCAGGTCACATCTCCAGGTGGCACGACGATCGCAGGGTTGCATCAACTGGAGCAGGGTGGGTTGCGGGCGACCTTGATGAATGCGGTCGAGGCGGCGACCCGACGGTCTCAGGAGCTTGGACGCTGATGTTTGTCGTGGGCAATGTGCTGCTTGGAGTAGCCACCGTACTCGATTATGCGCTCTGGTTTTATATGTGGATCATCATCGCTCGGGCCTTGATTTCATGGGTGAGTCCGGATCCCTGGAACCCGATCGTGCAGTTCCTCGATCGTGCAACTGAGCCGGTGCTGTCGCCGATCCGTCGCATGCTCGGGTGGCGGATGGGCATCGATCTCTCGCCTCTCATCGCCATCGTGGCGATTACCTTTCTGCAGATCGCCGTGGTGCAGTCGCTCAAAGAATTGGCGCTACGGATCAATTGAGCCAACCTATGGGGGATGCCATGAAAATCACGCCACTCGATATTCAGCAGATGGTGTTCAGGGTCAAGCTTCGAGGGTATGATCGTGATGAGGTCAATCACTTTCTCGAAGAAGTGGCGCAAACCGTGGAGTCTCTGAACCGCGACAACGCGACGCTCCGTGAACGGTTGGGACTTATGGAACAGCAGGTATCAGAATTGAAGCGGACAGAGTCGGCTCTTTCGAATACGCTGGTGGCGGCGCAGTCGCTAGCCGACGATGTAAAGCGAGGCGCTCAGAGAGAGGCCGAGTTGATCGTCAAGGAAGCGGAACTCAAGGCCGGAGAGCTGATCCGCGAAGCCCGCATTGAGCTGGGTGAAACACAACGCGACCTGTCTCAGTTGCACAAACAACGCCTTCTCATGGTTGAGCGAATGCGCGCCACCTTGCATACGTTCGAGCGAATGCTGGACGTGGAAACCAGTGAGGCATATGAGGAGAGCCGACCGGCATCAGAAGAAAAGCTGGAAGATGAGTCGAGCCCTGCCCGCTGAGCCAGGCTGGTGTTCTTTGTACACCCGCCGGGTTCCCTGTAAGTGACCTTAAGCAGCGCACCTCGGTGCTGTCTCCATCATGCACGTTTCTCCATCCATCCGCACGGCGCTCCAATCAGCCGTCGACCATGGGGTTTTTCCCGGCGCCGTCCTGGCGATTCGCCGAGGGGGAGAACTCCCGTCGCTGATCTGCGCCGGCCGCCTCTCGCAGGACCCGATGGACGAGGCGGTGTCGGAATCGACCCTGTACGACCTCGCTTCCTTGACCAAACCCCTGGCCACCGCGACCTCTCTCGCGCTCTTATTGCAGGAGGGCCGTTGTCAGATCGATGAACGGCTCGATCGGATCCTGCCCGAATTGGCACAGGCGCCGATTGGCTCGAGCACGTTACGAGACTTGCTCAGGCACAGTTCCGGTTTCCCAGGATGGCGACCCTTCTATGAGCAGCTCAGTCCGCACGGAGCACTCCCTTCTTCACACGAAGAACGACAACATGCCAGCCGTTGCTTACTGGACCTACTTCGTCGAGAACCACTCATCCATCGAAGCGGAGCAAAAAGTCTCTACAGTGACCTTGGCTTCATGCTCCTGGGATTCATCATAGAGCGGTTGAGCCGCATGACGTTAGACCGGTTCGTGGCCGACCGCATCGCTGTACCTTTGTCGGCTGGTGCTCTCTTTTTCCTACCGACTCAGGAAGGTCGTGATTCAGAGAGAAAAGGCCTCACGGAGTTCATCGCGCCAACCGAGCTTGATGGATGGAGGCGGCGCCTCTTGCGGGGAGAGGTGCACGATGAAAACGCCGCTGTAGCGGGAGGCGTCGCCGGACATGCAGGACTGTTTGGGACGGCCGAATCCGTACTGTCTGTGACGGGAAGCTGGCTGAGGGCCCATCGCGCGCAGCCGTCATTTCTGGATCCAGACGTTGTGAAGGAATTTACCCGACGCCAAAAGGAGGTCCCGGGATCTAGCTGGGCGCTCGGATGGGATACGCCCTCAGCACCGTCCTCGTCCGGACATCATTTTTCTTCCCGGTCCTTCGGGCATCTCGGGTATACCGGAACGTCAGTGTGGATTGATCCGGTCGCTGAGCTCGAAGTGGTGCTCCTGTCGAATCGGGTCCATCCGACTAGAACAAACGACGCGATTCGCGGGTTTCGCCCGGCGATTCATGATTTGATTTATGAGGAAGTGGTCGGGGCTCCATAGGCAGGGTCTGGATAGTCGATCCACGTTTCCTTCTCGGCCAGATAACGAGTTCCTTTGAAATTTGCTCTCGAACGCAGTCGACGGAATCCGAACCCGTGAAGTTTGTCCACGAGTTCAGTGACGGCGGCCGCAATCGTCGAATGTGATCCGCCCTCTACCGTGAACGCTTCATACATCATTTTGGCGGCGTAGCCGGAAGCCGTTCGATTCACGAGAATGGCGCGGCTAAAATAGCGGTCGCTCGGATCCACGCCTTCCAACTGGTGCTTCTCGACCAGCCCTTCTTTTCTAAACATCAGCGGTAATGTGCTCATTCAACCTCCCGATGGGTAGGATGTCCAGACCACGGGAATTATAGGGCCAGCCCGCCACGACTGCAACCGCGTTGACAAGGTACCACCCTCTTACTAAGATGCTCCCCCTCGTTCCCCGGAGGCCCGTGTTGTAAGTCCTATCGATGAACATACCCAATAGCTTGACGATCCTCCGTATCCTGCTCATCCCGGTGTACATCGGGTGTATGACATATGGACAGTTCGGGTTTGCGTTATTGGCTTTGCTGCTCGCCGGTGTGACGGATGCCATTGACGGACCCATAGCCAGAAGGTTCAACCAACGGACCAAACTAGGTACGTTTCTCGATCCACTCGCCGATAAACTGTTGCTCACATCCGGGTTCATTTCTCTCTCCATCCTCCACCTGGTACCTTCCTGGCTGGCCATCCTGGTCGTGAGTCGCGACATCATTCTCTTATTGGGCACTGCTGTGGCGCATTTGACGAATTCTCCGATCGATATTACGCCCACCTTTCTCGGCAAAGGTACGACCCTCCTGCAGTTGACCTATGTCCTCCTCGTTGTCTTGATGACATGGAAAGGGCAGGGAGTGGCACCTCTTACTCCGCTCTTATCGATCATGGTGACGTTTACGGTCGCGTCAGGGTTGCACTATCTTTATCGAGGATATCGCTATACCAATGCAGCTCCGCCACTGACGTAGCTTCGTTTCCGGCCACTCGCCCATCGGGCACTGCTGGCGATCAGATTCTGTAATTGCTTTGACAGGTTTTGCGCCCCCCCGTAGACTCCCCTTGGTAAACGTGCTGCAACCTTTCCCGGGCGTCAGTGAGCCACCACAGGGCGAGCGATCTATGGCTACCTTCACGTATGTCGGGCGAAGCAAATCCGGAACGGTGAAAAAGGGCGAACTCGTCGCCAAGAGCCGCGAGGAAGCGGTTGATCAGCTTCGCAAGCAAAGCGTAGTGGTCACCAGTCTCGAAGAAAAGTCCGCGAAGGAAGGATTCAAGCTTAGTTTTGGGTCGGGTTTGAGTGATAAGGACTTGGTGGTATTTACACGTCAGTTTGGAACCATGATCAATGCGGGACTGCCGCTCATTCAGTGCCTCGAAATTCTATCGACTCAATCTGAGAATGCTGCACTGCGCAAAGCGATCGGCGAAGTGAAGGTCCAGGTGGAAGGCGGATCAACGTTTTCCGATGCACTCAGGCGCCAGCCCAAGATTTTTGATGATCTCTATATCAATATGGTGCATGCGGGAGAGGTCGGAGGGCTGCTGGACACCATTCTTAATCGACTTTCCAAGCATATTGAAAAGGCCATGAAGCTGAAGGCCCAGATCAAGAGTGCCATGGTGTACCCAGCGGCGATTTGCGGCATCGCAGTGATTGTCATCACGGTCTTAATGATCTGGGTAATCCCAGTTTTTGAAAAAATGTTTAAGGAA
Source organism: Nitrospiraceae bacterium (assembly GCA_014534095.1). The sequence goes on from JACVSD010000009.1 coordinate 28,480, forward strand.
ATGTCCAACGGAAAGATGGCCTTACCAGGTCCCACACAGTTGGTCATCAATATGAGCAACTTTGTGCAGGCCAACTGGTACTTCATCCTAGGAGCAGTGGTTGCGTCAGTTCTTGGCGTCAAGAGATACTATGCGACGCAACAAGGGAGGCTTGCCATTGATAAGATGGTGCTGAAGCTTCCTGTTTTCGGCGACCTCATTAGGAAAGCCTCGGTCGCCAAATTTACGCGAACGTTGGGTACTTTGCTTTCAAGTGGCGTACCGCTCCTCGAGGCGCTCACCATTTGTGCCAAAACATCCGGAAATAAGGTGGTCGAGGGCGCGCTCCTGGACGCGAGAGTCAGTATCAGCGGGGGCAAGACTATCTCAGAGCCACTGACGAAAAGTGGGACCTTCCCCAAGATGGTTACCCACATGATAGCGGTCGGCGAGTCGACCGGAGCTTTGGACAACATGTTGGGGAAGATCGCCGATTTTTACGAGGACGAGGTGGATCAGGCTGTTACGTCCCTCACCGCATTATTGGAACCCATGATGATGGTTTTTTTAGGCGTTACCATCGGCTTCATCGTCATCGCTATGTATCTTCCGATTTTTTCCATGGCCTCCGCCATCGGATAGACAGACTGCTAGTGGCTCCGACAGACTCGCCGTCTCTCAATTAGTACTGCCAAATCCAGTGATCGTTTCAGTAGAGCAGACCTATGGGTGAGGTGAAATGTAGGATCCAGTGGTTGATGGGTTTGCGGGTCGTTCTCGTTACATTGCTGCTCGGCCTCTCGCTTACATTTCAGGTCACAAAAGGGGAGCCGGCTGGAACGTTCTATGCGCTGATCATCGTTACCTATGCGATTACCATCCCCTACGCCCTGGTCCTGCGCCAGTTGACGTCTCCCGCAGCCTTGCTCCGCTTTGCATGGCTTCAAATTAGTGTGGATTTCCTCTTGGAGACGGTTCTGGTGGCGAGAACCGGAGGCATCGACAGCCCGTTTGTCGTTTTGTATGTCATTACGGTGACCGTCGCCAGTTTGGTCTCTCGCCGACGCGCCAGTCTCCTCGCCGCAGGCTTGTCCATCATATTGTTCGGCACCTTGACCAACATGCAACTGTACGGACTGGTGGAAACATGGGGGTGGCTAGCTCGCCCGCGCTTGAGTGCTCCTGAGGTCCTGCAAATGTTTGGCGTCTACAGTCTCGCTATTTTGGTGGTTGGTTTTCTCAGCGGGGCGCTGGCTGATCAGCTACATTTTGCGGACCAGTCCCTCCGCGAGAAAGAGCAAGGGTTGAGTCGTCTCCAGGCGTTCCACGAAAACATCGTACAAAGCATCAGCAGCGGCGTCTTTACGACGGACCAGCGTGGGCACGTTACCTCATGGAATCCCGCAGCACTGGAAGCAACCGGTTATAGCCTCAGTGAGGTCCAGGGGCGACATTGGGCGGAGGTGTTCAACTGGCATCCCACCCAGCCCTCGGATGAACGCGCGGTGGAAAATGCAAACATGCGGTTTGAGGTGGAGTGCAAGCGAGCCGATGGCAATCGCCTCATCTTGGGCATGACTCTCTCTCCCTTACATGAACAGGGACGGGAGACCGGATTGGTCGGCGTCTTCAAAGATCTCACCCAGATCAGAGAACTGGAAGAAGAGATGAAGCGGAAAGAGTGGCTTGCCGGTCTCGGAGAAATGTCGGCTGGCATGGCGCACGAAATTCGCAATCCTCTCGGCGCGCTGGCCGGAGCCATGCAGATGCTTCGGAAAGATCTGGACGGAGATGAGACAAGCCAGCGTCTCATGGACATTGCGGTGCGGGAGGCCACAAGGCTCGACAATATCATCACCGAATTTCTTCAGTACGCTAGGCCCCCGGCGCTCAATCTGGCCGAGTACGATTTAAATAAAGTCCTTGCTGAGACTCTAGATCTCGTAGAACATGAGGCCAGGTCGCGCTCTAATATCACGATCGTGACGACGCTGGCGGACGGGCCGCTTCGCGGCCAGGTCGACCCCGACCAGATGAAACAGGTGTTTTGGAATCTGGCGACCAACGCCTTTGACGCGATGCCCATGGGTGGTCGATTGACCATCACGACCCGTTGCCGGAAGATCGATGCGGGCGGACGAAAGGCAGACGTTGTCGAAACGGCTTTTCACGATACCGGAGAAGGGATCTCCAAGGAGAATCTGGAGAAGATCTTCCTCCCGTTCTTCACCACCAAGAAACGAGGTTCAGGGCTGGGGCTCGCGGCGGTGCATCGCATCGTTGACCTGCACGGCGGATGGATCAAGGTGGATAGTCGGGAAGGCCATGGGTCACGGTTCATTGTGTGTCTGCCGAGTTCGGCGGAAACCGGCGTGCGGCTGTGGCA
>JACVSD010000138.1 GCA_014534095.1 Nitrospiraceae bacterium
AGATCCCAGGTCGCCCGTTCGGTTTCGACGATCGAGCCGACACCGCGGACACCGGCGCAGTTGACCAAGCCGTCCAAGACACCGAACCGCGTGATGGCTTCAGAGATCAGGGCATTGACCTTGGCGGGATCGGCCACATCAACGCCAACGGCCATGGCGCGGTCGGGTCCAGCGCTGGACGCATCTAGGGTGGTCTGCGCCCTCGACTTGTCGAGATCGACGGCTACTACCTTTGCACCCTCGTCCAGGAGGCGTCGGACGGTCGCCGCGCCGATACCGCTACCACCGCCAGTAACGATGTAGATGCGGCCTTCGAGTCGTGTCATGGGGGTTCTCCTGATTGGGGATGTCGTGCGGGCGACGACGCTGTGCCGACAGCGGACAGTAAAGCAGGTGCCGCTGAAACACCGGCCTTAGGTCTGGCTGGGAGGTCACTCCGTCCCGTGGGTGGCAAGGTCTAGCGTGACGCAGGTCACGTTAGCAAGGCTCCTGCTGCTGGTCAGAAGAAGTGATCTTAGATGTTTCATCCGTGGCTCTCCTCACCGTCAAACTCAATAAAGCCACGTGGCCGCATTTCAGCGACTGGCAGGATGTCCGCTGGAGCAGCAGTGACTTTCTTATCAGTTACAATAGATTTAAATCCCGAGTTTGTGTGCATTTTCGGCCGTCCATAGGCGGAGGCTTATGGCTCCAAAGGTAGGAGCAAGCGGCTGACGTCCGGTGCGTGTGATGTGCACTAGCTCGTAAAGTTCTACGGCGCGTCAGCACCTACATCACATTTTCCGCCTGGGTGCGATGGGCAACATCCCCGACTTTTGTGGCCTCGGGTTCTTCATGAAGGGCTGCCGTGCTCTCCGACATTGAATGCACCGTAACGAATCCAGATCGCGCACGACCGAACCGGCACCGCTTCCTCAAATGAAAAATTGTTCACAACTAATCTAGACCGCAGAGTGCGAAAGCTCGAAATGGCTGAAAGAAAGGACGTACGGACCGCAAAAGGGTCAACCTCTGTCCTTGTCCTTCTCGAACAGCGCCATACCGGCCTTGGCCGCGTTTACACCGCATGGCCATCCGGCATAAAAGGCCACCTGCACAACCAGTCCGCGCAGTTCGTCGACGGTCAGTCCGTTCTCGATACCAAGCTTCATGTGGCTTTCCAATTCGGCATTCTTGCCGAGCGCCGCAAGGATCGCGCAAGTGACAAGGCTGCGGTCTCGCTTACTCAGTTCCGGCTGGTTCCATACGTCGCCGTAAAGGACATCGTTACGCAGACGGCCGAATTGAGGAACAGCATCGTATACCGTGGCTTTTGACATTCAATTCTCCATTGTGGCCGGTTCTCAATTGTGGCGTGTTGCGCACCGAAATGCTACGCAGGCCTGACGCATCACAGTGCGCAAAGCACATATGCCTACCAAAGCCTCGGCCTATAGGACCGCGCGGACAGTTCATCCGCCATGCTCGCCCTGCTATAGTCCTGTATCACGTCGGAGGGAACCGAGCGTCGGGGATGTATGCCGTGCCCAAGGAGAAGAAAGCATGAAGATTACCCGTATCGGTTCACAACCGTCCAGCATTGGGCCCGCAAGCAATTTCACGGGCCACGCGCGACGCGATCCGCTATTTACGGCTCCTGCTCCATCACGGCTGGCAAGCGGATCAGTGACCTTTGATGCGGGTGCGCGCACTGTCTGGCACACTCACCCCGTCGGCCAGATCCTGATCGTCACCGCGGGGGTAGGCCGTGTCCAGAAATGGGGTGGGCTAGTGGAAGAGGTTTTCCCCGGTGACATTGTCTGGTTCGATCCGGGCGAAAAACACTGGCACGGCTCCTCGCCCACCGTTGGCATGTCGCATATCGCGATTGTCGAGGCGGAGGGAGGCACGACTACTGACTGGATGGAGCCGGTATCGGACGAGCAGTATCTAGGCCAGACCGTCGCGAGAGGGCGCGATGAAGACTAAACGCCATGAAGGACGCGATGAGCCAATCCTGGAGCCTGATCTCCCGATAGTGGACTCGCACATCCACCTGTTCGACTTTCCGAACAACCGCTACATGCTTGACGACTACCTGGCAGATGCACAGGGCGGGCACAATGTGGTTGCCTCAATTTACTGCGAAACACAGGTATTTGTTCGCAAGGATGGGCCGGAATGGATGCGTCCGCTGGGCGAGGTTGAATTCGCCAACGGCATCGCCGCTATGACCGCATCGGGCCAGTATGGCAAGTGTCGCGTCGCAGCAGGGATCATAGGCCACGCAAACCTGACCTTCGGCTCGCGCATCGGTGAATTACTCGACCGCTGCATGGAGACCGCCCCGGAACGCTATCGTGGCGTCCGTCATGTCACGCTCGACTATCCCAATGATCGACCGTTTAAGTTCATCATGACCTACCGGCCGCCGCCGGGATTGCTGGAAACACCCGGATTTCCGTTAGGATTGGCTGAATTGGAAAGGCGTGGTCTGACCTTTGACGCGGCGATCTACGATCCTTCCCTGCCCAGGCTAATCCAACTGGTGGATCAATTTCCGGGCCTTACCTTCGTGCTCGACCACATGGGTAGCGCGGTCGGTACCGACATGACAGATACCGAGAGGGCCGAGACATTCAGCAACTGGTCGGCCAACCTGCGCCGACTGGCCGAGCGACCTAACGTGATGTGCAAGGTCGGAGGACTCGGCATGCCGGTCTGGGGCTTCCGCTTTGAAGAGCACGAAGACGTGGCCGGCTATCAAGAACTGGCGGCCGCTTGGCGACCGTATGTCGAAACGGCTATTGAAGCCTTCGGCGTCGATCGCTGCATGATGGAAAGCAATTTTCCGCCCGATGGCCGGTCCGGCGGATTCATCCCAACATGGAACGCCTACAAACAGATCCTCAGCGGCTGCTCGGCCGAGGAAAAGGCCAACCTGTTCGCCCGGAACGCCGCCCGCGTCTACCGCTTGGACATCCCTGGAATTTGAACTTCGCCCGGCTGCGCCTTCTGCGGACAGCTGGCGCCACGGTATCGTCCCGCAGCTCCAAGGGATTGAGATCCGGCGGTGTCCCAGGTGGTGGATCGCAGAACGCGAGCGACCCGCAGTCTCGGCCGATGGTGCCTGATCACAGCGGTCCGGCATTTCAGGCCGCCTGCGACTTGCTGTTCAAGGGCGCCGCTCAGCCCAACGGCTCACGAAATGGAGCCTGCACGAGCGACGCCGCGAAGAAGCTTCAAGGCGCGCTAGGCAAAACGACCCAACATTCCTAGCTGAGGATCATAGAATGCCAAGTCGTACGAAGACACTCACCGTCGACAACAAGCCCGTGGACCTGCCGGTGAAGGAAGGCACGATCGGGCCGAGCGTCATCGACATCTCAAAGCTCTACAACC
>JACVSD010000102.1 GCA_014534095.1 Nitrospiraceae bacterium
CAAGATCGCCGAGGGGTGTAACCGCAACTGTGCGTTCTGTGCCAGTCCACTGAGGCGGGGCAAGCAGCGCAGCCGCCCGGTCGAATCGATCGTGACCGAAGTCCGCCGCCTGGCCGCGGAAGGTGTTCGGGAAATTAACCTGATCTCCCAGGATACGATCAACTACGGCGTGGACCTCGGGCTGCGTCACGGTCTTGTGCAGCTCCTTCGCGCACTCGTGGAGGTGCCGGACCTGCGCTGGATCCGGCCGTTTTATCTCTACCCCCAGCAGGTGACGGATGAATTGCTAGACCTCTATGCCGGGGAGGAGAAAATTACCAAGTACATCGATATGCCGTTACAGCACATCAACGACCGCATGCTGAAACGCATGCATCGGTTAGGAGATCACGCCGCGATCGACGCACTGGTGGACCGCATACGGACTCGTGTTCCCGGCCTGACATTTCGGACGGCCTTCATTGTGGGATTTCCGGGCGAAACGGACGCGGCCTTTGACGAGCTAAAAACGTACGTGGAACGAATGCAATTTGATCGGGTCGCGGTATTTCTGTATTCGGACGAAGAGGAGACCCCGGCGGTGGCCCTGGACGGCAAAGTAGATCGGGCCGTGATGGAGGACCGCCGGAACGAATTACTGGCCATCCAAGAGACGATCGCCACGGCCCGAGGCCAGGCACGAATCGGATCGGTGCTGGAGGTGATGGTCGAAGGCCCGTCCGAAGAGACGGAATGGCTGCTCGAGGGTCGGCATCAAGGATTGGCCCCGGAAATCGACGGCGTAGTCTACATCAACGAAGGCACCGCAAAGGCCGGTCAGTTCGTGAAGGTCCACATTGACGATGCCGCTCTGTACGACCTGGTCGGTCACATCGTCTCCTAGCATCAGTACCTATGACATCCTTCGACGCAGTCACATCAACAGCATAGGAGCGGCGATGGCAGGACAGACACAGGAATCGATCGTACTCCTCGTTCAGTGTCACGACCGGAAGGGAATCGTGGCTCGAGTCTCCGGATTCATTCACGATTTCGGCGGGAACATCCTGCACTCCGATCACCATACCGATCTCGAAACCGACGACTTCCTCATGCGGATGGAGTTTTCCACCGACGGGCTGCAGATACCGCTCGACGACATCCCGACCGCCTTTGCACCGATCGCAAAAGTGTTCGGCATGCGGTACGAGGTGCGGCCTAGCAGCCATCGCACCAAAGTCGGGATGCTCGTGTCGAAGCAGGATCATTGCTTAGCCGATCTGCTGCAACGGCACCGTCGAGATGAATTGCACATCGATATTCCGATCATTATTTCCAACCATGACGCGTGCGCCGGATGGGCGGATCTGTTCAAAATCCCCTTTATGGTCTGCCCGGTCACGAAGGAGACCAAACCGCAGCAGGAGCAGCAGGTGCTGGCCCTGTTGAAAGGGCAGGACGTGGAACTGGTTGTCATGGCCCGGTACATGCAGATTTTGAGCGCCGACTTCCTAGCCCAGGTCGGATGCCCGGTGATCAATATCCATCATTCGTTCCTTCCGGCATTCATCGGTGCCAATCCGTATCGGCAGGCCCATGACCGCGGCGTGAAAATCATTGGAGCCACCGCCCACTATGCGACCGAGGATTTAGATGAGGGGCCCATCATCGAGCAGGACGTGATCCGGGTGGGCCATCGGGACACGGTAGAGGATCTGGTGCGGAAGGGGAGGGACCTGGAGGAAATGGTGCTCGCTCGCGCGGTCCGCCTGCACGTCGAGCGCCGCGTGCTGGTCTATGGGCGCAAAACGGTGGTCTTCGACTAACCTGTCTCGGTGGAAGCGAGAAAGGCGGAGGCCGTCAGGCCCCCCGCCTTTCATACGCCAGTCCCTTAGATCTTCGCCGACAAGAACAACGAATTGCCGCGCCGGTTAATCAGGATCAACACATTGTCTCCCTTTTTGACACCGGAGGACATCTTCTCAAAATCCTTCACCGACTTGACGGGTTGCCGGTTGATTTCCTTGATCACGTCCCCGGGCATCAGACCGGCCTTCTGGGCGCCGCTCTCGGGGTCGACCTTCGTCACGACCACGCCTTGCGCCTTACCCTTCAGACCGAGTTCCTTAGCCGTGTCCTGGTCGAGATCTTGGACGGCCACGCCGGCAAAGGCGTAATCGGCCTCACCGGTATCGACCTTGGCGATCTTCGTCGTATCCGGTTGTTCATTGACCGTGACGGTGACTTCCCGTTCACGCCCATCACGGATGACCGTCACCGGCACCTTGCTCCCGACGGAGGTTCTCGTCACAAGCCGCTGGAGGGCGACCGCGTCTTCAACGGGTATCCCTTGATACTTCGTAATCACATCGCCTTGCTTGATCCCAGCCTGATCGGCGGGACTCTCGTCCTTTACGTCGCTGACCAGGGCACCCTTCGAATCTTTGATGCCGAAAGACTTGGCCAGGTCGTGATTGAGATCCTGAATGCCCACGCCCAGATAGCCTCGAACCACCTTGCCAGTTTTGATGAGGCTCTCATAAATCGGCTTGCTCATCGTGGACGAAACCGCAAATCCCACGCCCTGATAGCCGCCGGTCTGCGAGAAGATCGCCGTATTGATACCGACTAACTCGCCTTTCGTGTTGACTAGAGCGCCGCCGGAATTACCGGGATTGATGGCCGCGTCGGTTTGGATGAAGTCTTCGTATTGAGTGATCCCCATATGCCCGCGTCCCACCGCACTCACGATCCCCAAGGTCACGGTGGAATTCAATCCGAACGGGTTGCCGACTGCCAACACATATTCCCCCACTTGGAGCTTCGAGGCATCGCCCCAGGCCACTGTGGGAAGGTTCTCCGCTTCGACCTTCACCACCGCCAAGTCGGTTTTAGGGTCCGTGCCGACGATCTTTCCTTTGAACTCCCGTTTATCGGGCAATGTCACGGTTACTTCGCGCGCATTTTCGATGACATGATTGTTTGTAAGGATGTAGCCGTCCGGCGATACGATCACGCCAGAACCTTGGCCGCCCATTCGCGGGCTCGGGGGTTCCATCGGTCCCGGGCCCTGCGGTCCCCGGCCACGAGGACCAAACGGTTTGCCGAAAAACTCCTCCATTCGATCCCGGAGTTCATCCGGACCGGTCCGGCCGTCGGAGATCTTGGCTGACATGACCGTCGTGATATTGACAACGGTGGGAGTGACAAGCTTCGCCACCTCCGTAAACCCATTGGACGGCGAGGCAGGCAGCGAGACTCCGGTCGACGCAGTCCCAGGGCCGCTTCCCGATGCATGTGACGTGGTGAGCGACTGTCCACCCCAGACCAGGACGCCCCCGAGGATGCCCATGCCGATTGTAGATCCGATGTTCCGGTATCGCTGTGCTGTCATACGATCCTCCTTAGAATGTGTGCCCTGCTCTCTTTATGCTTCCTGATATATTGGTTGGCCGGCGTGCTGGTCCCGCATCCCACCACGGAGGCTAACAGCCGGGTATGAGAGGAAGATTAATGAGGCATTAGAAATTGTTAAGCAGCAGGAGCAAGAGGCAGGATCACGGTAAAGGTCGCGCCCTGGCCCTGTTCGCTTTGTACTTCAACCCGGCCCTTATGCGACTCAGCAATCCAGGCGCAAATGGCGAGCCCAAGGCCGGTTCCCTTCTTCGTATGGGCGCGGGCTTCATCCGTCCGGAAGAAACGGTTGAAGATCCGAGACTGGTCTTGCGATGGAATCCCGATTCCCTGATCCGTCACGGAGAGGCGCGCGCAGTGGCCATCGGTCACGAGAGCGATCTCGACCTTGCCCCCTGCATGTGAATACTTCACGGCGTTCTCTACCAGATTCAACAAGAGTTCGCGCAGGCGAAGCTCGTCACCCAGCACGATCGCCGGCATAATGATGCCCAGCACCACGTCAATGCTCCGGTCATGGCCAAGGAGGGTCGCTTGCCGATGGATATCTTCGACCAAGGACTCCAGCGCAATCGGCAAAGACTCCATTCGGACTTCCCCCATGTCGGCACGCGACAAAAAGAGCAATTCATCCACGGTGTGCGTCATGCGATCGATTTCTTCCAGGTTGCTTTCCAGCACGGACTGGTAATCCTCCAGCGGCCGCGGTCGACGAAGCACCAATTCGGTTTCCCCCTTCATGACAGTGAGCGGCGTCCGCAGTTCGTGCGACGCGTCACTCGTAAATTGGCGGATCTGACGGAACGAGGCGTCGAGACGGCCGATCATGTCGTTGAAGGTGCCCGCCAGCCGCCCGATCTCATCCGGGGCTCGGGACATGGTCAGCCGCTGGCTGAGATCGCCGGCCGCGATGCGCTGGGCGGCCAGCGTAATGGCATCGACCGGCCGCAACGCGCGCCCCGCCAAGAACCACCCTCCCGCCAGGGACACGGCTAAGGCAATCGGCACGGCAATCGTCAACAACACGAGAAACCGACGCAAGGTATCTTCGATTGATTCCATTGAGGTGCCGACCTGCACGATATAGAGCAAACTTCCCCGATAGATAATCGGCACGGAAATCAGACGCAGGGGTGGTTCGTTCGGATACCTGGCCGATTCGAAGACAGTGTGGCCTTTGATCGTCGTCTCAAGAGCGGCCCGGCTGAGTGGCACTTCATGTTGCTTGATATTGGGAGAGCGGATCGTAATCGTGCCTGACGGGCTGAAAATCTGAAAGAACTTGTCGATACGGGCCAACTCCGGGAACTGCGAAAGCAGTGCTCCCTCATCAATGAGGGGCAGAAACCCGCGCTCCTCCAAAGATCGTACCGCCGTGGTGGCGGTCTCCTCCAAGGATTGATCGACTGAGTTACGGAGATTGCGCGCGGTGATGGCGTAGAGGACGATGGAAAAAATGACCAAGACAATGGCGAGGGCGCTGCCATACCACAACGTGAGCCGAAGGCGGAGGGGCATTGCATCACTCCTGGGCGACGCAGGACGTGTGGGAGCCTGCAGGGCGTCCGACGGTCTGCAACCCGCCACGCATGCGCACTAGTCGGCTTTCAACATGTATCCGCTGCCTCGGATGGTATGGATCAGTTTGCGCGGACGGCCTCGGTCGATCTTGTTACGGAGGTAGTTGACGTACACGTCGATGACATTGGTAAACGTATCAAAGTCATGGTTCCAGACGTGCTCGGCGATCATCGGACGGGTGAGCACCCGGCCGGTGTGGCGCATCAGATACTCGAGCAACGCATATTCCTTGAGCGTCAGATCGATCCGCTGACCTCCGCGGGTGACCTCGCGGGTGGCCGGATTGAGGACCAGGTCGTCGATTTGGAGGATGCCTGGCCCTTCCGTCGCGCCCCGGCGCAGCAATGCGCGCACGCGTGCCAGCAGTTCGTCGATGGCGAACGGTTTCGTGAGATAGTCATCGGCGCCGGCATCGAGCCCCTTCACGCGCTGATCGATCTGCGACTGCGCCGACAAAATCAGGATGGGCGTCTGCACCCGTTCACGCCGGACGTGCTTCACGATGTCGAGGCCCGGCATCGAGGGTAGCATCAGATCAACGACCAGCAGGTCGTAATTCGTTCCCAACGCCATTTCAAGGCCTTTCGCCCCATCTTCACAGAGATCGACCGCATAGCTCTCTTCCTCAAGCGCCCGCTTGATAAAACAGCCTACCTTCGTTTCATCTTCGATGACAAGGACACGCATAGACGGCTCAGGCTCCAGATCGCGGATTATACCAAAAAGGACCTCCGGGATCGCGCCCCGCATCCCGGATGGTTGAGGGGAACCCTCTACGTGATGACGTGGCACGCGGCAGTTCGCTGGATCGGACACCGGAAGCGACACTCACCTGAACGAAGCCCGGAAAGGCCAGTCGGGTCACAACATTCTTGGAAAAGGGTTGGTGACATGTTAGTCTTCCGCCACTGACCGCCTTCACAGACCACCCATGCAGAGGATAGAGTAATCGCATGACGCCCAAGTTTCTGGAACCCACGGATGGTTTTGTCCCCCGACACGTCGGCCCCAGCGACGCCGATATCAAGGAGATGTTGGCGGCACTTGGCATGCCTTCATTGCCTGCGCTGAGCGATGCCACGGTCCCGGGCGACATCCGGTTGCGCACGCCGCTCGACCTGCCGCAAAACCGGGGCGAGCAGGCCGTACTCTCCGAACTCCGAGAGATCGCGGCTCGTAACCAAGTTACTCGCTCGCTCATTGGGATGGGTTACTACGATTGTGTCACGCCAGGGGTGGTTCAACGGAACATTTTGGAGAATCCCGGCTGGTACACCCAGTACACGCCATACCAAGCGGAGATTGCCCAGGGCCGGCTCGAGGCACTCGTCAATTTTCAAACCATGGTGGCCGATCTAACCGGTTTGCCGCTGGCAAATGCCTCGCTGCTCGAC
>JACVSD010000156.1 GCA_014534095.1 Nitrospiraceae bacterium
ACTGCCAACCTGTTGGGCATCGATACACGACTGAAAACGGTCATGAGGTTGAGATCGAGGGCCACTGGGTATTTGTTAAACCAAGTGTCATTTTACCGCTCTCTTCGCCAGACGGCCAGACGCACGCGTGCTTCGAGCGGAATTGGTCGACGTTTGGTTCCCAGACCACGATCAGCTTCATCGTGCGTTGCGTGATCCTTGGAGGCGAGGCGTAGACTGTAATACTGTTGCGCAATTCGTCTGGAGGGCGGTATTCGACCTTGGTTATTGATAGCAGGCCGCAGTCGCGTTTCATGTCTTTGCAGGCTTGCGACTGCGGCAAGGCCAAAAGGTCGACGTTACTTTGATCCGACAATCGGCTGGATCTTATACGTTCCTTTCACATGCCCCTTGAAAACCTCCGGAGTGTCCTTATCGAGGGCTTTCATGTCATAGCCGGTGAACTCGGCGTTGCCGGTCAGGCCAGCATATTTTCCGGTGCCGCCGATGTATGCCTTGGTGCCGTGTCCGGGTTGATCCTGCGCACCGCGGTCGTACGTGAAGGTGCTGAAAATTTGATTCCCGTCCCGGTCGACATACGTGCAGTAGCCGGTGTTGTGGGCTGCACTTTTGTTGCCACTGCCCATGCCGATGCACCGCCCGGTGGTGTCATGGAAAAGACCGGAGCCAGCATCGTTGATATAGCTATAGGTGCCGGTAAAGATCCAAGCCGCCTTGTCGTCTGCTGTGGGCACGTCAGTGGCTTTGTTCGGAGTATCCACCCCAAAGAATGTCGCCTCGAAATTGCCGCTGGGCGGGAGATCGGCAGCCTGTGCCCCCGGGGCAGTCAGGATGGCACAGGCAAGCACGAGTAGACCGGCTTTGAAACTCTGCGTCTTCATGGGTCTGTCTCCTTTTTTGTGCAGGATTAACAGTAGCGCCACCTCCGCCCCTCAAGAAGACAGGAATAAGGACAGAGGATGGTTGCAAACGGTCAGGCAGGCTACCTGCATCGCCGCCGGCGAAACATCACCGGCCGCTTCGGCCAACTGCCAGCCATTCTTGCGCTCCAGCGATCGGTGGGCATCGCCGGAGCTTCATCTAAATGACTGTAACAGGATGCCGCCCTGGCGCAGCGGCAGGGCCATCCTGTGCGGTTGCACATCTCGTATATTATCAATGACCGCCGCTGCAGCGCCTTCCCCGCAGCATCTGCTAGATGTCTCCAATCGAACCGATTAGAGTTCTTCAACTCTGCTCATGTGGTTCGCGAGGAGAAAAGCGATGCCCAGACGGCACATGGCGCTCACGGCGGACCTTGTCGCCCGGGCCGCTCGGGTCGTCGAGGATGCCGGACCGAGCCCAGGCGCGGTGTATCTGACGGACGCTGAGTACGACATCATCGTTCGCGACATGCTCGCCCAAGCCCCACCCGGAGACCTGTGGCTGTTCGGCTATGGGTCGCTCTTGTGGAAACCCGGCTTCGATTATGTCGAAAAGCGAATGGCAACAGTCCGGGGCTGGCATCGCTCCTTCTGCATCAAGGTCGCACGCTTTCGCGGCACCCGTGACCTGAATGGCCTGATGATGGCGCTCGATCAGGGCGGCCAATGTCGGGGCATGATCTTCCGCATTCCGGCGGATCAGGCCACAGCCGTTCTGAACACGCTGTTCCGCCGCGAACTGGTGGTTAATCCGCCGGGCACTCCTCCGCGCTGGCTCGCGGCCCAGACAGAAGATGGTCCCATCCGCGCTCTCGGCTTTGTCGTGGATCGGCGGAGTAAGTTCTACTCGGGTTCACTATCGTCAGAGGAGGTCGCCGACGTCATGGCTACAGCGGCAGGACATTGGGGAACGTGCGCGGAGTACCTGTACAATACCGTCTCGCACCTTGAGGAACTCGGCATCCACGACCGCTATCTATGGCGCCTACAGGCTCTTGTCGCCGACAGACTTAGATCAGGCAGATCAGGGATAGGGTAAGGACATTTCCTCATTCGCCTATCACACACTGCTGAGACATTTTCCATAATGTTTACCAGCCGGTTGGTTTCAGGGGCGATTGCCCTTTGATTTCAGCGTCCTCCCATGCCGCGCGAGCTTATTCCGGCGTTTTGGGCAGCTTTCGACCATCTTGACACAACATCTGGTGCTGCCGGTGGTTGAGCGGCAAAGACGCAGGTTGGCTTAGCGTATGATCCTGCCCGTTCTGTGGTGTCCCCCAGGGGCGACGCATGAAACGAGCTGGCAGGATCTGACGGTCTGACGGACCGTGCCGGTTCTGGCCATGCATCCGCCGAGAACACGCACTGCCTTCTTCGACGATGAGCCTGACGCGTCAACGTTGCCGCCAACCAGAAACGCTAGCACTAAGCAAGACGTTAAACCTTTAATCCCTATGTTATTGGAGTAATACTATTTTCTTTAAAGTCTTCCTTATCCAGGATCGTCATTCGTGATGCAGGTGTGATTACCATGTTGTGTCCGATTTTCTAAGGACGCCACCTCGCTGACAAAACAATACTATCGGTAGCAATACTTACAACAGCAACTGACATCAAGAACATCGGCTCGTCTTAAGGGAGTGAAACATGAAGAAGCATGCGCTATTCGGCCTTGTTTTGGCTGCGGCCTCAATGCTCATCACGGCGCCAAGCTATGCCAAAGATGGCACTGAAGATAACGCGACCGACGCCACAAAGTCTCCATCACCGGCGAGCTGCAAGGGTCTTCCCAGCCACGCTGACCTCGCGAAAGCCCTGAAGTCATCGGTCGCTCCGAAAGTGAAGAACGGCGGCTTCGAACTTCAGATGTGGGCGTCGATAGTGGATCGGGACGGCTTCGTCTGCGCCGTCGCTTTCTCCGGTGCCGACCGTGACGACCAGTGGCCGGGCAGCCGCGCCATTTCGGCCCAGAAAGCCCATACAGCCAATGCCTTCAGCCTGGATGGCCTGGCTCTCT
>JACVSD010000047.1 GCA_014534095.1 Nitrospiraceae bacterium
CCCCTCACCCGCGCCGTCACCCTGCGGGCCATTCCTACGGACAGCCTGAGCCGAGACCGAAGCCTCTGGCGCCTCGTGACTGGCGGTATTTAGACGATTATCTGTATGGCATCGATCTCTACAACTTTGCGTACTGGTGGGAGTGCCATGAGGCGTTTGAAGCGCTCTGGCATGCAGTGGGGCCGCAGACCGAACAAGGACGGTTTTTCCAAGCGCTCATACAACTCGCGGCAGCCGGTGTGAAGCTTGCCCAAGGCAACCTGCCGGCCATGCGAAACCTCTTGCGCTACGGTGTGGCGCGGTTACAGCGCCTCCCCCCATTCTACATGGGCCTGGATGTGGACGATTTGATGCGAGACTTGCTGGCGAATATTGATCATCCGCTCCCGCACACGTCCTATCTGATTCTACAGATCTGAGTAATGAGGCGCGGACGCCTTGGAATCACAAGCGGTCAGATCAATGGTAGGACTGAGAGTCCGACGGGAACTTGCCCTGCTCTACTTCTTCTTTGTACCGCTGAAGCGCTTGCACGGCATCGGCCTTCAGGTGGGCGTAGGGCTTGACGAACTTCGGCACAAAGTCATCAAAAAGGCCCAAGAGATCATAGAGGACCAAAACTTGTCCATCACAGTGAGGTCCGGCCCCGATCCCAATAGTCGGGATGGAAACGGTTTGCGTGATGCGCTGAGCCACCGGAGCGGGGATGGCCTCGAGCACAAGCGCAAAGGCTCCGGCCGCTTCCAGCGCCTTGGCGTCGTTGATCAGCCTCGTTGCGTGGTCCTGTGCCTTGCCCTGGACCTTATATCCGCCCAGCACATGGACTGATTGTGGCGTCATACCCACGTGTCCCATCACCGGTATGCCAACCCGGGTCATTGCATACACGCGATCGGACATGACCTCACCACCTTCCAGCTTGACCGCCGCGGCACCGGCCTGTACCAACCGTCCTCCGTTCCGCACCGCTTCTTCAATGCTCGCTTGATAGGACATAAAGGGCAAGTCGCCGATGACCAGGGCCTGCTTGGCGGCACCCGCCACGAGCTTCGTATGGTACAGCATGTCGTCCATCGACACGGACAGCGTGTTGGATTTGCCTTGAACGACCATCCCCAATGAATCGCCCACGAGCATGACCCGGATCCCGGCTTCCTCCACAATCCGTGCGAACAGCGCGTCGTAAGCCGTCACGACGATCAGCTTCTTGTTCTCCCGTTTGTGCTGTTGAAAGTCAGGAATGGTCATCAAGCCAATTCAGCCTTGGCTATGATACCCCCTAACAGATGTGTCGCCTTGATGGCCATGATATGGACGCCATCGCAATGCGGCCGCACGGCCTTGATCGTGCGGACGGCGATCTCGACACCCGCCTCTTCCGCCTTGTCTCCGGCGGCTCTCAATTCATCGATCATCGCCTGTGGGACCGACACGCCAGGGATATTGGCATTCATGAATTCGGCCATCTTGGCATTGCGCAACACGAGAATGCCGGCGAGCACCTTCACATTGAAGGGCCGGACCGCTTTCATAAAGGCGGCAAACTGGTCGGGGCTGTAGATTGCCTGCGTTTGGAAAAACTGGGCACCGGCTTTCACTTTGACTTCAAATTTGGCCAGCATGGGCCCAAGCGGATCCGCTTCCGGTGTGACGGCTGCGCCGATCATAAAAGCGGTGGATCCATCCAGCTTATTGCCGGCCATGTCGCGACCGCCGTTGAGTCCCTGGACCAACTGCATCACCTGCACTGAATCCAAGTCGTAGACCGGCTTCGCTTCTTTGTGATCGCCTACGGTCGGATAGTCACCCGTCAGGCAGAGAATATTTCGGATGCCCAGCATGTGAGCGCCCATTAGATCTGACTGCATCGCGATTCGGTTACGATCTCGGCAGGTCAGCTGCATCACCGGATCGTGGCCAAGTTCATACAGCAGCCGGCAGACCGGCAAGGAGCCGGCCCGGACGACCGCCGCCGTATTGTCCGTCACATTCACCCCATGCACGCGGCCGACAAGCTGTTTGGCGCTGTCCAAGACCGCCGAGATATTGGTTCCCTTGGGCGGGTTATATTCAATCGTGACGGCAAACGTGCCGCGTTCGAGCACCTGTTGTAAACGCTGTGGTTCGGGACTCACGCTTGGCTCCTTACTGCCATCCGGCGGCCCGTCTGGCGGATTCGACGGTGTTCTCCAATAGCATGGCGATCGTCATGGGCCCCACACCGCCGGGCACCGGGCTGATCCAGCTCGCTTTGCGGCTGACCGGCTCGAAATCCACATCGCCGCACAGTTTGCCTTCCGGCGTCTTGTTCGTGCCCACGTCGATCACGACCGCGCCATCCCGTACCATGTCAGCCGTCACGAATTTGGCTTTGCCGATTGCCACGAGCAATAACTCGGCTTCACGACACACCGCCGGGAGGTCTCTGGTCTTGGAGTGACAGATCGTAACAGTCGCGTTTCGCTGAAGCAGCATGAGCGCCAACGGCTTGCCGACGATATTACTTCGTCCCACCACCACCGCGCGCTTTCCTTCGATCGGCAGCCCGGCCGACTCGATCATCTTGATGACGCCCTTAGGCGTGCACGCTTCAAATACCGGATGCCCTTCCACGAGGCGGCCTAGGTTGTAAGGATGAAACCCATCCGCATCTTTCGACGGAGACACCGCTTCCAGAATAACCTTGCTATCAATGTGCTTGGGCAGGGGAAGCTGTACCAAAATGCCGTGAATCTGCGGATCGGCATTCTTCTTCTCGATCAACGCCAGCAAGTCCGCCTGAGTGGTGCTGGCAGAGAGCTTGTGATCATCCACATGAATGCCTGCCAGCTCACAGGCCTTCTGCTTGTTTCGGACATAGATTTGGGAGGCCGGATCCTCCCCGACCAGGATGGTCGCCAACCCCGGTTTAATGCCTGTCTTCGCCAGTAATTCTGCCGATGCCACAGCCAACCGGTCACGGACCTCTTGCGCCAACGCCTTGCCGTCAATCAATCGTGCCGCCACAGCATCCTCCTCTTGGCCTCATGGTCATTAGAAATCAGGGCACCTTAGCAGGGCATTTTTACGCAAGTCAATGTAATCGGCGACGCTCGGACACATGCGCGATCTGCCCTCTTATGCCGGTGACTTACCCTCTTCCTTGACAGCCTCTTGTTGCGGTGGCTACGATGCCGGCTTCAGTCACCCAAGTCTTTGATCGTTTGAACCTGCCATCTACAATCCTCCATGCTCGTTGGTTCGTTCCCGGCGCTTTGCTGGTGGCGCTCCTGTGGTTCGCCTCGCCCGGGGAGGCGGCCCAGATCGTAGGTCTCGAGTCACCGAACAGCTTCGTCGGCGATCAGCAGGGCAGCGAGTATTTCATTTCCAATATCAACGGAGAACCGGACGCCAGGGACAACAACGGGTTCATCACCAAGCTCGATACGGCAGGCAAGGTGACGAAGCTCAAGTTTATTCAAGGTGGCGTGGCCGACGTCGTTCTCCACGCTCCGAAGGGACTGGCGTTGGTCGGCCCGACTCTCTACGTCGCGGACCTCGACGAACTCAAAGGCTTTGATAAGACGACGGGGAAACTGACCGTGGCGGTTGCCTTCCCCGCCGCGCACGTGTCTCTCACTGATGTCACGCTCGGACCCGGAGGGCTGCTCTATGCCTCCGATCAGGCGGCGAACAAGATTTATCAGATCGATCCGTCAGCCAACCATCGCATCAGCTTATTGATCCATGACAATCGTCTGGCCGGCCCGGCCGGTATCGCAATCCACCCGAAAACGAATCATCTGATTGCCGTGAGCTGGGAGAAAGGCAAGATTCTGGACATTACGCCGGACGGGCAGCTGACCGAACTCGAGTCGAACGGATTTTTCACCGGCCGCTTTCAAAATCTGAGCGGCGTGGACTTTGACCGGTGGGGCAACATGTACGTGTCGGATTTTACCCGGGGGAAGATTTGGCGCATGACGCGGGATCATCGCTTTCAAGTCATCGCTGAATACCTCTTCTCGCCGGCTGATATCAGTATCGATCGGGCCAGCAATCTGATCCTCGTGCCCTACTACCATGCCCATGCGGCAGAAATGAATGGTCTGGAGGCCCCATCCGACGGCAAGCCGAAGGTGGACAAGCGCACGCTGTCGGATTACGGTTTTGTGCCGCCACCAAAAAGCACTGCCCCGGGAGGATCGCCCACGAAATGAGTTCGTGTATCTACTGTCATCAACGCAAGGGCAAACGTCCCTGTCCGGCGCTCCATGGTCAGATTTGCAGTCTCTGCTGCGGCGAGCACCGCCTCGTGCGAATCTCTTGCCCCCATGACTGTGTCTACCTAGATAGCGGAAGCGAGTATCAGCAGAAACGGCTGGCCGAGGGATTTGTGCCGGTCCGGCGGGAGTTCTATCGCGCGCTGGGCGAATTCGGGGGCCAGAAAGCGGTCGCGCTGTTCAACCTTATCGAAGTGGTCGTCTTCAGTTACTTCGAACGGCGCCGCGACGGACAGGATGCAGAAGTGATGGCCGCCCTCCAGGCGCTCCGCCGGACCCTCAGTCCGCTGCATGTCCCGGCGGGCCCGGTCCCGGTGTTCGCAGAGCAGCTCATGAAGGAATATGAAACCTTCAAGAAGCAGAACCCCCAACAGATCGCCGATTCCTCTGATGCTCCGGAAGTCCTGGATCGCGCGATGCAGTTCGTATCCGAATTTTCTGGCAAGGACTTTCAGTCACGTCGATTCCTGGGCGGATTGATCGGGTATGTGAAAGTGTACCATCCTCAGATTGCCGAGCATCTCCAGAAAAAACATGAGCCCGGGCACATCGTGCTGCCGGGGCAATCGTTCATACCACCACCGGCACCCGAGGCCCACACGCACGGCCCAGGCTGTGAGCATCATCACTAAATCATTCTCTCTGGCGGAGCGCCTGCTACAGGCGCTGATCGCACGGATCTGAAATCTCCTCTCGGGGCTCAAGCAACTGAGGTTGCCTCAACAGGACGACCGACGGCGTCCCCGGCTTCTCCGCCACACGCGGCGTGCGGGAAAGACCGTCTTGCAGGGCTCCCAGACCGCCCGTGCACCTTTTTGCGGCGAGCCGCTTACGGAAATAGAAAACCTCACTCCACTATCGTGACGGTCATCTCAATGCGGTCCTTCGGATTGTCCCGCTCATCGCGCGGCAGATTGACGATCTTGTCTGCTACCCCGATTCCTTTCGTAACCTCTCCGAACACCGTGTACTTGCGGTCCAGGAAGCGCGAGTCTTCCACGACAATGAAGAATTGAGACCCCGCGCTATCGGGGTCGGACGCACGCGCCATCGACACGATGCCGCGCTTGTGCGGAAGATCGCTAAACTCGGCCTTGACGGTGTAGCCGGGGCCCCCTTGCCCGAACATCTCCTTTTTTAAGGAGTCTTTGGTGTTGGGGTCTCCGCCTTGAATCATGAAACCCGGAATGACCCGGTGAAAAATCGTCCCGTTATAGAATCCGTCCTTTGTGAGCTTGATAAAATTCTCCACATGTTTGGGTGCCACATCGGGATAGAGCTTAATTTCAATATCCCCGAACTTGGTCTTAATGATGGCCCGCGGGCCTTTCGACCCCTCAGTCTTCGGCGTCGGCGCCTTCTCCGCGGCCGCGAGCGTCTCCGTTGAAATCCCTGCAAGACCGCCCATAACCATCATCAGGACCATTACGAAACTAGCTGCGATCGGCATGGTGAACCTCCTGTTCCAGGCTGGGAACCTTCCACCGGCGCACAGACCGGCCATCACGGCTCCATGTGTTTTAAGGCTTCCTGGGCTGCTAACTGTTCGGCCTCTTTCTTGCTGTGCCCCTGGCCCGCTCCCAACGCCCTGCCTTCCACCTGCACTTCGACCTCGAAGAGCTTTTGATGGTCTGGCCCTGTCTCCCGAACGGTCACATAGCGAGGCAGGACATCATACCGTCGCTGACACCACTCTTGAAACCGGGTTTTGTAATCGTCATCTCCCGGTGTGGCCTGTTGCTGGTGCGCCTCCTCTAATTCCCGCCGCAACGCCGTCAGGGTAAATCGGCGGCTGGCCTCCAACCCCCCGTCGAGATAGACCGCCGCAATCACCGCCTCCAAGGCATCGGCCAGCAGCGACGATTTTTCGCGTCCCTTCGACGCTTCTTCGCCGCGGCCGAGCTGCAGCCGGACCCCCAGCTGCAATCGTTTGGCCGCAGACGCCAATGATTGCTCGCTGACAAGTTTGGCTTTGAGCTTGGACAAGGACCCTTCGCTCAGATGTGAGAACGAGGTTGCCAGGTGATCGCTGACGATAAGGGACAACACGGCGTCCCCCAGGAACTCAAGCCGCTCGTTATGTTTCCGGACTTGCCCCTTTCGCTCGTTCACATACGATTTGTGAGTCAGAGCCTCCGCCAGCAGTCCGGGATCTTTGAATTCGTAGTTGAAGGAGGGAAGGGAGCGGTCGGCCGGAGACGCCGGTGTCATGGTCACAGGACGCTAGGCATCCGCACGTCTAAAGATGAGACACGCGTTCACACCGCCGAAGCCGAAGGAATTGGAGAGGGCAACCTGAATGGCGGCTGTGCGCGCCTTGTTCGGAACATAGTCCAAATCGCAAGCCGGATCTGGATTGTCCAGATTGATCGTTGGCGGCAGCACACCATGATGAAGGGCCAAAATACTAAAGACAGCTTCAATGCCGCCGGCCGCTCCGAGCAAATGTCCGGTCATTGACTTGGTCGAGCTGATCGCGAGGCGATACGCTTGTTCACCAAACACCGCTTTGATGGCACGGGTCTCAATCGCGTCTGCCATGGTGGAGGTTCCATGGGCGTTGATGTAACCGATCTGATCCTTGCTGACGCCCGCATCCTTTATGGCCATCTCCATGCACCGGACGGCCCCTTCGCCTTCTTCGGGTGGCGCGGTGATGTGGTAGGCGTCACTGTTCATGCCATACCCGATCAGCTCCGCGTAAATCCGCACGCCACGGCGGCGTGCATGCTCCAGCTCCTCCAACACCACGACTCCGGCACCCTCGCCCAAGACAAAACCGTCACGATCTTTATCGAACGGCCGGCTGGCTCGCTGCGGCTCGTCATTCCGGAAGGACAACGCTTTGGCGGCTGCAAATCCGGCCACGCCCAATGGCGTCACGGCCGCTTCCGCCCCGCCGGCCACCATGACATCCGCGTCGCCGCGCTGAATGAGACGAAACGCATCACCGATACAATGATTGCCTGTGGCACAGGCGGTGACGGCACAGGAGTTGGGCCCCTTGGCTCCGATACGAATCGCCACTTGCCCGGATGCGAGGTTGATGATCGTCATCGGGATAAAGAAGGGCGACACCCGTCCCGGCCCCTTGTCCTTAAGGACGCCATAGTAGTGCTCGATGGAGCCGAGTCCTCCGATGCCCGATCCGATATAGACGCCAACCTGAACCGCTTCTTCGGGCAAAATCTTTAATCCGGCATCATCCACCGCCATGAGGGCCGCGCCGACGGCGTAGTGGATGAACGTGTCCATCTTCTTAATTTCTTTTTTCTCGATAAACTGACTGGCATCGAAATCCTTGACCTCGCCAGCTATCTGCGCATCGTAACCGGCAGGGTCGAACCGCGTGATGCGTCCGATGCCGGATTGCCCGGCACAGAGAGCGGTCCAGGTCTTCTCCACACCGGTGCCCAACGGCGTAACGAGCCCGAGGCCGGTGACTACAATGCGTCTGGTACGTCGATCAGTCATGTCAGCCAATCGCGCTTAAGCCTTTTCCTTGATGTAATCCAGCGCCTTCGCGACCGTAAGGATCTTTTCCGCGTCCTCATCTGGAATCTCGATTTCGAACTCTTCCTCGAGCGCCATCACCAGCTCGACGGTATCGAGCGAATCGGCGCCGAGATCTTCAACGAAGGATGCTTCGGGCGTCACTTCATCCTCCTCAACCCCGAGCTGCTCGGCGATGATCTTCTTGACGCGCTCTTCGACGGTTGCCATTGCTATGCCTACCTCCCTCCCCAGTATGCCATATGCGCCATGACATGGGGATCTGCCACGGCTGGTCCTGCGGTGATTGCGCTCATCCTTCACACCATGAGCATGCCGCCGTTCACATGCAACACGTGCCCTGTAATATAGGCCGCCTCCTCTGATGCCAAGAAACGGACGGCGGCCGCAATATCCTCCGGTTTCCCGAGGCGACCCAAGGGAATCTGCTTTTGGAGCGTCTCTTTGACATCAGCCGGCAGCCCGTGCGTCATGGCCGTATCGATGAAGCCGGGAGCCACCGCATTGACGGTCACGTTGCGGCTGGCATATTCGCGCCCGACGGTCTTGGTAAAGCCGATCACCGCCGCTTTGGAGGCGGCATAGTTCGCCTGGCCCGCGTTGCCCATGACCCCGACAATCGAAGCGATATTCACAATGCGACCATACCGCTGCTTCGTCATCGGCTGCAAGACCGCCTTGGTACAGTTGAAGGTGCCGTTCAGATTCACCTGCATCACCAGGTTCCAATCCTCGTCCTTCATCCGAAGCAGCAACCCGTCGCGCGTAATGCCGGCATTGTTGACCAAGATGTCAATTTTGCCCCAGGCCTTGATGACGTGCTCAACGAGCGATTTCGTCTCAAGCGAATCGGCCACGTTGACCTTCACGTTCAACGCCTTCCGCCCAAGTTTCTCGACTCCAGCCACCGTCTCTTGGGATCGCCCCGGATCCAAATCGGCCACCACGACATCAGCGCCTGCGGCGGCGAGGGTTTCTGCGATGGCCCGCCCGATTCCCTGCGCGGCCCCTGTTACCACCGCGATTCTTCCCTGTAACGACATGAACTTCGTCTTTCTTATTAAACTTCCGGGTTGAACGATTAGGAGGACGTGCCCGTGGTCAGTGCGCTCAACGTCGCATCCAACGACTTGGGATCATGCACGTTCAGTAAAGTGGCACCGGGGATAATCCGTTTGATCAACCCGGTCAGCACCGATCCCGGACCGACTTCAATAAATGTGGTGACCCCCATCCCTGCCATGGTGTGCACCGAATCTTCCCACAAGACCGAGGAGGGCAGTTGCTTCACCAAGGACACTGGAATCTCACTAGCCCGGGTGATGGCTTTTGCTTCAGCGTTGTTCACGAGCGGCGCCTTCAGATCCGACCACTGGACGGAGGCCAGATCGCCCGCCAAGCGGTCGGCAGCCTGCTGCATGAGCGGCGTGTGGACCGGCACGCTGACGGGGAGAGGAATCGCCTTCTTACAGCCTTGGCCCTTCGCCAGCTCGATCGCGCGCTCCACCGCTGCTTTCTCGCCCGCAATGACAATCTGTCCCGGCGAATTAAAGTTTGCCGCTGCCACGACCCCGGCGGACGAGGCGTCGCGGCAGACGGCTTTCGCGACGTCCGACGTGAGCCCTAAAAGGGCCGCCACTAGGCCGGTTCCCGGCGCCACCGCTTCCGCCATATAGCGGCCACGCTTCTGCACGAGTCCGACCGCATCCCGATACGAAAGCCCTTCGGCGGCCACTAAGGCCGAATACTCGCCCAAGCTGTGTCCCGCCACAGCTGCAGGCCTGATGCCGGCTGGCTCCAACGCTTCGAGTGCAGCGACGCTGCTGACGAGCAACGCCGGCTGTGTATACTCAGTCAGGTTGAGCCGTTCCGCCGGGCCCTCGAAACACAGTGTGGCCACGTCATACCCGAGTACGGACGAAGCTTCCTCATAGACGCGCCGCAGGCGCGGGTAGGCGTCGCACAGCGCCCGCCCCATGCCGACCGATTGCGAGCCCTGCCCTGGGAAAACAAATCCGATAGCAGTCGCCATAAGCGGTTAGATATCTTAGAAATCCTGTGGAATGTCAACGGCAAAAGTTCCGCGAGTCCGGTTCTCCGAAGCGGCACGGCGATCACGAAAGTCTGTTTCTGTACGAAGCCCGGCCTCTCTTGCCGACTCGCCCTCACAGACGCGGGCCCTTACCACTTGATGAGCGCCGAAGCCCAGGTTAGTCCGGCGCCGAAGGCCCCCAGCATCACCATCGAACCTTCCCCAATGCGTCCAGCACGCACCGCTTCGTCCAGAGCGATAGGAATGGACGCTGCGGACGTGTTGCCATAGTGCTCGAGGTTGAGCATGACTTTTTCGATGGGCAGCCCCAGTCGATCCATCACCGCCTTCAAGATGCGCATGTTGGCTTGATGGGGAACGTAGAGATCGACATCCTCCACCTTAAGCCCGTTCGACGCCAGCGTTTCGCGGGCAATCTCTTCTAAACTCCTCACGGCAACCTTGAACGTCTCGTTGCCTTTCATTTTGATGAAGTGCATCCGTTCCGCGATCATTTTGTCGCAGGGGGGCATCCGGGAGCCGCCGCCCGGGACCGCGATCAGCTCACTCATATTACCGTCCGATCGCAAGTGCGTCGAAAGAATACCACGTGTATCGTCTTCGCTGGCGCTCACGACCGCGGCTCCTGCGCCATCGCCAAACAGCACACACGTGTTCCGGTCGGTCCAGTCTGTAATCGCCGACATCACTTCGGAGCCGATCACCAGCACCTGACGCATGCCGGTCTTGACATAGGCATCGGCCATTGACAAGGCATAGACAAAGCCGCAGCAGGCAGCCGACAAATCGCAGGCCGCCGCCTTCGTCGCACCGAGCTGATGTTGGACTAAACAGGCAGTGGCCGGTAAAGGAAAGTCACCGGTACAGGTGGCCAGCAGAATCATGTCTACATCCGTCGCGGCGATGCCGGCCGCGTCCAGCGCGCGCTTCCCCGCGCGTACCGCCAAATCCGAGCAGCCCTCGCCGGTCTGAACAATGCGCCGTTCTTTGATGCCGGTGCGGTCGCTGATCCATTCATCCGACGTGGCGACCATGCGCTCCAGGTCGCCATTGGTGAGCACTTTCGTGGGGGCATAGGACCCGGTGCCTGAAATACGCGCCCTCATGATTCCAGTTCCACCGGTGCTCGAGACAGCGATTCCTCGATGTCCCGCTGAATCAATTCATGCACCCGGCCTTCGGCCATGCCCTTGGCCCGCCGGATTGCATTCTTGATGGCTTTGGCGGAAGACCGGCCATGACAGATCATCGTAATGCCGTTGACCCCAAGCAGTGGCGCGCCGCCGAATTCCGCGTAGTCGATCCTGCGTTTCAAACTGCGAAGCGGCGCAGCGATGAGCGGGTAGGCCAGGCGTCCCAGAAATGAGCCGGAGATCTCTTTGATCAAGAGCTTCTTGATCGTCTCGGCAACACCCTCAGAAATCTTCAACGCGACATTGCCGATGAATCCGTCGCATACCACCACATCGGCGCTGCCGCTGTAGACTTCCCGGCCTTCGACGTTGCCCACAAAATTGATTGGGCTGGCCTTGAGCCGTTTGAACGCCTCCTTGGTCACTTCATTGCCTTTGCTGTCTTCCTCGCCGATGCTGAGGAGCGCGATACGGGGATTCGGCTTCTTGAACAGATGCTTGCCGTACTCGTTGCCCATCAAGGCGAACTGTTCGAGATGCTGGGCGGTACAGTCGACATTGGCGCCGACATCGAGCATGATCGCTTCACCCGTCAGTGTCGGGAGACTCGTGGCGATCGCGGGGCGCTCCACACCCTTGAGCAGTCCCAAGACAAAAAAGGAGGAGACCATGCTGGCGCCGGTATTACCGGGGCTCACGATTGCCTGCGCCTCGCCGCCCTTCACCAGTTCTGTCGCCACCCAGATGGAGGAGTCTCGCTTTTTTCGCGCCACCGCGGAAGGCGATTCGTGCATCTCCACAACCTGAGAGGCATGCCGAATCGAAAGGCGGGTATCGCGACAGCCCAGGCGGTCACACTGGTGATCGAGGGTCGCGGCGTCCCCGACCAAAATGACTTCAACGTCGAATTCTGTGATGGCCTGAAGAGCGCCCTCGATGCAGGGTGCAGGACCGTGATCCCCACCGACCGCATCCAGCGCGATTCTCATGCGAGGTTGCGTACTCACTGCGGATGTTGGAATGACCAACTCAACACGCGTGGCACCTTTTGAAAGAGCCGCCGAGAAGACAACGCCGTCGAGACGTTCACGCCCAACGGCACAGGAGCACCATTCTTGTCGGACCCGGCTGCTTACTTATGGCCGGCGGCACAATCCCGTTCTCTTTTACGATTCTTCGACCTGGATGACGGCCTTGCCTTTATAGGTTCCGCAATTCAAGCAGGTGTAATGAGGCAGCTTGAGTTCATGGCACTGCGGACACACCGACATCCCTGGAGGCGTCATGCGCAGCTTCTGGGTGCGGCGCTTGTCACGGCGCGCCCGTGAATGTTTATGTTTCGGATTTGGCATGGCGACTCCCTTCCTCTCGTTCAGTCACTGACCCCGATGGGGCAGCGCTCAATCATGCTTCTCTTTCAGTTTCCGCAGGATGTCGAATGGACCACCCGTGGGTTCGACGGCACAGCAACAGGGCCCCGTGTTCAAGTCTTTGCCACAGCGCGGACAGAGGCCCAAACAGTTCTCCGTACACAGTGGGTGCATCGGCGCCGACAAAATCAATTGCTCCCTGAGCATGGGCCCGAGTTCCACATGGTCGCCGACATAATGGTAGATGTCGTCGTTATGCTCCTCCGGCTCTACGTCGACGACTGGGCCCAGTTTCTTTTTTCTACCATCCTCTCGCTTCAGCATGGAGGGCGGCGTCTTGGGCTCCCGCTCGTACGCCACCCGCACGGAAAAAGCGATCGGCTCCTCAAAGTCCTTCAGACAACGCACACATTGCCGAATCGCGGTTCCTTCCACCACGCCCGTGACGCACACCG
>JACVSD010000005.1 GCA_014534095.1 Nitrospiraceae bacterium
GCAGTAGGCTGCTTAAAAGATGCTCGACTTAAGCCCTGCTAAGAGCGATTCCCATAGAATCCGCCCGGCGATACTCGTCCGGAGCACCCTGTCTCGGTACGGACCGAGTGTCCTACGCCGTGGAGGACGGCTGCCCCCGACGGAGACCCAGCGGGATTGGGGGCCCCTCTTTCGTCCTACTGCGACTTCGCTCGCCGCGCGGTACCCCGCGAGCTATCGCGCCGACGATTCATGCAGCATGGCGGTCGTTTTGCCGTCAAAGTGGTCTTCTCGATCGCCCTCGGCTTCTTGCTTCGTGCGGTGC
This sequence comes from Nitrospiraceae bacterium, assembly GCA_014534095.1. The sequence continues at coordinate 305 of JACVSD010000005.1, forward strand.
ACCGTGCCGTCCTTGTGCTCCGGTGGGCTGTATAACGTATACAGTTTGAGCGCTTCATCCTGACCAGTATTGATGACATTGTGCTTGGTGCCGGCGGGGATCACCAAGGCGCTTCCGTCGTGAACCGGATACTCTTTGCCATTTAAGTAGGCAGTGCCCCGGCCTGCCTCCACGCGGATAAACTGGTCCAGATCATGCGTTTCGGCGCCAATCTCCTCGCCCGGCTTGAGCGTCATGACCACGAGCTGACTATTGGGAGCCGTGTACAGCACACGCCGGAAATCTTCATTCTTGACGGTGGCCTCTTCGATATCGGTCACAAAATGGTCCATGGACGACTCCTTTCCTGAAGAAATTTCGGGCGACCAGGTGGCCGACGGCGTGCCGACCGGCAAACCCGCCGCGCGACTCAGCCAGACAATGCCCGTTTGCACATCCTCGCGAGCTTCCTCGAGCCGACCCTGGTGCGCTCTGGTTAAGCCTTCACTCAAGGCATGGATGGCTTCCGCCATGCGGTGGCTCGGTGCCTGAGTGCCGGCCTTCAGTGCGGCCTCGAACGCCTGGTCAGTCTGTCGGGTGAACAGTTCAAGATCATTCGCCGCACCTGCGGCTTCCGCCTGCTTGGCGAGACGCAACGCATCAGTCGCCTTGAGAGCAAGCGTCTCACTCTCCCCGGCCGTGCCACCGGACTTCGAGGTCGTCGGCTGCTCCGCATCGGCTTCGACCGTCGCCACGCCCCCGAGCAGCACCAGGGCGGGGATCAACATCATCACGTCACGTCGCATGGCACGGCCTCCCGTTCTGTCGTCTGCGCCACTTGCAGCGATATTCGTGCTAAGGCGTCAAAACCACTTTCATGCAGTCCTCTCGTTTGGCATTAAACAATGCGTACGCCTGAGGCGCATCGGATAACCGCAGGCGGTGCGTGATCACGAATCCCGGATCGATGGCACCCTCTTGGATTTTTCTGAGGAGCGGCTCCAGATAGCGCTGCACATGCGCCTGACCGGCCTTGATGGTCAGGGAGCGGTTCATCACAGCTCCCATTGGGAACTTATCGATGAAACCGCCGTAGACACCCAGCACAGACACCGTCCCCCCGTTGCGGCACGCCATAATGGCTTCACGCAAGGCGATAGGCCGATCCGTTTCGAGCATCACCGCCTGCTTCACCCGGTCATACGCATATTGCAAGCCGGGCGCATGCGCTTCCAATCCCACGGCATCGATGCAGGCATCCGGCCCACGACCACCCGTCATGGCCTTCAACGTCTCCAAGACCTCGCTCTGCTCATAGTTGAGCGCCTCAGCACCTAATCTGCGGGCCATGTCGAGCCGATAGGGAAACCGGTTGATCGCAATCACCCGTTCCGCCCCCAGCATGAAGGCGCTGGCAATGGCAAACTGCCCCACCGGTCCGCACCCCCAGACGGCGACGACATGGCCGGGTTTAATGTCGCACACCTCGGCCCCCATGTAGCCGGTGGGAAAGATGTCGGAGAGAAACAACACCTGCTCGTCCGAGAGGCTCCGGTCTACTTTGATCGGCCCGACATCGGCGAACGGCACCCGGACATATTCCGCCTGTCCCCCGGCGAAGCCGCCGAGCAGGTGCGAATAGCCGAAAATGCCGCAGGGCGAGTAGCCCCACAGCGTCTCGGCCATCCAGGCGTTGGGATTGCTGTTCTCACAGGTGGAGAAGAGCCCGTTCCGGCAGGACCAACACCGGCCGCAGGCAATGGGAAACGGAACGACGACTCGATCGCCGACCCGCAGCTTGGAGACGCCTTTGCCGACCTCGACGACTTCCCCCATGAATTCATGACCCAATACGTCGCCGCTTTCCATGGTCGGCACGAACCCGTTATATAAATGGAGGTCCGATCCACAGATCGCCGTGGAAGTCACTTTCACAATTGCATCCTGAGCATTGAGGATCGTGGGATCCGGCACGTCGCGCACTTCCACGCTCTTCTTGCCCATCCAGCAGGTGGCTTTCATCTGATCGTTCCTTTTCTGGTCGGTGCGGGCAGGTGCCCGGGAGTCTAGCGGCTCACTCCGACGGCCGGCGGCTGAGCCGGATGCATCCCCCGATGGATGCTTGCGTCCGACCGGAGGATCTCCCCCGTTTCCATGATTTGCTTGAATGCCCGCAGCCCCTCATAGACCTGCTGGGCCGGCTCGACCCCGAAGAGCGTGGCCACGGCTGAGCCAAGACGGCCGGCTGGAGGGACATAGTCAAATGTGACAGTGACTTCCGTGCCGCGCTGCGCTGGAGCTGACCGGAACCGGACAGAGCCCGCATGACGGATATCGGCGTCGGGCAGCGCCTGCCAGGCAATGTGTTGGTTAGGGCGGTCCTCGACGATGTCCGCATCCCACTCCACCGACGTGCCGGCAGGCCCACGCACCACCCAATGCGAGCGCGTGTCGCTCACCGCCCGGACCGAGGCGAGATGCGGCAGCATCGGCGGCAGGTTTTCAAACCGTCGCCACACCGCATAGAGGTCTTCCGCCGTGCGGTTGATGGTCACCGACTGCGACACCTGGACGAGGCCGCCATGAGAGCCCGACTCGGTAAGGCGCCGGCTGACAAAGAGGTCCGCCAGCGTGACGCCGGCGACCGCCGCCGTAGCCAGTGCGACCCGGCTCCTGCGTCCCGCGCCGGGAACACGAAAGGCGGCACCGAGCAGAGCGAGATCCATCGCGTCCCCGGCGACGCGGGACCACATCCAGCCGGCTGGCTGGCGTTGGGTGAGGATGCCTACGCCGCTGATGATTTCCCGCATGCCGAGCGAACGGACCAGCAGACGATGATCGTCCACCCCGATGGAGCGCGCCAGTCGGCGCGGAGCCGCCAGCTCGAGTAATCCCAGTCCGATACTGAACCACCCCAGCGCGGTGCTCCAGGCAAGGGTGTCATCGGAAGACCGTCTCTGAGACAGAGGACGCTCGCCGGAGTTCGACAAGGCCGGCTCGGCGGCCTGTGCGCCTTCCGACGGGGATTGCGTGATCATCGTTCCGGATCCTTTCTACGATGGATCGCGAGCGTCATAGCGCCCGCTGCTGCATCCGATTCAGAGGCTGATTGCTAGGGTGCAGCCTTCTCAATCGTGACGGCCCGCCCTTGCGGCGTAATGATGCCGGTGATCACATCCCCGGGATGCAGGTCCCGGTCTCCTGCGGTACGGGCATCCACGACCATGGTCGTATCGTCGCCCGAGGCCTGCCGGACGATGTAGGTATCGGCTTCCGACTTAATGATGCGGCCGCGTACGCTCCGCATGCCGGATGACTGGCCGGGGTTCACGCTCGGATCTTCCATGCCGGTGTCTTGCCGCGTCAGACCATGCGACTCCACGGATGACGGCGGACCAGGCGATGGCCGGGGCTCGCCTTCGATGCGGTAGTTGGGCCCTTGGCCCTGCTGCTTGAGTCGCTTATCCCGAATCTCCTCCCGGCGCTGGCTCTCCTGAGCATCGGCCCGCAGGCGTGGATCGCCATGAGGAAGGATGGCCTCCTGCCCGAAAACCGTGCCGGTCATGGCTGGGCTACTCAGCAAGATGAGGCCTATCATACGGACTATACGCGTGCTATCCATAACAATGCTCCTTGGATTGCAGATCCATGGCCGCCACTCGCCCGGCTACGACCGAGGTGACACCACGTAGCCGGCGACTTCCGCTCGTTTGAATCGGAGAGGAACTCGAGCGCATGGATGGATTTGGTTGATGGCTCATCCCCGATCCCATAACCGGCGAGCGACGAAAGGCCAAGTCGGGATCATCAGACCGATCGCGAGGGCGCCGTAGAGCCAAGGAAAGCTGCGGCGCGACAGGCTCAATTCGAAGCCTGGCGTCAACCGACGCGGTACGACGTGGTAGTCAGTCACATAGGCAAGGGCCGAGATGCCGACGGCTTCCAACGCATCGTTCGCCACAGACCTTGGCTCGGTCGTCACCCGACGGCAGCGTTCATACAGCCAGGACCAAAAGGCACAGGCGACGCCGTTCAGCAGCAGCCAGAATCCGGTGTAACGCAGGGTGACCCGGCGCTGCCATCCGGCCGCTGGTCCCCAGACAATATGGCTGATCGCGTTGACCGGCCTCCACGCGGTGTTGCCTTCGACATGACCCCGCCAAGCGGCCATCCCGGCGACCGCACAGCTCGTGGTGACGGTGCTCAGGACGACCCGCTCGAGGCTACTGTTCATACTTCTCCACGACCTGCGCCGACCGTACCTGGGCCTTATCCGGGTCCTGGCCGCTCGCACGGAGCGCCCGTCGCTGACGAAGTAAATCCCACGCCTGATCCAATTCGACCTGCACGGTCCGTAAACGAGCCCGCTCTTCCTCGGTCACGGCCTCTGCATGGAGCCGATGTTCCTGAGCCACAAGGTCCTGGATATGGTTCAGCAACGATTGATCGGCCGTCTGTGCATCCATGAACCAGCCTCCTCTGCCCAACAACGAGCCACCGCGTCCGTCTGCGTTTAGCGGGAGGGCTTCATGTCCGGCGTCGCGATTTCCATGACGTACCCGTCCTCGTCCATCAACAACACGATTTCTTGTCCCTCTTTGAGGTCTTTGAGCTTGGGGAGCGGAGGCCGAGTTGGCACGTGTCGTTCGCGGCCTTCTTCCGAGATCTTGATCTTGTTCCCTTCACTCGTTCCGTGGAATATCGCCCGCACCTGTGCGTGCGCACCTTTGAGCTTCGCTTTGCTGTTCTGCCCCGAGGCCTTCACCGCCTCTCGGCTCGCCAACTGGGCATCCACCAGTTCGCCGGTTTCATCCGCCATGAATAGAGCTTCTACGCCGACTGGGATCGCCTCCAGTTTGGCCTTGGCTCGATCGGCCACCGTAAAGGTCTTTTTCCCCTGATCCGTCTCGACCACTGCTTTATCGAGCCCGACGGTCAAAGGGGTGCTGAGCTTGCCACGGAGCACCTGATGGTGAGACGCTTCGTCCGGCGCATGGTAGTCCACAATGGCGTTGTGATCGTTCAAGGTCACCACAATGGGATCACCTGCTTTGAAGGTCTGCCCTTTCTGTTGCGCCGACTTGAGTGGGACATGCAGCGGTTGAGGATTCCCGATATCGATTTCAATCTGCTCGCTTCGAATCTCCTTGACACGCCCGAGCACGAGGCGATTACCGGGCAACAAATTGGCGGTCGGCTCACTGATTGCCCGCTCGCCACCTGCGTCCTGTACGCCCGCTTTCGACTGCTGTTTCGAGGAGTCCTGCGCCGCAAACACCTCCCCCAGTCCCATTGCCAGCACTACCGATGCCACCAGAATCACGTGACTGCCCATTTTGTTCATGCCGCACTCCTTTCATGTTTGACCCCTCTCAGTACGAGCAAACCTCGGACCGGAGGCCAACCGGGGCCCAACTGTCGGTTTACGCCCATTTTTAGGCGTCGCCGTCCAGGCTTTCAGACAGGCTGTCTTTTACCCTGGACAGCCTGTCCTGGCACGGACTTACAAGGCACGCATGAATGCCACGAGCGCTTTCTTGTCCTCTTGTTCGAGAGCAAGGCCGCCGACCACGTTGAAAAACTCGACAGTGTCTTCCAGCGTCAGCAGGCGCCCGTCATGAAAGTAGGGGGGTGAATCCTTGATGCCTCGCAACACGAACGTCTTGATCGGCCCATCCGCCGCCGCGCCAAACCGTTCGAGATGAAGGTCATGCATTTGATGATCGGTATACGAAGGCGGCAGGTGGCAGGCGGCGCACTTCGCCTTGCCGAAAAAGAGCTCTTCACCGCGCACTTCCATCTGCGTGGCTTTGGATCGGTCCAGCCGTCCGGTCATGGGATCCAAATGCGGCGCCGGAGGAAAATCGATCATGTTTTGCATCTGGCCCATATGAGCCACTGGGACACGATCGATGATATTCATGCCTTTCTTCATGGCCCGAATCGGATCGCCGTTGAAATAGGCCGTGCGCTGCTCGAACTCGGTGAAGTCCTCGACCGATCGGATGGACCGCTTGGAGCCGTGAATCTGCTGGTTGAACATGCCACGCAGACTAGGCGTGTCGAGCCGAAGCCGATCCATTTGCGGGCGGGTGTCTGGATTTAAATGGAATTGGCCGGTCGTATGGAAGTTCACGTGACAGTCCAAGCATGTGACGCCGAGACTCGGCTTGGCCGACTTCCGGTCGTGCGTCGCGTTGAACTCTTCTTGTGCAAACTGCGTCACGAGCATCCGCAACCCGTCAAGCTGGGCGGGCGTGACCAGGCCGCGAAAAAGCCGGTCGAAATTTTCAGCATGCAGCACTTCGCCTTGCGACACGTCGCCGAGCTCAGGATGGATCGTCAGGAAAATCGGCGGAGGAAACTCTGGAAGGAAGCATTCGGGCACATCGAAGTCGACGTCGAACCGTTCCAGCCGAGGGAATTGCTTGATCTGGAGTGGCGGAAATACCTGTCCCCCGACCGCCTGTTTGACATGCGGGAGACGGTCAAACCCCGCTGGAAAGCGGCGCTGACTTTTGATCTCATCCGCAGACGACCGCCCTAACGCGTCCCAGGTCGCTCCTCCCGGCAGTTTCACGGTGGGACCGATCGGCTGGGGCTTTCCCTTGGTCATGGCGACCCCGGATGACTGCTTGCAAGTCAGATCATACCGCTCCTCAAGCCGCTTCCGATGCTGCGCCATGACATCCGGCTTCTCCGCCATATCCTTCTTCATGGCCTGCTCGAACGACTTCTGTGGATCCTGTCCTGGCGGGGCGCCAAAGACGTCATAGCTGAAATCGACGCCCTCAAAACCCTTTTTCTTGGTCTCCTCGATGGTGGCAGCCTGCGACTGCTGTCGTTTTCCTTCGGGCGTAGGCTGGGCCAGCCCGGACCGGTCCGACACAAAGCTCCAGAGGATTCCAGCTGCGAGAAAAACGATGCAGAGGGGAAGGACGGGCGAACGGTGCAGCTTCATATGACCTCCACAGGGTGTTTACGGCCCGGCGGCACCGGCTCCGCGTAATGCCGATCCCATCGTGGCGTTGTAGCCGAATCCAGTCTGCCGATTGATACCGTCTACTCTTTCAAAACAGATTGCTGGTCTGACGGGAATCCGCGGCGGTTGCCTGACCGTTCCCACCGCTCCTGAGCAGTGCGGTCAGCGCCAACCCCACCATGGCCATCACGGTTCCCGTCATCACGGGGTGCAAGGAAGCGCGGGTGTATAGGCTGGATTCCGCTACATGGCCGAGATGACCGCTTCGTTCTTTCAATTCCGACGTGGGGCCATACAAGCTGTTCTTGCTGCGGTCCCGTTCCGGCTCACCGGATTGCTGCAGATCGAACATCGTCGCCTGCATCAACTTGTCCATGAGCCGGGGCGCGTGGTATCGGGCGGCGGACATGACTTTCCCGCTTCCCCCGGCGAACACGTCGCGGACGGGGTGCTCGGCGCAGTGGAGGATGGTGGTGGCCACTATTTCGGGTGCGTACACCGGAGGCGGGTACGCCGGTTCATGAGACAGATAGTTCTTGGCGTGCCGGATATACGGCGTGTCGATGGAATAAGGCTTGATCAACGTCACGGCAATGGGAAGACGGTCATGCTCCAGTTCGAGGCGCAAGGCGTCCGTATAAGCCTTTACCGCATGCTTGCTGGCGCTATAGGCAGCCTGAAGCGGCACAGCGACGTCCGAGAGCGTGCTGCCGATGTTGATCAGAGCGCCCCCGTGTTCACGCATATGCTCGACGGCGATCCGGCTACCGTGCACCACGCCCCAGAAATTCGTCTCGAATACCCGTCGTTGGTCCTCAAGCGACACATCGACCGCCCTACCGTACAATGACACCCCGGCGATGTTCACCCACGTATCAATCCGTCCAAAGCGCCGCACCGCTGCTTCCGCGACTCGCCGAACCGCGGATTCATCGGACACATCGGCTGCCACCGCCGCCGCTTCGCCGCTGGCGCTTGTCTCGATCTCCTGGGCCAGTCTCGTGACCGCCGCCTCGTTCCTGGCTGTCACGACCACGCTGGCGCCGCGTCGGGCCGCCTCACGAGCCGTGACCAACCCGATGCCGCTCGACGCACCGGTAATCACAATGACCTGGTCATGCACCGGCTTCATGCGAAACGTCATTGCAGGGTCATGTCTCCATGTCCCGAATAGACCATACTTCTCGCTTCATCGGATCTCGCTACTATGAAGGGCCTGGCATGCTGTCACGACTAGCAAATGCCCGAGACGACCAGCAGGCTTAGGCGTGGTCGAACGTCAGGCGCTTGCCGTAGACCGCTTCGGTGAACGCCCCGATCGCTTCTCGCAGTGTCAATCGCCGGAACTCCATGCGGTCCAGATCGTGTTCCCCTACCCCCAATTGAGCGGCTTCCCACAAATGTCGTACGGCTTGCACAGTGAAACCCAATAGTCGCGCTCCTACGACATCTGCCGCCAACGCATCAGGACTGGCAATGACGAGTCCGGTTTCCACGACATGCCCTCCCAGCGGCCCGGTCCCAATCATCGCGGGATGTCCGACCGTCACAGCAAGATCAATCGGAAAGCGGCGCGCCATTGCGGCGATAAACGAATGCATATCGTCAAAAAAGTGATTCCGGTGTCGTTGGTCGGAACGAGGATGTCCGTAATAGTCGGCGGCCGGGTACGACATTGCGACGTTCTTCAGCGCCAACGTCACCGTCGCCGTCTCATGCAACTTGAGCTGGTTCACCGCGACGAGAGTGTCATAGTTCAGCACCTGCGGATTGACCATCACCTCTCGTTGCGGGCCGCGTACCTCTGTCGACCCACCATAATCGAGGGGCACCGAGATGAACGGCGGTCGATTGTGATCGAAGAATCGCACGCCCTCCTCTTCGACCACGGCCATTAAGCCGGCGGTCCGGAACACGTCGTCCGTTTCCGCCGCGCCGGCGCCGCCTGTCACGACGAGTTCGCGCGGTGACCATGCCTTGATATGCCGAATGACCGCGCGAAGCGTGTCAGGCTGTGTCACGCCGGTGCAATCGTCCGCTGAGGCCCAGGTTTCATTCGGTTTGACCGCCACCAGCTTGCCGGTGAACGACGCGCCAAGATCTAGGCACCCTAAGGCTTGGCTGATGGCCTGCTCAATGTCGTGATGCTGCGTGATGGCGATGACGCTCATGTCGCAACTCTGGACCGCGCAGGGTCAGGCCACGACTAGCAAATGCCCCGGTCGGATGTGGTCTCAACAGGATCGGTTAGGCCCTGAAGAATCCAATCTGATTCGAGAGAAGAATTCGTTTGGGTACGTCACAGCAAGACTCGACCCTAGTCCACTGACGACGGTTTCTCCGAAAAGTGGCTGCCACAGCGTCGTTTCGCACGTACTGCGCCAATCACCAATCCTCTGGTCTGCCCATTGCAAAACGTCCCGTGCACAGGGCCAGCGCAGTCAAAAGGACGACGAATCAGCGGATTACATGCAAGGAGACCATCATGGACTACGGTATGGACTACGGTGCCATTCTCCTGGTCAGTAACACGCTCATGGCCATATTTTTGTATATCCTCGTGAGACTCATCTGGCAGGACTGATGACACGCACTCCATACGGAACCGCAACAGCGTCGTAGTGCCATCGGGCACAGTTGCTCGACGTACATATATGAGGGGAAATCTCACCCATACATTCGGCGGCATGGGAACGGCCTTCTCGCCCCATCAGACACAGGCGGTTCCTTCAGCCGTACAAACCGTGGATCATTGGGCAACGACCGGTCTGAGCCGGTGTCATTCCTGGAGTCGTTGCACCTGGACTGACTCAGGCCGTTTCATAGAGCCTGTCTGCAGCCCGACCGAACGCATCACGCGGGTGATGAAGAACTGATGAAGAACATGCCGGCAATGAATCTCTCCAGACCGCATATTGATCGACATCATCGCAGACACCATGATTCCTTAGAAGGGCGACCGGATGGTGTGTCTCTCTACCGTTCATCCACCAGTGCAGAGCCCTGCCAAGACCAAGGTAGGAACGCCTGTTTTTCGATGCCTGTGGCTCGAATCCTATTAGATCCAGCTAGTATTCTTTTTGATTCAGCTTGCTCCTCACCTTGGGGAGAGAGCGCGCTGTTGCCAAGCCGAAGCCTTCGTGCGACCAGAGCCATGTTTCCCTTTCTTACCGGCATCTCGTCTTGTGCAGTCGAACTTGGTGCGGCGATTGCAAACCACCCGTTTCCGGGAACGTTCCGCTTCTGCCATGTTTGGGCTGTTCTGGCTGATAAAAAAGTGAGACAGGGAGCACGTCACATGCGGCCTGCATATGAAGGTCGTTCACACCGCTTCCACTATCTGAAGCCGCGCCTGCTCGAATACACCAAACTGCACGTAGTGGATCGTAAACAGCAGGAGGCGACGCCAAAGGAGGCGTTGGTATGCGTCTTTCACTGATAGACCTTAGATTCGACCGAGCTTTCTGTATGTGATGTGTCCCGATCGGCCCGACGTATGGGACGAAGTTACGAAAGAGAGGTAGTGACATGACTCAAGAACTGATTTTTTGGATCTTGCTGGTCGCCATGGTTGGATTTGTGTGGATCTTTACCTGCGCCATCCTGACACAGGGTCGTTCCGCGACCCCTTCAATAGATGAGGGCCTTACAGAGAATCAGCAAGAAGGACAGTCCGAGTCGCAGAACTTTTCGAGAAAGGTGGCCGCATGACCGATCATTTACATACGCACACGGTAGTAGAAGCCATAGGCAACGCTACCCTTAAGCCCATGGCGGCACGTCACCCCAGACAACGCCTGACGGTGTTCCTGCCGGTCCCACTCATTGAACGTCTACGCAATGCCGTGTATTGGACTGAGGAGCGCCCGCTGGCTCAAATCATTGCGGACGCGATCGACGATGCCGTTTCTGAAATGGAACATGCGAATGGCGGCGCCTTTCCACAACGCCTGTCGCCACTTAAGCCGGGCCGTCCTCGCCGGTCGCGCCGTCCCACATACTCTTCACGCTCGCTGTCTTAGCGAAGCGCGTTCTCCACTTTCCGGTTCGTTCTGCCTTCTCACGTCACAGCGAAGAGCCAGGCTATCAGTACGCCATCCGTCTTTTTCTTCGCACATCTCTTGCTTCGGGAAGCCTGGTCCAGCGACCATGGCAAACGGCGTATGCTGTGCCGATTGCGTCCAGCGGATACGCGAATCGGCGGGAAACGATATAACGAGGCCTTGAGCCCATAATGTAGAATGGCGTGCTAGCAACACAGACCCAAGACCCGCAGGCCGGCTCGACTTTATGCGTGATTCGGGCAACAAGTGGTCAGAAAGAGGCAGCGAGAGGCCGTTGCCCGCCTGGTTCGTGGGAGCTCTATTGTGTGTCTGGGGCGCCTTGTTCTCCTGGCCGGCCGAGGCCGCGACAGGCATCGAGATCGCCATTCTGAATTCGTCGGATATCGCCGCGTATCAAGAAGCCATGGCCGGCTTCAAATCAACCGGTCCTAGAGGCGCTCTCTACACCCAGTATGATTTGCACGGTGATTTTGAATTGGGCAAAAAACTGGCCCGTAAGATCCGCGCATCCGATCCGGGCCTCGTGCTCGCGGTCGGTCTCAAAGCGGCGTTGGCTGCGAAAATGGAGATTGTCGACACCCCGGTTGTGTACATGATGATTTTGGACCCTTTGAAGCACCATCTCGTTGCGCCCAATATGACGGGCACGATGCTGGAGGTGACCACCGATCGGCAGCTCAAACTGATCCATACCTTCCTGCCTTCCATCCACCGCGTCGGCGTTCTCTATGATCCGACCAAGAGCGCGTCCAAGGTCAAAGAGGCGGCAAAGCAGGCCGCAGCCATTGGTATGACGCTCCTGGGATACCCAGTAAGTACGGAGAAAGAGATTCCCTCGCAGCTCCGTGTACTGCTCGGCGAAACAGAAGCGCTGTGGCTGCTGACCGACTCTACCGTCTTAACCAACGAGTCCATCAACTTTCTGATCCAGTCGGCGCTCGCCGAACATGTGCCCGTCATCGGGTTCTCTGCGGAGTTCATCCGACTTGGTGGGTTCCTCGGCATTTCAGTGAATTATGGCGAAGTCGGGCGTGAAACGGGTGTGCTGGCGAAACGTATTCTGGATGGCGAGCGCATCAATCCTCTCCGTCCGATGCCGATTGGCCGGCTGACCATCTCGGTCAATCTCAAGACCGCTCGATTTCTGGGGGTGGCCGTGCCGCCTGAACTCAACAGCTTGATCGACGAAACCTATTGACTGAGGCCCCTCATGAGGTCGGCCTACTCATCTCTCCCACTGCGTTTTGTGAGCTTGCGCACAAAATTCGTGGTGTTTTTTGCCCTCATTTTGATCCTCACCTGTTCCACGTTGAGCTGGCATTTTGTGGAGAGCCGGCGAGTCTTCATGACCGATAGCCTCCACCAACTGGGCCGGATCCTGGTCACCAGCGTCGTCAATAACGGTCAGTTCCGGTATGGCGCCCTGATCGCCGAAGATCGGATGTCGCTGCAACAGTTCACGGAGAGTTTAATCGCAGTTGACGATGTCGTGTATGTCGTCATCCGAGGGACCGACGGCATGATTCTAGCCCAGCAAAACAAGCTCGTGCGGGAATCTGCCGGCAACCTCACCTTCACGCAGGAACGGCGCTTTTATCCGGACGAGCACATCGCGCTCCGATTGTATCAAGCACCGGTGACCGTGCCCCTCATTACGCCGGTGCAGCTGTCCAGCGACAATATTTTCGTGACGGGCGTCGACTCGTCTGACGGCTTCCCTACCCTGCCTTCGATTACGGCGCAGATCTATGACGTCGCCATGCCGGTCCTCAGACGCGCCGCGACCGATCCCTCGCTGTCGCCCCTGCCGCTGGAACTCGAAGAAGGCACGGCACGGTCAGAGCCTCTCCCGGCACGAGTGCAGGGCACCCTGCAAATCGGCCTCAGTGATGCCCAGGCGAAGCAGGCGCTGCTCTCCGTCATCCGCAATGCCCTCATCCTGACGGCCTTCATCATAGGAGCTGGAATTGTGGGAGCCCACGTCCTCACGCAGCGCGTCACGACTCCGCTACGCAGCCTCGCCTCGGTGGCCCGGCAGTTGGCTGAAGGAGAGAATCCTCAACCGCTGATTCCCACGTCGAACGACGAAGTCGGCCAACTCGCAGGTCTCTTTAACACAATGACACGGACGCTCCGCGAGCGAAACCGTGCCATCCACGCGAATCTGACGGTCATTCAACGGCAGATCAGCCAACTGACGGCCGTGCATCAAACGAGTGCGGCGGTCTCCAGCACGTTGGATTTGCAGCAGTTGCTCGATACGGTCCTCCAACTCCTAATGACGAATCTAGGGTTCGGCCGGATGCTGCTCATGCTTCGGCGGGAGGACCAACCGACGGCCTATGTGGCGCAGGTCGCCGGGGTGTCCCCCGACATCGCTGAGGCGGCACGCATGATCGAGGTTCCCATCCAAGAAGGGGACACCGTGATGGCCGATCTGCTCCTCCATGGCAAGCCGGTGCATGTGCATGATCTGAACGACTTCGCTGCCCACATGCATCCAGACCTGTTGGCGCTCGCCAGACAGGTCCGTGTCACGTCGTTCGTTGCCGTCCCACTCCAGACGCGCACCGGGACGGTCGGGTTCCTGGCTGGCGATCGGGAAACCTCGGCCTGCACGGCAGACGACTTATCCATTCTCGCCACCATTGCCAGCCACGTCGCCTCGGCGATCGACAACGCCCGTGCCTACAGTCGGCTTACGGAATTGACTCAGCATCTCGAACAGCGTATCCGCGATCGCACTCATGAGCTGTCGATGGCGAACGAGCGGTTGCAGGAGCATGACCGCCGACGCTCGATGTTCATCTCGGTCGCTTCGCACGAACTGCGCACTCCCATGACCGCCATCCGTAGCTTTGCCGACAATATGTTGGACGGCGTCGCCGGCACCCTGACGGAACGACAGCGCATGTATCTGACCCGTATCGGGCATAACTTGAACCGCCTCACGCGCATCATCAATCAGCTGCTCGATTGGTCGCGGCTGGATCTTCACAAAGAGGAACTCCTCCAGCGGGAGTCTATCTGCCTACGCCAGCTCACGGTCCTCGTGGTGGAAAGCCTGCGACCCGTCGCCGCGGAGAAACAAGTACATATCCAAGTGCAGGCCTCGGATGTGCCTGCCCTGCAGGGCGACCGGGATAAACTGGAGCAGGTGCTGTGGAATCTTATTGGCAATGCCGTCAAATTCACACCGAGCGGCGGACAGGTCACCGTGCAAGTCGAGGCCACCTGTGGCGGATTCGTGAACCTATGCGTAGCCGATACAGGATGCGGCATCCCGCCCGAGTATCTTGACAGGGTGTTTGACGAGTTCTCGAAAGTGCCGTCTCCAATGCCGACGGCCCAGGGTGCGCAGCTTGGTCTGTTCATTACGAAGACATTGGTCATGATGCATGGCGGAAAGATCGGGCTGGAAAGCACACCCGCGACGGGCACACGGGTGGTGGTGACCTTGCCCTGTGAGCCGCACAACGCGGAAGCCGTGGGCACGTCCGTCTGCATATCCTGACTCTATATCGAGCCGAGAGGAACGTAGCAGCCGTGATTCATCGACCGGGAGAGCTCCATGCAGGCCAAGATCCTTATTGTCGATGACGACCCCGATATCGTGCTGGCCCTTGAAAATCGCGTCACCTGGATGGGACATGAACCGCTGACGGCGAACAACGGGAAGGACGGGTTGCGTCTTATTCAGCACGAGCAACCCGATATGGTGCTGCTCGACATTCAATTGCCCCTGCTCTCCGGACTCGACGTCCTGCAACAGCTTCATAGTCTGGCGCACAAGAACGAAGCGCCCTCCCGCTGGGCCCACGGGTGCATGCTCCCCCCCGTGGTGATGCTCACGGCTTACGGCACCATTGACCTGGCGGTAAAAGCCATGCAACTCGGTGCCGCCGACTTCGTCACAAAACCATTCACCGGCGATCACATCAGCGTCGTCATCGATAAGGCGCTTCATCAACTTGCGCTCTATCGGCGCGTCGAGATTCTCCAACAAGAACTGGATGCGCGCTATGGCCCCGTCATCGGGAACAATCCCAAACTCCTGGCGGAACTGAAGCTCGCCAAGCAGGCCGCAGCCTCCACAGTGACCGTCTTGATATTGGGCGAAACCGGCACGGGCAAGGAGGTGGTCGCCCGGGCCATTCATGGATGGAGCCCCCGACACGCCAAGCCATTCGTGGCAGTCAACTGTGCAGCGATTCCCAAAGATTTGCTCGAAAACGAACTCTTCGGTCACGAGAAAGGCTCCTTCACCGGAGCCGTGAAGCGAGAGGCCGGCAAAATCGAGATTGCCGAAGGCGGCACGCTGTTCTTGGATGAAATCGGAGATATGTCATTGTCGTCCCAAGGTCACCTGTTACGTGTCCTTCAGGACCAAACATTTTACCGCGTGGGCGGCACGCAACCCGTGAGCACGGATGTCCGGTTTCTCGCCGCCACGAACAGGGATCTCAAGCAAGCAATCAAGCAAGGTGCGTTTCGTGAAGACCTCTACTATCGGCTCGAGGTCATTTCCATCACGCTGCCGCCGCTACGTGAACGCGTGGATGACATTCCTGCGCTAGCCGAGCATTTTTTGAGCCGCCCGGGCAAGTTCGGCTTGCAGAAGCGGTGCCGGTTGAGCGACGCCTCGCTGCGCCTCTTGACGGGCTATAGTTGGCCGGGCAACATCCGTGAACTAGAAAATGTGCTGACCCGGGCCTCCGTGCTGACGGCCGGCGACCTCATTGAGCCGGAATTCCTCCACCTCTCCAGCCTGTCACCGTCGTCCAACACCTCGGAGAACGATCCGCTGGCCGGACTCCGCGGGTATCATGAGAAAATGGACGCGTACAGCCGCAAGATACTGGAGGATGCACTGAGGCGCAACGATTGGAATCAGACGAAAGCGTCCGAAGAGTTGGGCCTCCAGCGTACCTACTTCACAAAAATGCTAAGGCAGAAACAGATTCCAGGGCGTCCGTTCAGAGGTCCGTCTGATCCCGCTCAGGGATAAACGCCCTCCTATGGATTCGGTTAGTGGCGCAGGGCGGCACAACCTTCTGTCTCTAGACAGCTCATCCTCTCGTCAGGTATCATTCGCGGTCTTTTTGCCGAGGCGCGTGGCGGTGTAGCTCAGTTGGTAGAGCAGCGGACTCATAAGCCGCGGGTCACCCGTTCAATCCGGGTCACCGCCACCATAGCACCTTTACAACACCAGAGCTCATAAGTCGGCTGTTCATCGGCTCTCGCTCACCTTTCTAGCTTTTCCGGTTCCAAGTCCGGCGGTTCCAACTGAACTGATAATTTCTAACGTCTCCGTCGAGTCCAGCTGTTCCAGTTCTTACCTTCCATCGAGCCTTCATCAGATTCAGTGACGGCATCCCGCTTTCCGAAACGTAAAACCTTCTTGACCGGCTCTTGCAAGTACGAGGCGTCGGATGCGCATAGCGTCGGACCAGCGCTGTGCCGTTAGGCAGGAGCAACGCGGCAATGCATTCCGTCACGCGCGAAGTCATGTCATGCCCTATGACTCAGCTCATACGCCATCGCAAACGTAGCACCGCAGGTTCCACGGGCTCCTGTACCTCGATGCAATCGGGGGATCATGCAGGTGAGGTGAGTAAGGTGCTACCAATAGCATGCCTCTCCATCGCATTGTCCTCCGTAAGCGTCGTGCCCAAAGCATGAATCCGTGGATCTTTTTATATGCCGATGATCAGACGTAAGGGGAAGCTCCATCTTGTCTAGTGATAGCCGCGCCCACATACTGGATTCGCCTGGACATGGCAGGTGAATACCTAGGGAGGGCATATGGACAAGATCCTGGTCATTAATAATGAACCGCGAATCTTCGATCTATTGGCCACGATACTGGAGTGGAGCGAAGTGCTACCTGCTGAGAGCGGGCGTATGGGGTTGGATTTGTTTCTCCGTGAACGACCTGATCTCACCGTGCTGGACATCGAATTGCCGGACATGGACGGGATTACGCTGCTGCGAAACATACGCGGCATCGATACCGAGATGCCTGTCGTCATTATTACGGTAGCTGGCACTGCCGTCACGAAAAAGCAAGCGCGGGAACTGGGCGTGACGGCATTTATTGACCAGAAACTATTACTCCCATACCTAGGAGAGCAGGTGGTGCATGATGTCAGGGGCGCCCGTCCCAAGCATCACCCACTCATGCTCATGTCTGTGCTATTGGTGGATGACCATGCCCTGGTCCGTGAGGCTTTACGACGGATCTTGGAAGGGTATGGCGACATGATCGTTGTCGGTGAGGCGAGCAACGGAAAAGAGGCGGTGGACGCTGTAGAGATGTTGCTGCCCACCATCGTCGTGATGGACATTAGTATGCCGTGCATGAATGGAATTGAAGCGACGGCCCGGATCAAGGCACGCCATCCGCGCATTTCGGTCATTGGGCTATCCGTCACGACAGAGCCAGACCACCACACAGCCATGATGGCAGCTGGCGCGACGGCGCTGATTCCCAAAGAAGCTGCCTGCGACCGGTTGCACTCGGCCATTAAGCAAGCGGTCCAGGGGAAAAGATCGATACGGTTTCCTAGCATTGCAACGCCGGGGACAGGGCTTGATCTTGTCAGCAATTGAGATTGCTCGAACCCCTAGTAGTCCTGGGTACTACCTGGTGTCTACGTCGCCTTAAGCACATCGCGTGGGAGAATGCGAGAGTGGCTGAATCGAAGCAGTCCTCAAGATGCTGTCCGGGTAGGGCACTTTCGAGTCTTACCTCTCCCCTATTCGGACGGTCCCAAGTTCTGGTGCTCAGGGATCGAGCGAGAAGACGCGGGTCCAACGTGGGTGAGTGCGCCACGCGGTCCTATACGCTTATCGGGGACACCTCACTCGTAGGGAGGTCTGCGTGAGGCGACCATTGATGTAGGAACCGCCAAGACCTTTCCCGGGCCCTGATAGTGCGGTACACAAAGTCGACCGCCGGCGCTCAAGGGCCGTGAACCGGCCCTTGAGCCTGGAGAGGTTTAGCGAGCCGTTTGCGGTAACGGATCCGCCAGAGCCACCGATGTTTCGAGGAGTTTGGCCTCGATCGTGCGCTGCTGAGTGTCAGTATCCTTGCGGATGGTGAGCATCTCCTTCAGCACTGGTCGCTTCGTGATTACCGGCACTTCCTTTTGGGTCTTGACGTAGAACGTCTTGTCTTTGAACACATCGGCAGGCACGTCACCCGTCGAGGTGGTCACTGGCGCGCGCTCGACGACCACATATTCTTCACGCAGAGAAACCGCCTGCTCGACGGGGCGTGCGGTCGGGCGGATCTGTACCCGGACGATGGCCTCGGGCACCTCCCGCTTGTCGATCATCAGGTCTTGTTTCACTTCAGCGATCGAGGCTGGGAGTCTCACATTATTGTGCAACGTGTTCTCGACTGCCTTGCTAACCGTGGTGTTGAGTTCGCCGGTAGGCACCACCGTGGTCGTTTTCCGGGCTTCGGGAGCCAGCTGAGGCTCTCGAACGATGTCCACGGTGTTCCCACGCAGCTGGTCCTGCACGTGCTCTGTCCGCTGCCGGCTCTCTTTGCGAATCGTCACCATGTTGGTCACCACCGGTCGGATTGCTGCCATCGGAACCTCTGTCATCTCCGTCAACTCAATGGTCTTTGGCTCAAAGGCATGCTCATCGATTTCCATCGGGCGCCCGTTCCCCTGTGCGCGCTCCACCACAATGTGCTCGGTTCTGAGCTGAACCGACTCGCGCACCGGGATTTCGATCGGCTTGATTGTGATGCTGACGGTATCACCTTCAATGGTCCGCGTGCCGACCTGTAATTGCTCTTCAATGATCGGAATTGTCGTAGGCCTGTCGAAGGACGGAGCTGCTATCGCAGTCGAGGACGGTTTCGCCGAAGACGGCCGCTTCGGGCTCGGCGCAGCGGAGGGGCTGGGAGTTCCCGGAAGCAGGGACTCTTCGATCGAACCTTGCTGAGGGGGCGGTGGATAGGTCCCATCGGGAGCTGCGGAGGACGATGGAGCGGTATTCGCGACTCGCCAGGCGGTGGCACCTTGGGACATGCCGTGCCCCTGCCCGGACGCTGAAGCCGCTTGGCATCCCATCCCGGCAAAAGCGGCAAGCGCGGTGACTGCCATCATTGAACGGACGGTTCGTACACGGGGCCTTCTATGAGCCAACTGGTGCATAGCACTTCCTTTCATCAGGGTAATACATATTCAAATTATCGCCGTTAGGACCAGAGCCCACAACGCGGAGCCTGCCCCGTATTCATGAAGGACCCTCGCGGTGCTACCCGCCGGCAAAGGGAAAGTGAGAGGTGAGTGGGTGAGTGAAGCAGTAATGAATGAAAGAAAATGTCAGCGCATCATGCCTAACGCCTTTGGCGTCACATCTCACATCGATGGAACGCTTCATACGCAACCAGGCAGTACGCGGGAGACAGCCAGGACGCAGGCCTCTCAGGACTCCGGCCTCTATGGACAAGTCGATGAATGAACACACATGGCGGCTCATCGTAGATCAAAGCACCGCTCATTCTCGGCCACACTAAAGACAAGCTGTCTATAGATGGAGAACATGTCTTGCCAGGTGTGGCCAGGGACAGGGACCAGTGAGTGCGGTGTGTATGCAAGGATATGAGCGATGATCTCTTCCGCTATATAGAAACAGACGTCGCTATCCATACAAGCGAACATAGCGAAGAAGACAGAGAGGGCCTGGACTTATCTGCACCGGTCAAGCCTCAGTGGTTCACGCGAGCGGTCTTTATATTGCATCCCACATTCCCGTTATCCTCTGAGGGTGAGATATTCCATGGAGATGTATGCCGTGCTTCGCTCGCTTAGGCCCGCAACGCTCTGGCCTCTCCTCAAGGAGGCCGCCTCCGACTGGAGCCACGATCGTGCTCCCCGGCTCGGTGCCGCCCTCGCCTACTACACCGTGTTTTCCATCGTCCCGCTGCTGATCATCATAATTGCCGTTATCGGACTGGTGTTCGGCCAAGATGCCGCCCAAGGGGCCATCATGCAGCACATCGCCAGTTTGGTCGGTGAACAAAGTGCAGCCACGCTGAAAGACATGATTCAGCGAGCAGATGAACCATCCACGGGAATTCTAGCGACGATCATCGCAGTCGGCACCGCTCTGCTAGGCGCCTCGGGTTTTTTTGGCGAGTTACAGTCGGCCCTCAACACCGTGTGGGGCCTCCAGCCCAAAGAAGGCCTCGGGATTTGGGGATATATTCGGAGCCGATTTCTTTCGATGGCCACGGTCCTGGGAACCGCCTTTCTCCTATTGGTGTCCCTACTGCTGACTGCGGCCGTATCGAGCGTTGGCAAATGGTTCGGTGGCCTGCTCCCGCTCCCTGAGTTGGTCTTACAGGCGATCAATGTGCTGCTGTCCTTCATCGTAATTACGGGCCTCTTTGCGATGATCTTCAAAGTTCTGCCGGATGCCCATGTGGCCTGGCGAGATGTCTGGGTCGGCGCGGCGCTCACGGCGGCCTTGTTTACTGTCGGAAAATTCGCCATCGGCCTATATCTCGGCAAAAGCAATCCCGGCTCGGGATACGGGGCGGCGGGGTCGCTCGTCATCCTGCTCGTGTGGGTCTACTACTCGGCCCAGATTCTCCTATATGGTGCCGAGTTCACACAGGTCTATGCTAATAGACGCGGCGGGCAGATCGTGCCTACCAAGGAAGCCGATATAATTGACCCGAAGAAAGCGACGCCGCCCGACCAACTGGCTTCGAAGGCCGCAAGACCAGAGCAATCAGGGGATGGTGAGTGGGCACATGTCAAACAAGCCTTCCCACCAGTGCGCTCGAAGGCGGTACACCGGCAGACACAGCAAAGGACAACCGATATTGAAGACGACTTGAGACAGATCTTGGTGACTCGTGTGGCACTCTCGGAGAAAATTGGATTGCTTGAACAGCGTGTTGACGAAACCGTTGTGCGCACGAAGATGGCCGCGCATGATGTCATGGTACAGGTGAAAGATACCGGCGCGAGAGTGGTGCACCTCACCGCGGCACAGTTCAAGCCAGCTGTCTTGGCAGCTCAGCGACCATGGCTGCTTGTGGGCATGGTGGTTTCGGCCGGGCTCGTAGCCGGATGGCTGTACAAACGGAACCCCTCGAATCAAGGATCCGGATCCCCAGGCGCAAAGCCGTTACGACGACGCCCGGGGCGCAGAGACACGGAACGTCAGGCGGCATGAACCGACTCACTAGCCGGGGGAGTCTGTGTCTGCAGTCATGGAGACCGCGCCGGGCGATGCATACCATGCAACGTCCGCTTGCCCTTCAGAAATTAACGACACTGCACAGAGCTTGATGCCCCCACAAGTACTATCAACGACCTTTTTGGTCTTGTGCTTACTGCTGCTGTATCAGCTGGCGTTGATCTTTGCGCCATTTTTCACGCCAATCATGTGGGCGCTCATCTTGGCACGTCTGTTTTATCCGATCTATCGCTATCTGGCACGGCTCGTCGGAGGGCGAACAACCATCGCAGCGGCGCTCAGCACCTTGACGGTCACCTTGGTTGCGGTCCTGCCGGTCGCGTACCTCGCCTTTGTCGCGGTCACGGAAACTGTGCATGCGTATCAGACGGCCTTCGCCTGGGTACAAGGCGGAGGGCTCAAACGGTTGCCAATGTTCGTGGCAGGGCTTCCCCTCATCGGCAATCTATCGCAAAGCATACTCGGGCAGTTTATCGTGGCTTATGGCGATCTGCAGGGTTCACTGCTTGAAGGAAGCAAGGCGGTCAGCAGCGTGCTCTTGACCGGTGCGGGCGGTCTGGCGAGTAATACCTTCGAACTCCTCACCGATTTCCTGATCATGTTGTTTACGCTGTTCTTCTTCTTTCGTGACGGGCGCCGTCTCTATAGCACCTTCTATGACACCATTCCGATTGACGAGAGTTACAAAGCCGTCATCTTCCAACGGCTCAATCAGACGATGGTTGCCGTCGTGCGCGGGACGTTGCTGACGGCGCTCGCGCAAGGCATCGTCGCCGGTCTGACCTATTGGGCACTCGCTGTCCCCTTCCCTGTCTTCCTGGGCTCGCTCAGCGCCCTTCTCTCTCTTCTGCCGTTTGGCGGCACAGCGCTGGTCTGGGGGCCGGTGGCTGCATATCTCTTTTGGACTGGGGCACTATGGAAAGGGCTGGTCATGATAGCCGTCGGCGTGGGGCTCGTCGGGTTAATGGATAACTTCCTGCAGCCGCTCCTGGTCGGCACGGGAGCCGATTTGCCCGTCCTATTCCTCTTCTTCGCCTCATTAGGAGGCCTGGCCTACTTTGGGTTTATCGGATTGTTCCTTGGACCGATCCTCCTTGGGATCGCAATTGCGACCTTCAAAATATATCAAGACAACTATCGCACCAAGGCGGGTCTTCCACCGACGTCCCACCGGGGGGGACCAATTGGACTCGTGTGAGATGAGAAGCGGTTCGTCCATCCATCTAAGATCTTTGCATCAGCAAGCGAGACGGGCTCGGTCAGGCAAGCAAGACCTGTAAGGAAGCGCCCCACCTCGCGCGTGCCATTCCGGAGCACAGTCCCGTGAGTGTCGGCATCACAATCCTCCCACGTGTAGAGACACCCACATAGAGCCGCCCCAAATTTTTGAGACGACCTTACCATTGATGAAACGCGGTCCTGGCTATCCGGCGTCTTCCGATGGCGGCGAGATTGGTGCAACAGCGATACAAGGGTTGCGCGGTGAGTGATGGTGAAATAGCTGCCCGTTCCTGTATCTCAAAGCGCGTTCTCTTGCCGTTCTGTATCAGGTCAGTGAGGACCAGACACATGCGTACCGTACCGAAATACGCCGCGACAGCATTGTCGATCCAATAGACATATCCTTTCTTGACAGTTCCCCTAGCCGCGGCTTAGCATCCCGCCCGTTGTGAACAGCCATTCAATCAGTCATCTTGAGGTATCGGACGACAACCACTCGCGGCGAACCGGCTTGGCCGAACAACTCCCATTATCGATTGGGATCGGCATTCTCCTTCTCGCCATTTTCACGGTAGATACTCGTATGGCCTTGGGATTCACGCCTTGGCTGCTCTATGTCCTCCCCATCGGACTGACTTACTGGCTTACGGCACCCTATGCCCCTCTTGTAACGGCTGCTTTATGCACTGTCTTGATGATCGCTGATTATGGTCTCTCTGCTCCGCTGGTGCCTCAGGAGCTTGCGTTAACCAATCGCATCATCGGGAGTGGGACATTCTGGGTCCTGGCATGGTTGATCATGAACTATCAGCGTCTCCTTCAGCATCAATGGGCAGTCACGGAACAGACGAAGTTAGAACTGAGGGAACGGACACAGGACCTCGGTCGCATGGTGACTGCCTTACGAGCGCCGCGAGATGAGCAACATGAAGAGATAGGACAACCGCCGGTGGTGATTCAGGGATTTAAGCGGCATGTGACGGACATGCTCGTAGCGGAACGTCGTCGTTTGGAGGAGAGGGCGATTGATCTTGCCGGGAAGGATGAGACACCCCATCCCGCAGACCAGGGCTTGGATGCCACTCTAGAGGATCTTCAACAACTACGAAAACAGCTCGAGCAGTTGCAGCGCGATCTCCTTAAAAACTAAGTCAGCCGCGATCCTGTCAATTGTTTACCAACGCCAGATTTCACCGATACCCTTCACGCTCAGTCATCTCGATTCTTTCACGACAAAATGAACGCTCCTGTTCCGCTGCCAACACTCGCGACTATGCTCGTCGCACAGCGGGCGATCCTTCCCATAGCTTGTCGTTTTCAACTTGACCGAGAGCAGTCCTAATTCTTGAAGATACAACTTCACACGCTTCGCCCGCCGATCACCCAGTACAATGTTATATGCTGCTGTACCTGCTTCATCGCCACGGCCCTCAAGAACCACTTGCGAGACACCATCCCGTTTGAGGCGCATTGCAGCCGCATCCAATAAAGGGAACGCATCGGCTCTGATGCTGGATTCATCGAAGTTAAACAGCACATCGGACAACGTCTCTTGACCGAACCCCGTCGCAGTACGCGCCGACAACTCCGCTCGCACCGCCGGTTTGCTGAGGGACTTCGGCAGAAAAGCATTTGGCGGTTGAACGTACATGATTGCCGGCTCGTCAATCTGTTCCTCTTGAACCCTGTCATCCGTACCGGTCTCAGAGCCAAATAGAGTGGCACATCCCTGTCCAAGCAGCATAACCACACCCATCATTCCAGCCATGACCAATTCAGATGGTTTTCGCATACGGTCTCCTTCGGGGTTTCACGCCCGTGCAGACGATGTTCCTTAACCGTACGACGCTACGCAGCAACAGGCGCCTTTCCAGTACCCGCTGTGCTGGAGGGAAGGCTATGTTGAAACGGCGTTGCTACGCGCCGCTTCTCCGCGGCAATCTCCAGCGCCATAGTGGACGTCACGGTCCATACCAACGCTGTCATAGTGGCGAGACCGAATAAGATGACCGTTACCATGCGATACCCTCCTCGTTGATTGTCTTTTAGAATTCGATTCTTTTGGCGAAGTGCCTTTCTGCAAGGCGAGTGCCATGCACCTGCCGACCCCATACTACGGAGTTACGCTCCATCCTCCGCTTTTCCATTTTCACTCTTAAGCGTCGTCATGTGTCTGCACGCTTTGTGAACTAAGCACTGCCAATATTGGGCACTCGCAGACTTCAGATCCCTCTTCGGAAGTACTTCCTCCTGGTCTTACAGGTCAGCTTTGGGCCTTCTACACTTCTCTTCAGAGCAGAAGAAGGAGGCCAACATGAAATGCGATCGGTGCCAAGGATTCATGCTTCAAGATAGTTTTTTGGACATGGAGGAATCGTTTGAAGGGATGTGGCTACGCGCATGGCGTTGTCTGAACTGTGGCCATGCCGTGGACTCCGTCATGCTCGCCAACCGTCAGCGGCAAGCTAGACCGGAATCACCCGGTGAGAGACAAGAAGAAACGGTTCCGAACACATCCCACAATACTTGGGCAGCGTTAGCGGCTTAACACGTTCTGCGGTCATTGAAGCGTAACGGATCCTGAATTAACGGGGAGCTAGCTGTGGCAAAGATTTTGGTCATAGACGACGAAGAATCCATCCGCAAGTTGCTCCGCAGGACTTTAGAAGAAGCATCCTACACGGTCTTAGAAGCGTCGAACGGACGCGCGGGATTGGAACTCTGCCGGAATCACTCCGTGGATTTGGTGATCACCGATATTGCGATGCCTGAAATGAATGGGTTGGATTTAATCCTGGAACTGACTCTGGGTTTCTTGAATATGAAGGTCATTGCCATGTCAGGCGAACCAGGAAAAGCCGATACCTTAGATGTGGCAAAGCTCCTGGGCGCCCGGCAGACGTTACAGAAGCCGCTGAGCTTGGAACAACTGCTCATCGTGGTCAGGTATGAACTGGCTCACTGACTTCACTGAACTGCGTGGTACGTATGCGATTGAGAGTAAGCACGCGGTCTGAGTGACGTGACATGACCAAAACCCCTACCTCGCTGACGCGTCAACACCGGAAAGGCCCCCGCTTGCAGCCGTCTCCTCTAGGCCCACCATCCATCCTGACTACCGGCCCCAGCCAGCGCTTCTAGACCGCGGCTCTACGCCGGTCATGTAGAACGTCCCTCTTAAATGCAGATATTCTGAGCAATGCAGCGGGCGGTTCGATGCTCGGAACATCCGAGACGTCATCGGCCTCACGATCTTTTCTTAATCCCAGCGCTGAATCCACCGCTGCCTGAGATCATGCGGCATGAAGAAATCACCCGCGAGAGAGGGCAGCCGGTGGACGGGGACGATGCATATCGCCGCGGTTATTCGATCCGAGATGGACGATTAAAACGAAAATACTGATGCGCGTAGACTATAGGAACTTATGGCGAACGCTACGATCATTCAACGCCGCCCAACCAACCGAGCCGAAGAAACGCAGGCTAGGCGACGGATAGAACAGGTCCATTAACCACACCGCTTTAAAGTCCGATCTATCTATGCCGACCATGGCTGGCCAACGAGGGGTGCTTTCAAAGCAGAGGATGGCATGCAAACACACTACGAGCCGGCACCGTCGTACAAAGTACCGTTGGCGTGTCGTGCGTCCTCTTCAAACTCCACCTGGCCTTCAATTGTTTTTGCAAGGATACGGCGATCGGCCAGATTTTGCAGTCGAATGAACAACCGGTGGCCGACGGACGTTTCCATGGGTATGGAAGGACAGGGACATAACAGCGAGTATCCTTTCTCGGTCAAGCCTTCGATCGATTCGGCTAAACGGTCACTCATCCGCGCGATGTCTCGATCGGAGGCCTGCTCTTCAGCCAGGACCTCGAACAGACCAGCAATGACGGCGGTGCGAGCCCCGTAGCGGGCCAGTGCGTCAGACAGGCAATGCGACACCAAACGCTCCATCTGATGCCAGCTATATGCACGCGCGACGTGAACCATGTTCAATACTTTCCGCGGCGGTTGCCGGCGGGCTTTGGCAACTCGACCGATGACCAAGGAGTCATACGTATGCGCCGCGTCAAGATAGATCAACGGATCGCCGGAGAGCGCCCGGTCTGCCGCTACCTGTAACGCCAAATGAATTACTAGCGGGTGACCGTACAACATCACCAGACGGTCTCGCGGATTGATGGGAAGCCGCGCATACCCGCGACCGTCCTGGGGCGAGTGCGCTCCGGATCGCCGTTTTGTTTTATGACGGCGCTCCGCACCTGCCCATAGCAGTGACGTCATGTCCGTTGTTGCTTCGCTGGCCGACATGTCATCCTCCGTTCAGTCGCAACATCCACCGGCGAACATCTGCCGCTGACGAAACACGTTCCAGCACCGTTCGCACAGCGCCAGCCGTGAATGCGTCATGGCATCCAGGCATTCAAGGCGTTCCGGGACGAGCATTCCGCAATCCCCGCACGATCCCGCATCGAGAGGTCTCCTATCGAGAGGTGCCGGACGCATGATGTGTCACCTTGGTGTTAGGCCGGATCCGCCGATTGCACACCGCCGACATATAGATCCGCTCTTGCCGTATCCAATTCCCCCATAGCCGCCCTTTAGTGGTGGAACCTTTGGTCTGTTGCAACTCAGACTGCATTTCACGTAATTGCCCGTTCAGGACGCTCACCGTCCGTTCCAGTTCCCACAAGCGGTCTTTTGCATTGCTCAATGCTCGCATCATCGAAACCTCCTGTTAGACAGCACAATGCCGAATGACGCCGATGACAAGACCTTCAATATGAAACTCGTCCGCCGGCCGGACAAAGATTGGATCCATGGCTGCATTGGCCGGATGCAATTCAATATGTGTATCTCTTTTAAAATAGGTCTTCACGGTCGCCTCCCCGTTGATCAGCGCCACAACGGTTTGACCGTTCTTTGCCGTTTCCTGTTTCTTAACGATGATCAGGTCTCCCGGGAGAATGCCGTGGTCTTTCATGGACTCGCCCTTCACCCGCAGGGCGAACGTATCGCCGCCCCGCAACATACTCGGTGGCACATCGACCAATTCCGTTTGGGGAACGACTTCGATGGGCGAGCCCGCGGCCACCAGTCCAGCCATGGGAATGGCGGTTTGTCGCTGCAACTGCTCCAAAGCGACACGCACCATCCCCGGAATCCGCCGGGTGTTAGTTTCATAACGGGCGATAGATACCCTTGTCGTATGCAGTGCCTCAGCGAGCTCTTGCTGGGTAAGGCCTAATCCTTCTCGGATGCGCTTTAAATCATGCGACGTCATGACGTAGCCAATGGTTACACACGCAGTCAGGGCGTGTCAAGAGGCTATTTATGGTCCTGGGACTGTAGGTGAATGGATCAGTTACTGCCGTGTAATCAAGTGCACTGAGCCGGCCTTGAATACGGCGCGAACCGACGATCCAACGGACAATCCCAGCTCGCTGAGCGCGGTCCGCGTAATGACGGCTGTGAGCGGAAATCCACAGTCGAGCGTAATCCGAGCCAACGCTCCGAGTGAGTCAATCTGATGAACCGTACCTGGCAGATGGTTCCGCGCACTTGTTTCACCGGATGCGGCCCGCTCGACTGTCACATCCTCCGCTCGGATACAAACAAATACATCCGGGCCCTCCTCGGCCGTTCCAACCGCCCTCAGCGACACCGATCCCACCTCGACCGTGGTGAGGCCTTCCGCCGAGTGTCGGATCCGCCCCTGGACCACGGTGTCCACGCCAACCACTCGCGCCACTTCCGCATTGGCTGGACGAGAAAAGACCTCCTGCGGAAGACCTGTCTGGACGACGTTCCCATCGGCAATGACAGCGATACGGTCGCCCAACGTCAGCGCCTCCGCCCAGTCGTGCGTCACAATAATAGAGGGCAATGCCAGTTGCCGCAGTAACCCTCGCAGTTCTCCGCGCAGCTGAAGGCGAGTGGGGCCATCCAGAGCCGAGAGAGGTTCGTCCAGCAGCAGTAGTTGTGGTCGTGGCGCCACAGCCCGCGCAAGCGCAACCCTCTGCTGCTGGCCACCCGACAATTCACGAGGTTTCGCTCGCTCCAATCCCTGGAGCCGAAAGAGCCGGACCATTTCTTCCACCCGCGCCTGCTTATCGGCAGCCGGCATCTCGCTCAGGCCATAAGCAATGTTCCCGGCCACGGTATAGTGAGGAAACAGGGCATAGTCCTGCCCCATGTAACCGACGTGACGGTCTTGCGGCGAGAGCTTGATGTTCGACCTGACATCCAGCCAGGTCCGGGAGATGAACCGGATATGCCCTTCTTCCGGCCATTCGAGTCCGGCCACGGAGCGAAGGATGGTTGATTTGCCGGAGCCTGACGGCCCGAATAAAATAAGGACCGTGGAGGCCTCCACCGGGTAGGCGATACACGCTCGAATGCGAGCGCGGCCTGCATACGTTTTCGAGATGTCGATGCTTATTTCTGCGGCCATGCGGCCCAGACTTTCCGATTCATCGCATACACCACCAGCAACACGAGATACGACACGACCAACAGAAAGCCGGCGGTTTTGGCGGCCCCGGCGTAATTAAGTGCCTGCACTTCATCATAGATGTCGATAGACACCGTCCGCGTCACCCCTTCGATATTGCCGCCTACCATCAGCACCACGCCGAACTCGCCCAGCGTATGCGCGAAACTCAGGACAAAGCCAGTAATGATGCCGCCAGCGGACAACGGCACGATGAGCTTCATGAACGTCCAGAGCTTTGAAACGCCTAACGTCCACGACGCCTCGATCAGCCGTCGATCCACCTGCTCGAAGGCGGCGGCAAAGGGCTGAACGGCAAACGGAAGGCTATAGAGGATCGATGCGAAGAGCAGCCCCTCGAACGTGAAGGGCAGCGGATGGCCGACGAGATCCGCATACCACTGCCCGACCGGGCTGTGCGGGCCGATCGCGACAAGAATGTAGAAGCCGAGCACCGTCGGAGGCAACACGAGAGGCAGCGCGACGATCGATTCAACGATGAACTTCCACCGGCGCCGGGAAAAGCTCACCCAATACGCAATCGGCAAGCCGATCAGCACCAGCGCGGTGGCCGTGAGGCTTGCCAACTTGAAGGTGACCCAAATCGCGGTCCAGTTCACACGTACGGCCCTCTCCACGCTCTCTGCTAGACCGCTCGGCGGTCTCGCGGCTTACTTGCCGATCATGACCTCGGTGGCCTTGACGGCGACCGTCACAGTGTCATTGACCTTGAGCCCCATATTGTTGACAGACCCGTCCGTGATCGCCGCCACGAACTCCAGGTTACCCACTTTCACCACGACTTCCGCCATGGCCTGTCCTTCCTTGATGCTCGTCACGGTCCCTTGGAATTGATTACGCGCGCTCAGTTTCATGGTTTCCCCCTGTAGTCATTCATGATTCCAGTCCTACTTACACTCGAACTGAATTCCCCATCGGCGCCCCGTGCTTTCCCCTTCCTGTCCTTCAACGCTCGACATGCTGCCATATCCAGCCACTTCCCCTTCTTTAACCACCGTATAACCGGACGGACACTTCTGCTGCATGAGCTGAAGGGCGCCGCGCCGGTGCGGGGAGCCCATCGGTCCCCCGCGCTCCTCCTTGAACAGATACGTGGCGACGCCGCCGCGGTCGGTCTCGCGGATCAACTGCACGGCATCAGAGCATCCGGCAATACATGCGACGAGCATGATCGGAACCAGCCAGCGTTTACTTTGGAAGCGTGAACCCATAGCGCGTCATGACCTCCTGTCCCGGGCCACTTTTTAGAACCTCGATAAACTGCATGGCGGCCTGCTGATGTTTGGACGATTTCAGAATGACCGCCCCCTGCTCGAGCGCCGGATAGGCGTCGGACGGCACTTCCCAATAAATCCCTTTGGTCTTCATCGTAGGAGCGAGCGCAAGCGACAAGGCGATGACCCCGATCTCGCAGGCGCCTGACTCGATGAACTGTGCGGCTTGCGAGATGTTTTCGCCCATCACGAGCCGCTCTTTCACGTCGTCGTACACCTTGAAATGCTTCATTGCCTCGACAGCGGCACGGCCATACGGCGCATGCTTGGGATTGGCGATCGCGATTTTTTTCACCGCGGGATCGCGGAGTGCGTCGAACCCTTTCACCACATTAAGGTGCGATTCATAGCCCGTCCATAAGACGATCCGGCCGACCGCGTACCGGTACAGCGAGCCGGGCACGGTCAGGCCCGCCTCCTCAAGCTTCTTCGGATAGCCGATGTCGGCGGAAAAGTAGAGATCGAATGGGGCGCCGTTTTGAATCTGCGCATAGAAGTTTCCGGATGAACCCAAGGTCAGCTTCACCCGGTTGCCGGTGGTCTTCTCATACTCGGTGACGAGTTCCTTGAAAGCGTAGTTGAGGTCCGACGCCGCGGCGATCGCCAGCTCGTCGGCGGCGACGGCCGGCAGCGACGCGAATAAGACATATACAAGAGCGAGTAACGGACGAATCATGACAAGTCTCCTAGAAAAAGATTTGGTACTGAATGCGGATGGCGTTTTCGATCAACGTTGCCGCGTTGCGATCAAGCGGCACACAACCCGAAGGAAAGGTGGCCGGACATGGAATAGTGCTCTGAGATCCCCCTGTACTTGGCAAAGGACTGCTTCGGCCGATAGTGAAACCGCCCTGGCCCATCACGATATTGCTATACGTCAGCATGATCTGATGATCATACGTGCCACTCAAGAACCAGTTGAGCGACAGATCGACCTCCTTAATCAAATCGCCGCCTGAATTCGTGTCGGGATCCCACCAAGCATAGCGACCTGCAACTTCAAGCTTGCGTGGTATGAGATAGTATCCGGACTGCACGTACCAGCCAGTGGAGTTACCTAACTCACCAGGAGCAAACACTGTACAGGGTCCCCCTATTCCCGCTGTCTGCATACAAGTCCGTCCTTGATTATGCCGCGTAATGGTTCTGAACCAGTATTCACCCTGAATGGAGAAGCCTCGATACTTGAATGCCGAGTCCAACGTCCAGGTAGAAAAATCCACGATGCCCTGCCCCAGGATTCTTCCGTTCCCAAGCGCAGCCAGCGAACGCCGGACATGGAGATTCGCCAAGTCTATACCGACGAACGCATTGTTACTCGTCGTATCAATCTCCGGATTATAGGCATACGCTCCGCCGACGACCCATTGAGGAGTCTCGGAGTACGCCATATCACCCTCGCCATACCCGGCTCTTCCCATGATATTGGCTTGCAGGCGCGCGACGTACATGAGCTGGTTGACGTTGGATCGGAGATTGGCATTCAGGTTCCGAGTGTTTGTCGGGCATCCCGCAGGTGAAGGAAATGGATTTCCCCCGGTGGCTCCGCCGGGACACCCTACCGTAGCTTCTTCACTCGTAAACTGCACAAACCGATTCACCAACGGTCCCACGCCGTTATAGACACCGAGATAATAGTTAATGGGATAGATTTCCTCGTCATTCATGATCGTGATGCCGACATCGCGTCGATTAATCCCGCTGGCGACGAAGGCGTCCATTGCGATGGCGCGGCTCGCAAACTGCATGGCGGCCGTGGAATTGATCTGCGAACGGTTAAAGTACGTCTTGTATTGCCCGAATTGCACGTTCATCCATGGGATGTGGGCGCTCGTGACGTTCATGTCGAGCATCGTAATGGCGCCGGGCGCCTGGGCGTTCTCCGCCGTTTCTCCTGAAAGCTGAATGTAATATCGGAAGTCAGGATTAAAGAGATGGCCCATAAAGTAGAGCCGCGCGATTCGTAAATTGAACGTAGAGGACTGATCGATGGATCGATTGGCTCGGTAGTCCCCGAATACGCCCAGCAGTTCGGGATAGTTCTTAGAATCTCCTGAGGTCCGCCACGCGTCGTTGCGGTAGCGCTGAGTGAAGCGCGCGGCCATCCGGGCCCGGATCTTCAGGAAGAAGTCATTGTCATTCATCGAAAAATTGAACCCGCGGTCATACCAAGCTTTGAAGCTTGGCTGAAGGAGATACTGTCGCTCCTGGGACTCGCGGACGACATTGTCGAATTCCTCCTGCGTAATGGTCCCTGACTTGACCGCCCGCTGCAAGAGGAGCTTCGTCGCCGGGTCCATGCTTTCCACAAAAACATGCTTCCCGTCCCGCTCCACGAGACGGCCGGACTCAGCGGCCCAACCTGGCACCGTCCAGCAAAGCAGCGCAAGGCATACACTGACGGTGCTGAACCACCACAGCTTGGACGACCACTGTTCGCGCACAAAAACTGGACAACGACGCATAAACAATCTCCGTGATGAAGAAAAAGGGATGAAACGCCTACCGCACGGGCTGGTCGCCGATCTTTGGGACCTTGAGAAATTGCCGATACTCGAGCGCCGTCATGCCCTGCTGATCGGCCATCCAAAAGCGTCCGGGCTCGAAATACAGGAGGTACTCCATCGGCGGAGGGGGCGGCGTCGGGTAGTTATAGTCATAGAGATCCGACTGGTGAGAAGGCACCTGCACATGGACATGTTCCATGTTGAGGTAAAGATACGGCTCACGAATGGCCATCCAACCCGCCACGACATCGTGTCGTGCGGCGGGATTGAACCCGGGGGCGCGAAGTTCAAAGTGCACGCGCTCGCCCGGTCCGGCGGATTGCAGGCCCTCTGCGAGCCGTCCAGCAAGCACCTCCAGTTCATCAGGACGAAACACCGGCTTAGGAGGATTCTCTTCTGCATACCACCGGAGCGGTATCCGCTGCTTGGGTCGGTACGAGAACCCCCCGAGAATCGATGCGAGTTCGGCACTCGTAAGCTGAATCGGGTGGGAATAGGAAGCACGATTCAAGTCTTGCTGCAGTTTCACGCTGACCCTTGGATCATCGTGGACGACCTTCGTCGTGTACGGCAGACGCGCACAGGAACAGACCAGCAGAGCGATGGCTACATTGGCCGTCGTCCATCGCAGTATCGTGATAAGCGAATGCGGCGTCATAAAAGCTCCTTGCAGAAAAAATTTGATGACAGGTTAGGGAACCGGCACTCGAATCGGATTCTCTGGCACCTTGCCAGGCCCATACCCCAGCCGCTTCAGAAGCCCTTGTGCTTCAGGGCTAGTTACGAAACGAAGAAACTCTTCGCACAATTTCCGATCCGGGCAATACCGCTCCATGGCCAGGCTGTGTGCAACCGGCTTGTAGAGATGCGTGGGCGCGGTGGCGAGGATCCGGATCCGGTCCTGAAACCGTGCCGCCTGATGACCGAACATGATGCCTACGTGGGCTTCACCGCTCAGGAGATGATCCAGGATCCCATCTTGATCGCTCGCCATGTCTAATCGCTTGCCCTTCAGGCGAAGTGAAGACAGCACCCGGTCCGTCTCCACCCCGAGCCTGGTCGTTTCATTCGCGACGGCGATCCGGATTTGGTCCAGCTTTTCGAGGGCCTCGAACGACTCCGGTGCCTCGCTCAAGGACTCCGGCGCCACAAGGACCAGCTGCTCGGTGGCGTACAGCGCTTTGGTCTCCGGCAAGACGTAATACTTCTGTTCCAGCCGCGTAATCAGTTCATCTCCACCGGGCGCAACCAAATGAATGGGCCCCGACCCAATGAACGACCGGCCACGATTTTCCATACCGGCGATGGTTCGGCGCAGGTCTAGTGACGTGTCCACCGCGACCTGCACCCGCACGTCGGGGTGCGCCGTTTCGAACGCGTTCCCCAGCGCGGCGATCGGGTCCTTCACCGCAGGCGACGTGGCGATCACCAAGGGCCGGGTCGCGAACGCCAAATCGCTGCCCGGGGCTGCAGGGATGAGCACCACGGCGATGAGGACACAGAGAACAAAACCTCTCGGCATACCCCTCCTTACAATGCGTGCCGCTTGCCGGTGTCGGTCGTGTCGTATCCCTCCAAGGCGCCGATTTCTGCCCGAAAGGAACGGCTCGCAAGCGTGTCGAACAGGTGCACCAACGTCGGATGCGACTTCAGAAGGGATTTCGGCACCACGAGGTCGTACCGGGCCACTTGGAGCGGGACGAAATCGAGCCCAAGCAGCTGGGCAGCAGAGCGAGTCCCGACCCCCGCATCCGCCTGATGTGTCGCCACAGCCCGGGCAACCTCGACATGGGACCAGACAATGCGGTCATATCCCTCCACGATACGGGGATCAATGCCCTCGGCCCGTAGCCGCTGATCAAGCAACAGGCGAGCGCCTGATCCCTCTTCGCGATTGACGACTTTTACGCTGGGCAGGGCGAGATCGGATATCCCGCGTACGGACTTGGGATTGCCGGGACGGACGAGCAGTCCCTCTTCCCAGGCGGCGAAGGTGACCACTTCAACGTTCTTGGTCCGAAGGAACCGACGCAGATAAGGCAGGTTTGATTCTCCCGTGGCAGGGTCAACCAGGTGGAGGCCGGCGACGTGCACTTCTCCGCGGTGCAATGCCTGCAAGGCTGCCATGCTTCCCATCGACCAGCCGACAACAGAAGAGTGAGCCTTCTGCCTCCGAAGATGCTCGCCGGCGAGAAAGATTGCCGGATCGCACCCTGCTACAGAGATTTCCTGTTCGATGGCTCGCCGGTCGCGCGAAAGCTGTACGGAGACGACACCGCCGGATCGATGCTCCCCGCCCACCAAGAGACCGTCCGCCGGCACGGTGAAGGACAAGACCTCCCCCAGGGAGGTAAGCGCCCGCACGATAGTACGCTTTCCCACGGTCGAAACCTTGACCCTAATCGAAGTACCGGGAGGAGGAGCCGGGAGTGCACCAACCAACGTTCCCTCAAGGACATCCTCCGCCTGCGCCAGCCGAAATAAATCTTCAACACGGCACCCGAGAACTGAAGCCAGCTTCAATGCCACCGCCGTCGTGGGCAGATAGGCGTTGGACTCGATGGAAGAGACGGCTTGACGTGTGATCTCGGCCTGTCGAGCAAGTTCTCCTTGTGACAGTCCCAGTTGTTCCCGCCGTTCTCTCAATTGATTCACATACGCTGCTGCCTTGCTCTGCATACTGGAGCGTATAGCAATTGTATTGGCCCTGTGTCAAGTATTCTTGCCAAAACCTCTAAGGCCGAACTTTTTCTAAGACAGCGCTAGATGCATACAAGCTTTTATTGACAAAGTTGGTTA
>JACVSD010000118.1 GCA_014534095.1 Nitrospiraceae bacterium
CTACTCCAGCTCGCACAAGGACAGCAAATCCAGCGCCATCAACGTGTCTCGACGATCCGGTTCTACTCGATTACGCGCACGATCTTCCGTGCATGCCGCTTGATCTCTTCCTCGGCATAATACTCGTAGCAAAAGATGATGATTTGATCGCCCACGGCCGCCTTGCGCGCGGTCGGACCGTTCAAGATGATATCCCCGTTCCCTCGCTTGCCGTTAATGGCATAGGTCATGAACCGCTCGCCGTTATTGAGG
Source organism: Nitrospiraceae bacterium (assembly GCA_014534095.1). The sequence continues at coordinate 253 of JACVSD010000118.1, forward strand.
TTCGAAATGACGATCGCCTCATACGGCAGAATGCCGGCGGCATCCAAGAGATCTTCATCGATTGTCAAACTGCCTTCGTACTCTAGGTGCGCTGCCGAGACGGTGGCACGATGGATTTTGGAGCGGAGCATTTGTCGAAACATATATGGACCTCGTGTAATTAGTCAGGGATGCGTGATCAATGATCAGTGACGAGAGATTCCCACTTCTCACCCATCACTCATCACCCTTCACTTCATGTCATTCTATAATCTTCGGCACGCGGAAGCCGTCGGCCTCGCGCTCCGGCGCGTTGGCCAACGCCTGCTCTGTCGGCAGCGATGGACGCGCACGATCCTCCCGAAACACATTAACCTGTCCCAACACGGTGGATGTCGGGTCAATGCCGGTGGTGTCGTACTCGTTGAGCTTCTCTACATGCGTCAAGATCTGGCTGAGCTGCTTGGCGAGTGCATCCTTTTCGCCCTCGGTGACATACAACCGCGCCAAGTTGGCGACCTTCTCGACTTGTTCTTTACTAATCTGCACAGTTGCTACTCCACACGGATGTTCAAAATGGTCTTCCGGCTAGGCCGAAAAGAGTTTGGCGACTGAGGCGTACCCTGGGGGCTACGTCGCAGGGAGATAACCGACTGAGAACGACGCCGAAAGCCATGTTCAACATCCGATCATTCGACCGTGACACTTTTGGCCAAATTTCTCGGCTGATCCACATCCGCTCCCCGCAGCACGGCGATATGATAGGCCAGCAGCTGAAGGGGTATCGTAAAGAGAATCGGCGAGATCAGGGGATGGGTGTCAGGGATCGTCAGCACCGCATCCGCGATCTTGCCTAATTCTCGCTCCCCCTCGGCCACGAAGGCAATGACCGGCGCCCGACGCGCCTTCACTTCCATCAGGTTGCTCACGGTTTTTTCATACAATCGATCCCTGGGCGCGAGCACGACCACCGGCATGTCTCTATCAATCAAGGCAATCGGCCCATGCTTCATTTCGCCTGCGGCGTAGCCTTCCGCGTGAATATAGGAAATCTCTTTCAGCTTCAGCGCGCCTTCCAATGCGATGGGATAGTTGATGCCGCGGCCGAGAAACAAGAAATTCCGTTTCTTGTAAAAGCGTTTGGCAATAGCGACGATCTCCGCCTCACGGCCCAGAATGCCTTCCACTAAGGAGGGAAGCCTGACCAATCGATCAAGCCACGCTTTCCCATCGGCTGCCTTCATGACATTCCGGACACGAGCCAGATGCAAACTCAACAGGTACAGCGCCGATAATTGTGCGGTGAACGCTTTCGTCGACGCTACGCCAATCTCCGGTCCGCAGTGCGTGTACAGCACACCATCGGATTCACGAGCCAGCGTACTGCCTACGACGTTGACGATTGACACGACGCGCGCGCCCTTTTCCTTGGCTTCGCGGGCGGCCGCCAGCGTATCCGCCGTTTCTCCGGACTGAGAAATCGTGATAAAGAGATCGTTCTTGCCTACCAGAGGGTCGCGATAGCGGAACTCGCTGCCGATATCCACCTGCACCGGCGCGCGAACCATTTCTTCGAGCAAGTACTTGCCGACGAGACCGGCATGCCAGGAGGTCCCGCAGGCGACGATCCAAATGCGCTCGACCGAAGCGAATTGCTGGGACGTGAGGCTGATGTCCGGAAGATCCGCCTCGCCCGTTTCATGCGAGTACCGCCCTCGCATGGTATCCATGATGGTCTGAGGCTGTTCGTGAATTTCCTTCAACATGAAGTGCGGATAGCCGCTTTTTTCCGCCGCCGAACTGTCCCAGGTGATCTTGGAAGGCTTTCGAGTGACGCGGTCACCCTGGATATCGGTGAGCAGGACATCGTCTTGCGTGATGACGGCCAGATCGCCCTCTTCGAGGTACGTCACATCGCGAGTATGGGCTAGCATGGCCATCACGTCGGATGCCACATACGACGCCTGCGCGGTCCGGCCTACGACCAGTGGGCAGCCCGAACGGGCCGCAATCAAGGTGCCCGGCTCCCGCTCCGAAATGACCGCGAGTGCATAGCTGCCCCGCACATCCTTGGTGGCCGCGCGGACGGCGTCGGCCAGGGTGCACCCTCGCTCCAGATACCGGTCGATCAGATGGGCGACCACTTCCGTGTCGGTCTCTGAATCAAACGCGTAGCCTTCTTTTTCCAGTTGCTGCTTGAGCGCCTGATAATTCTCGATGATCCCGTTATGCACCAGCACGCAGCCCTTTGAGCGATGGGGATGAGCATTCTGCTCTGACGGTTTGCCATGCGTGGCCCAGCGCGTGTGCCCGATGCCGACCGTCCCCCGGAGTTCTTTGGCCTTGAGAGAGTTTTGCAGATTGATCAGCTTACCGACGCTGCGTCGAACCGCGATGCGTCCGCCTTGAAGCACCGCGACACCGGCAGAGTCATAGCCTCGATACTCCAACTTGGCGAGCCCTCCGATAAGAATCGGCACGGCGTCCTCATTGCCGACGTATCCCACGATTCCGCACATAGGCTTATGCCCTCCCTCTTTTTTTCGCCCGCTTGGCCTCGGAGGCCTTCTTCTCTGAGAGTGGCGCGGTATGGGGTCCGTTCGTTTGCCGCTCTGCTGGTTGTGCGTGCTTGGTTGCCGCTCCAGCCGCCGCTTGCAAGGCACGCCGCTTTTCGACATATCCAGCCCGATTCACTTGCGCTACACGGGCAATGGCCAGCGCCCCCGCCGGTACATCCTGAGTGACCGTCGTGCCGGCTGCGATGACGGCACCCGCGCCGATCGACACGGGCGCGACCAGTTGCGTGTCGCTCCCCACAAACACCTGGTCTCCAATGATCGTGCGATGCTTTTTCATCCCATCATAATTGCACGTAATGGTGCCGGCACCGATGTTCACCCCCATGCCGATAGTCGCATCGCCGATATAACTGAGATGATTGGCCTTCGCCCCTTCACCAAGTTGCGCGTTCTTTATTTCGACGAAATTGCCGACCTTGGCCTTCGCGCCCACGGTGACTCCCGGTCGCAAATGGACAAATGGGCCCACATGGGCCGCTTGACCAATATGGGACTCTCGCAACACACAATGATCTAAGATCTCGGCCTGGTCTCCAACGACACAGTCAGTGATTCGTGTTCCCGCATGGACGACGGCGTCCTCGCCGATCACCGTCCGGCCCTCAAGCGCCACATGCGGATACAGGACAGTATCCCGACCAATGGTGACGTCCGCATCTATCCAGGTCGTAGAAGGGTCCTGCATCGTGACCCCCGCCTCAAGCCACTGTTCTCGAATCCGTTCCCGGATGACCCGCTCGGCTTGCGCCAACTGCGCCCGACTGTTGATCCCCAAACCTTCATCAACGGCGCGTAAGCGCACCGCCGCGACATGGCGGCTTTCGGCCACCGCCATCTGCACGATATCCGTGAGGTAATATTCCCCCTGTGCGTTCCGGGGGTCCAATCGATCCAGGGCAGGGAAGAGAAAGTCTCCATCAACCACATAGGTGCCCACATTGATCTCGCGCACGGACCGCTCCTCGGAAGAGGCGTCTTTATCTTCCACAATCTTTTCCACGGCGTTGTCGCTGGCACCCTGCTCCCACTCCATCCACCGGCGACGGATCACGCGCCCGTACCCGGTCGCGTCTTGCAACACCGCGGTCAGCACCGTCACGGCGGCTTTTTGCTCATCATGGACGGCGACAAGCTTCCGAACGGTGGATTCGGTCAGAAGCGGCGTGTCCCCATTCAAAATGAGATAGCGTGTCGGCCGCTGCCGGTCATCGGCGAACAGCATGCGGGCCTGGCGCACAGCATGCCCTGTGCCTAATTGCTCTCTTTGTTCCGCTATGGAGACGGCGCGACCCGCGGCTTCAATGACCTTCCGAACATGATCGGCCTGGTGTCCGATGATGACGCCCACCCCGGCCTGCGCCACTCGACATGCCACATCGGTGACATACAAGACCATCGGCTTGCCCGCGACCGGATGGAGAACCTTGGCGAGTTTCGACTTCATGCGCTTGCCCAGCCCGGCCGCCATGATGATGGCGGCGAGACCCGAGAGAGGGCTGTTATGCGTGAGGGCCTGAATCATGACATCTACACAATGCGCAGAGAAGATGCCGGTGCGTTATCCGATCGGCACCCCGGTATCCGGTTGTTTCACCTGACTCCATTTGGCATGCGCATTCAGCGCCGAGGTCATGGGCGTGGACGGACTGTACAGCCCGCCTGAGACGATGAGCTTCATCGCCTCTTCAACATTGATGTCCACCGACGTCACTTCCTGTTCGGGCACGAGCAAAAAGTAGCCGGACGTCGGGTTGGGAGATGTCGGCACATAGACGTGAATCAAGGGTTCTGCTCCGAGGGACGTCGATTCTCCCTTCGTCACGCCAGTGACGAAAGCGAAGCAGTAGTGACCGTTCTTGGGGAATTGGATCAGCACGACACGACGATAGGAGGCGCGATCGGAAAAAGAGAGAATATCCATCATGGATTTCAACGTCGAATAGATGCCTCGGACGAGCGGAAGACGATTCAACAGGTCTTCCCACATACCGACAATATGTCTTCCTATGAAGTTGGCGGCAAAGAGGCCGACCGCAAAGACGAGCGCGATGAGGGTGATGATCCCTAAACCCGGGACATAATAGCTCGGCACCAGCTGGGCCAAGACGTCGCCCAGAATGCCCTCTACAGCCACAAACAGCGTCTTTAGAACGAGGATGGTACCCCAGATCGGCGTGACGACTAAAAGTCCCGTTAGAAAATAGCGCTTTAGAGCAGTTTTCAGCATAGAATAAGGCCGTACGAGCGGCCGTCTGACGTGGAGGCCCATCATACAGATGTTTCAAGATCTCCCGCAAGCTATTTATAGAGAATTTCAATAGGTTACACATCGCCGACCGTGATTTCCTTTATTAAACCCGCTCTAAGAC
>JACVSD010000095.1 GCA_014534095.1 Nitrospiraceae bacterium
GCAGACGCCCATTTTCGACTTTTGATGGGAGCACATCCAAGTGGCGCGGCGCCGGTCCATGGAGCACGTTGCCGCTCACATCGTACACGCTCCCATGACAGGGACATTGGAACCTCCGCTCCGCTCCGTCCCAGTGATAGCCACATCCCAAGTGGGTGCACAGAGGGGAGAACACGGTCACCTGCCCGTCTGATTGCTTGACGGCCCAGACCGCCTTATGGGTCTTCGCCTCCAGGTAGCCATCTCGAATGGTGGCGATATATTCCAGTTGTTTGGGCTCGCCGGCCGTCAGTTCATCCACCCCTCCCACCTCACCCCACGGCTTGTCGCGGCGCTTCAGAGCCGGCGAGACGACATACCCGGCGAGCGGAATGGCGAGGCTCAAGCCGATGATCCCGGCAGCCGCCCGAGTGACCCATTGAAAAAATCTCCGGCGCGTGCCGACCGGGGTCGAGAAACCAGGCGTGTCTTTCGGTTCTATTGAACCCATCAACTCTCGATGCTCGCCGACAGTGGGTGCGTGTGCGGTCCGGAAGAAAGGCGGCAGCATACACCAAGGCGTTGTGCGAGGCAATGGGACTTCAGTAGTCGAGATTGAAGCGGGCTATATCAATGCCTGCTTGATGGCGGCATCCAATCTTTGCAGCCCCGCTCCAACGTCTTTCCCCAGGTGGATACGCAAGGCACGGCGGCCGCGCTCCGCCAGGACTTGAAAATCTCCGCGGGCCTGCGCACCTTTAACGACACCAAACGTATATTTCTGGCCGGGAACGGACAGGTCCACAATGTCGTCGCATGTAATTTGTAAGAAGATGCCCGTGTTCGGTCCCCCCTTGTACGCCTGTCCGGTCGAGTGCAGGAAGCGTGGGCCAAAGCCGAGACAGGTTGCCACCCGCTTCTTGTCCCGCACGACATGCCGTATGGCTTGCAAGGCCCGTTCATGAGCCGTGTTCATTTCGATGTAGCCCAGCACCGCGAAGTAATCGCCGGCCTTGATCCGGTCGAAATGAGCCTTGAGATAGGCCGAGAGTGATGCACCCTGGCCCACCGCCGCTGCCAGCGCGGTCGCGTTCTTGTCATCTGTGAAGAGCTTGATGCTTCCCTCTTCAAAGATCGGTGATTCCGGTGGGAGCTGACCGGTCTGCTCGTATTCCGAGGTCAGTTTGCGTGTCGCCATCTTGGTCGCTTCCACATCAGGCTGATCAAAGGGATGGATGCCGATAATCGAACCGGCCACCGCGGTCGCGATTTCCCATCGAAAGAACTCTTCGCCGATGCCATAGATTTCATCAACCGCAATGCGCACGACCGGATGGCCTGCCTGTTCCAGCGCCTCCAGGGCTGCATCTTGCGCCCGATCGGGTGCCGCCTCAAGCCGCACATACACGAACAGGCGGTCATTGCCGTACACCGCCGGAGCGGCAAGCGATTCCCGGTCCACGGGAATGATTCCCTTCCCCACCTTGCCCGTTGATTCCGCGATCAATTGCTCGAGCCAGGCACCCAGGTCGCCGATTCCCGGCGACGTGATCAACGTCAGCTTATTGCGGCCCTGATTGTGCGCCGCTCCGAGGATAAGACCCAGCACGACGCCGGGGTTCTCCTCCACGGGAACGGAGGGGGCGCACGCGTGCACCATTTCCTCGGTCCGGTCAAGAAGCTTCGACACGTCCACGCCCATGATGGCTGCGGGTACCAAGCCGAAATCGGAGAGGACCGAGTACCGACCGCCGATGCTCGGCAGACCGAAGAAGATGCGACGAAAGCCGTCGCTTTCGGCCACCTTTTGCATCTTCGATCCGGGATCGGTAATTGCGATGAACCGGTTCCCCGCTTCCTTATCTCCGACGACTTGCTTCACCCGCTCAAAGAAATACTGTTTGAAGATGTTCGGCTCCAGCGTGCCACCGGACTTGCTCGAGACGATGAAGAGTGTCTTCGCCAGGTCAACGGTGCGTTCGAAGGTCTTCACCTGAGCTGGATCAGTCGAATCCAGGACATGCAGTTCGGGGTAGCCGGCGATCTTCCCGAACGTCATTTTCATGACCTCCGGACCCAGGCTGGACCCGCCCATGCCGAGCAGCAAGGCGTGTGTGAGCCCGGCAGTCTTCACTTCGTCTGAGATGGTCTTCAAGCGCTCAATGTGGGCCAGTTGATCGTGTGTGATACCCAGCCAGCCAAGCCATTGACCTTCATCCGCCCCGGTCCAGAGTGAGGCATCGCGGGCCCAGAGCTTCCGAACCTTGGCGTGCGTCTGCCAGTCGTCTAACGAGGCCTTCACGGCTGCGGTAAGGGGCTCAGGCAGCTTATACGTCTGGCGATTGATCTTGCCTGCTCCGCTCTGCTTGCCCTGTCGGTCAACCGCTTTGAGCAGCTTGTCAAAGGCATCGGCGAACAGTTGCACCCCCTGCGCGAGGAGCTTGTCCGTGACGTCCTTCATGGAAATGCCGGCCTTGGCGAGGGAAGCCATGGTGTCAAACGCGCCGTCCATGTCCTCGGTAAGCGTGGAACGGGGCCGGCCGTGATCCCGGAAGGCCTGAAACGTCGCCGGCGGAATCGTGTTCACGGTGTCAGGCCCGATGAGTTCTTCGACATAGAGGACGTCTCGATAATTGGGGTCTTTGGTGCCTGTGCTGGCCCACAAGACCCGCTGGGTCTGCGCGCCTCGTCCCGCCAGCGCCTGCCACCGTTGGCTGTTGAAGAGCTCGCGATATCGTTGGTAGGTCAGCTTTGCATTGGCGATCGCCACTTTACCGATCAAGCTGCGAAAGAGCGCCTGTTCTCCGGCATTTGACTCGGTCTTCAAGCGTGTGGCGATGAGGCCATCGATCGCCGAGTCGATCCGGCTGATAAAGAAGCTGGCGACACTGGCGACGCGGCTGAGATCGCCTTTGCTCACTGCGAATTTCTCCAGGCCCGCCAGATATGCCTCCGCCACCCGTTCGTACGTTTCCTGTGAGAAGAGCAACGTCACGTTGACGTTGATGCCTTCGCTGATCAATTGTTGGACCGCGGGGATACCTTCCTCCGTCGCGGGAACTTTGATCATGACATTTGGTCGCGCGACGGCTTTCCACAATCGTCGAGCCTCCTCAAGGGTGCCATCCGTCTCGTGCGCCAGTGTCGGCGAGACTTCCAGACTGACATAGCCGTCGCGCTTCTTCGATTGGTCATAGATCGGACGCAACAGGTCGGCGGCCTCCTGAATGTCGCGAACGGCGACCCGTTCGTACAATGTCTTGGCGTCGAGGTTTCGTGAGTCCGGAGCAGTCAGGATATCCTTATAATCACTGCTCCCGGCGATGGCCTTCTCGAAGATGGCGGGGTTCGACGTGACGCCGCGCAAGCCATCGTCGTCGATCATTCGCTGCAACTCACCGCTGGTGATTAAGCTGCGACGAATATAGTCCAACCACACTGACTGGCCATAGTTCTGTAATGCTTTTAATGTGTTTGACATGGCAATCACCTTTCTAAGTCATATGAGATCGAGGACCATCGCCGCTGAAGTGTGCTACAAGGAAGCCACGGACCAACTCGCGCGTTATTTTCACGCCGATCACGCGCCCGCCCGGCACGTGCATGTCATCAGTTCCACCTTAGGGTGAGTGGATCGTGTCCCCGCTGTACTCCACCGGGCACGACTTCACCTTCCAGATGTCGGCTGCGTACTCCGCAATCGTGCGGTCGCTGGAGAACTTCCCGGAGCTTGCCACATTGATGATGGCCTGTCTCGCCCAGCCGTCCGGGTCCGCGTAGAGCCGGCCCAGTCTCTCATGCGTCTCCCCGTAGGATGTGAGATCCGCCAGGTGCATGTAGAAATCTCCGTTCGTCAACAACGTATCGCGAATGGGATTGAACGCCCCCGGCTCGTTTCGACTGAAGTGATCGGAGAAGATCAGGTCCAACGCCCGGCGCGTTTCCGATTCGTGCTCATAGTGCCAGTGAGGGTTGTACCAACCGCGGCTGTCGGCGACCTGCTCGGCGCTGAGACCGAACAGGAAAAAATGCTCTTCCCCGGCCTCTTGGGCCATTTCAATCGTGGCGCCGTCGCGCGTGCCGATAGTGAGCGCGCCGTTCATCATGAACTTCATGTTGCTGGTCCCGCTGGCCTCGTATCCGGCGGTGGAAATCTGTTCCGACACGTCGCTGGCGGGAATGAGGTGTTCGGCCAGCGAGACACAGTAATCCGGAAGAAACAAAACTTTCAACCGCCCACGGACGACGGGATCACCAGTGATCGTGCCGGCCAGGTTGTTGATGAATTTGATGATGAGCTTGGCCAGTACATAGGCGGGAGCCGCCTTGCCGGCAAAGAAAAATGTACGGGGCGTAAAGTCAAGGTTCGGATTCTCGCGCAGGCGATTGTACAGCACCACGATATGCAAGGCATTCAGCAGTTGCCGTTTATATTCATGGATGCGCTTGATCTGGCAATCGAAAATGGTGTCCGGATCCACAGCCTCCCCGGTCGTGGATTTGAGCCAGTGCGCAAACCGTGTCTTGGCTTTCCGTTTGGCTTTGCGAAAGGCCTCGCAAAAGTTCGTGTCGCCGGCGAGAGGCTTCAACTTGCTCAGTTGGCCAAGATCGGTGATCCAGGCATCGCCGATTGCATCGGTGATGATCTGCGCCAATCCGGGATTGCATGTCAGCAGCCAGCGCCGTGGAGTGACGCCGTTGGTCTTGTTGTTGAATCGGTTGGGAAACAGTTCGGCCAGGTCCTTCACCGTCCTTGTGCGGAGCAATTCGGAGTGGATGGCGGCCACGCCGTTCGTGCTGTGCGAACCAATGATGGCGAGATTGGCCATGCGTACCTTTGGATTCGTGCCTTCTTCGAGAAGACCGACCCGTTCCAGGCGCGGCCCGTCGGCGGGGAACTGCTTCCGCACCGATGCCAGGAAGCGACGGTTGATCTCGCAAATGATGTCCGCCAGTCGCGGCACAAGGATTTCAAACCATCTGAGCGGCCATTTCTCCAGCGCTTCGGGAAGCAACGTATGGTTCGTGTAAGCTAGCGATCGTTGCGTCAGATCCCAGGCCTCATCCCAGCCAAGGTGCACCTCATCGAGCAGAATCCGCATGAGCTCGGGTATGGCCATCGCGGGGTGCGTATCATTCAGTTGAATCGCCACCTTCTCCGGTAGCGTGCTCCAGTCGCTGTTGGTATGCCGGAAGCGGCGGAGAAGATCGGCGAGCGAGCAGGCCACAAGGAAATACTCCTGCAGGAACCGCAACCCCTGACCCATAGACGTCGAGTCATCGGGATACAGCACGCGCGTGAGCGACTCGGCGCCGAGCGCCTCCGCCAGTGCCCCCACAAAGTGACCGCGGCTGAATTGTTGAAAATCAAAATAGTCCGGCGTGCTCGCGGCCCACAGGCGAAGCGTGTTGATCGTTTTGCCGCCGTACCCGATGACCGGCCGGTCAAACGGGATACCGAGCAACCAAGAAGGCCGCCCGAAGACCGGCTCCAGTTCACCCGCCTGCAGCTCAAATGAACAGTTCAGCTTCACTTCCACCGCTTCCTCGAGCCGCGCCACTTCCCAGGGATCGGGCCGCCGCAACCAGTTGTCGGGCTGCTCGAATTGCCAGCCGTCTTTGATCGTTTGTTTGAAGATGCCGTATTCGTAACGGAGCCCGTAGCCCATGCCCGGAATTTGCATCGTTGCCATCGAATCGATGAAACAAGCCGCCAGCCGGCCGAGCCCTCCGTTTCCTAGACCAGCGTCCGGTTCCCTATCCGCCAGTACCAACGGATCGAGTCCCCTCTTTTTCATGGCTTCAAACGCCAACGGTCCCAGCAGCGCATTCGTGACGTTGTTGGCGAGCGATCGCCCGAGCAAAAACTCCATCGACAGGTAATACACCCGCTTGGGATTCATCCGCTCGTAGGTTTGTTCTGTCTGAAGCCAGCGTTGCGAGATGACGTCGCGGACGGAGCGGGCCGCCGCTTCAAACTGCTCACGCGGATCGGCCTTTTTGGGGTCGACGACCTGGTCGAAGATCAGGTGTCGTTCATAGAGCGCGTCGTTCGTGCCGGAGAACTGGATGGGCCCGCATCCATATTGTTCACGAAGGTCGTTCAGTCGTTCGTTCATAAGGCCTCCAAAGCGTCAGCGCAATTGAAGGTTTATCGCCATGGCGATGCGCCTTGTCAATGGGACTTACAATAGTGCCCGGCCGTGAGAACCGCAACCCACGTCAGTGGCCAGGCCGGAGGCAACCTCCGCTACCTCGCGTGGTTTATCAAGGTGAAATGCTTCTTAAGGGCCAGCTGCCCAAGATAGGTATCTCATCGTTCAACCGCCGTAGTCGGCATCTGGTTGATCACGGAGAGAGCAAACCGGCCCACCGCCCGTTTCATCACAGTGCGAGCCTTTTGAGCGAGGAGGTCCAACCTATTGAAATGTGAGCAGTTACCCCACTGGGTTGCGACACGGCACGTTCTCTTCAGCCACTGGATCTTCACCATCTTCTTTGCCCGTCCTAACGGACCTTGAAGAAGACACTTGAAGAAAAGGGGTCGCCTCGACGGCGAAAGAGTCTGGGCAATCCTGCGCTTCTGTCCTTCCCATAGGACGTCCGACTTGGTGATTATCCACTTGCGTGTATACTTTCTTGCATGAGACCTACCAATGTAAGACACGTCGGCGACCATACCGTCCTACAATGCGCGGTTTGATTGATCAAAGTCAGACCTCCCACTCAGATATGCTTGTTTTCA
>JACVSD010000064.1 GCA_014534095.1 Nitrospiraceae bacterium
ACGTATGAAGCCGTTGGGTCTCCGGATTAATGAGTGCGGGCAACGCATCCACGTAGGTCGACTTGAGCTTGCTTACGCTCCGGTAGTTCAGAATCTGCGCGGGCAACTCATGCTGGGCGGCGAGTTGCGTCAGCGTATCTTCATCCGTGGAGTACCCGGTCTTGGTTTTGCGAATGGGCTTGAGTCCGAGTTTCTCAAACAGCACCACGCAAAGTTGCTTGGGAGAATTGATGTTGAATTCGCCACCGGCGAGAACGGCGATACTCTCCATTATCCGGTCGAGGTCCCGCTCCAATTCCTTGCTGAGCGCCTTGAGTCCTTCAACGTCCAACAAGAAGCCGTTGCGCTCAATATCGGCCAGCACGGGAACCAGCGGCATCTCCACGGTCTCAAACAGCGCCAGACTTCCCTGCTCCTTCAACCGCTGGTGGATCAACGGCGCGAGCTTCGCAACCACTGCGGCGCACTCCGCCGTCTGCTCGCGGGAGCCGGTATCCGCGTCGAACAACGAGTTGGCCGCATGGGACGCTTCTTCCTGTCCCCCCAATCGATGACCCAGCATTTCCAGGGCCAGCGTGTCGAGTTGATGGTCTCGTCGATTGGGATTGAGCAGGTAATCCGCAATCATGGTGTCAGCATACGGGCCGGCGAGCGTGACGCCGAGGCGGTGAAAGGCCAAGAGGGTCGCCTTGAGATCGTGGACCGCCTTGGTCCTTGAGGTCTCCTGAAACAAGGCCCTCACCGGGCCCATCGATTCGTCGCCGTGGAGCGGGATATATGCGGTCCGCTCTGCCGCTGACAGGGCGATCCCCTGCACGTCGGCCCGAATACCGGTCCCGCCGGACAGCAGACACTGCACCGCGATAGGGGCATCCTTCGCCAATTGGTCCACAAAGGCTTGAGCCGCCGCTTCGCTTTGTATGAGGTCGACGTCCGCCTTATGGATGGTGGCTTGGGGCGATGAGGGCTGAAACGACTTCAGCAGCGTGGTGAACTCCAGTTCACGCAGCAGTTCGGAAAGCTGTTGGTCATGAGGCGGCTTAATGTGAAGGGTCTCCGCATCAAAGTCCACGGGACTATCGGTCTGGATGGTGGCAAGCCGCCGGCTCAAGCGCGCCACGTCGGCTTGCTGGATCAACATGGCCTTCGTCCGGGGCGGCGTGACTTCCTCCACGCGACTCAGTAACTCCTCGAGAGTGCCAAACTGCGCAACGAGTTTCGCAGCCGTTTTTTCTCCGATCCCCTTCACGCCCGGAATGTTGTCAATGGCATCTCCCATCAAACCCATAATGTCGGCAACTCTGGCCGGCTCGACGCCAAATCGCTCCTGACACTCCGCTTCGCCGATCCATTTGTCCTTCACAGGGTCGTAGATCCGCACATGAGAAGTCAGGAGCTGAAACATGTCCTTATCGCTGGTGACAACGACGATGTCATAGCCGGCCCCCTCGGCCTTCTTGGCCAGCGTCCCGATGATATCGTCGGCCTCATGACCGGCGAGTCGAATGGCGGGAATCGACAGGGCCTCGACTACCCGGTGAATATAAGGCACTTGCGCGCTCATGGCGTCGGGCATCGGCGGCCGCTGGGCCTTATAGGCCTTGTACTCCTCGTGCCGTTGAGTGGATCCTTTCTCGTCGAACACCACGGCGAGACCGTCTGGCCGATGCTCGCGGATGACTTTCAACAGCATGGTCGTGAAGCCATACACCGCATTGGTCTGAAAGCCTTTGCTATTGTTCAACGGAGGCAGCGCGAAGAAGGCGCGATAAATGTAGGCACTCCCGTCGATCAGGTAAAGGGTTGGACGGGTGTTCGGTGCGGCGGCAGTCATCTCAATCGGAAGACTCTATGACACGACAGTATCGAACTAACTTCGAGACACGGGAGCAATAATGAGAGGGGGTTTCCCGAACTTGTTCCGCATGCTGTTAATCGCGTTCAGCACCGCGGGCTGGCCGATCATCTTCGCCTCAAGCGTCCGTTTGCCGGGGAATTCCAGCAACGTAATACCGATGAGCATGGTGAGGAGTCCCTGGCCAGGCAAAAACAGCATCAAGAACCCGACAAAGACGAAGATAACGCCGATCAGATTCTTAATGATGTGGCCCAGCACCCTCAGCACAGGATGGTGATTTTCCATCCATGGCCGTGGAACCCTGACATCGAAAAAATCTGCCGGGAGTCGCACCAGAATAAACGGAATAGCAATGAGGGACCCTACGAAAAACGCGATGGACAGAACGGTCATGGTGACCAACGTGTCCGTGGAAACATACTGGTGAACCGTTTGCAAGAGTCCGTCCATCGGGCGGCATCCTAACATGCGTCTCTAGAGCCCTCAAGGCGACAAGCATGACCGCGTCATATTTACGCGGCCTGAACCGACGGTTATAATCATCTCCCCATGGACTTGGTTAAGATGGTGACCGGACGTTACGCGTTTCTATATTCCGCCTTGTTCACGGCCATGGTGCTCGTGAACCTCCCCGGCTATGGCGTCAGGAGCTATGCCGGCGACGGCCCGGCCAGTGGAGAACTCCAGATAGAGATTTCAAAGAAGGGGCTCGGGAAGGAGGTCGTCATCACCCGTGGCCCGGAAGAATGGTTTATGCTGATCGAAGTAACGCCCGAAAATACGGTGGTCGTTCGTCAAGAAAAATACCATGATCGTTATCTGGTAGATGAAAGCGAAACGCATGATCGGCCGATGACCGCCGGCGAGGTGGATGCCGCAATCGCCGATTATGTGAACAGCGTGAAGACCCGGACCACGAAATAGTAGCCCGATGGCCCAGAAATCCAAATTCGTCATTTTTGCTCATAATGCCACCTATGACAAGCTGCATCAGGTGGCCACCCTGGGTCTGACCGCCGCTGCCATGGGCAAAGAAGTCATCGTCGTGCTGCTGTTCTGGACGATTAAGAAGCTGGCGCAGGGACGGATTGACGAGATCGATTTTCCCCCGGAGTACGCCGCTTCATCGGAGGAGGTCACCCGCCTCCTGAAAGAAAAGAAGGTCCCGAAGATATCGGAGATGTTTCAAGATGCGAGGCTCGTCGGCACCTTCCGGGTGATTGCCTGCAGCGCCGGTCTGGAATACATGGGCGTCGATAGTGCCGCCGTCGAACGAAGCGTGGATGAAGTATTGGGCCTTCCCACCATTTTGAGCTTGACCGCAGACGCTGAAACCAAATTGTTCATTTAAGTCAGGTCTTGGCCGCCGTCGTTTGGCACCGAGGCACGCAACGGTCTGCCACCCGCCTTGCTGTTGAGAAACGTTCACTTTAACGCGAGCGCTTCACCCCTATGCGCCCACAATAATCCAACAGCTTGCATTTGCTGCAGAAGGGAGAAACCGGCTGGCAGAGGTTCTGGCCATACGGCACTAAGAGATCATTGAACGTAATCCAATATTGCGAGGGAAGCTTGCGTCGCAACGCCTCTTCGGTCTCTTTCGGCGTTTTAGTCTTGATGTACCCCCACCGATTGCAGATCCGATGCACATGAATGTCCACACAGATACCGGGTTTGCCGTACCCCACCGTCACCACCAGATTCGCCGTCTTCCGTCCGACGCCTGAAAGCGTGACCAGCTCCTCGATGGAATGGGGGACGATGCCGCCGTACACGTCCAACAACCGCCGGCAGATCTGATGAATCGATTTCGCTTTGGTGAGATAAAACCCTACGGGATAGATCGCCTGTTGAATTTGGGTGAGCGGCAGATTCAACATATCTGCCGGGGTCCGGGCCAGGGCAAACAATCGCTCGCTCGCTTCGGCGGTGGTCTGGTCTCTCGTACGAAGGCTCAGCAGACAGGAGATGAGGATGTGGAAGGGATTACGATCGGATTGTTTAGCCACCACCCCGACGACCGGCTCCCGCCACTGGCGAATCTCACGCCTGACGACCCGGAGCATAGCGTGGATCTGATCCTGACGCATCGCAGAGGCTTGTAACGGGGGAGAGCGCTCGCGGAGTAGAGTATAAGCCGGCTGCCGCTACTCAGGTTTCCGCTTGGACAGCCACTTCTGACGGCGCCGTTGTGCCTCGCGCAACTTCGCTTTTTTCCTTACGCTCGGCTTTTCGTAGAATCGACGGCGCTTGAGTTCGCGGAACAATCCTTCGCCGGCCAATTTCTTCTTGGCGACCTTGAGAGCTTTTTCAACATTGTTATTGAAGACTTTGATTTCCATCCGATCCGACTTTTCACTTTCTCAGGCAGAGCGCCTGGCTGCATCCATAAACCGGCTGACCAAAGAGGCGGAGTCTAGCACAGGCCCTTTAGTTCCTCAAGACTTCGGCATGTCTTCTTGACCCTCGATGCAAAATCCTCCTTAACCTCCTGATTTTTCAACATTCCTATATTTTCCTTGACCGTATGGAGTCCGGCCTCCGTGGCTGCAACCGCCATGATGACCCCGACGGTGAGATCCGACTGGACGGCTGGTTTGGCAGACGGCCTGCAGGTAGAAATCAGCAGACCGGCCTCACACGACAGCTCGGCTATCTCCATCGGGGTCTCAGTCGCACGCTGCATGGCGGCTTCCACGTCGTCGGCTCGCTCCGGTCGCTCCTTGGATATTTTTCTCGCACGCGCCACGCTCTCGTACGCCTCCACGTCTGCCAAGACCAGTGCATGGAGTCGCTCGCTCATTTCGAGCAGCCTCGGCTCGGCTTCCGTTCGGTGGGCCAGCCGGGCACCCATTAGTCCGAGTGACGCCGCTAAGGCCCCCACATACGCTGCCACGCTGGCGCCGGCCGGTACCGGTTTCATCGAGGCCACCGCTGTTCGAAAATCAACCAATGACGTCGTGCTTCGCACAGAACCTGAGATCGCAGCTCTGATGCTAGCATCGAGGATTTGGGACGGGTCGAAGCGCTCCAACTGTAATGCGGCGACTCCAGTCTGGTCCAAGGCCTCCTGGGCGACGAGTCCGATCAATTCGCTGCCGGCCACATCCACACCGAATTTCGCTGCTTCGGTGTGCACGGCTGCAAAGGCAACATGCATGGGTGTGACATGGTAGTCCGTTAAATTCATCGCGACCTGCACCATGCCCCGACTGGCGAGCCTGACACCGATGGCCTTTAAACAAGGTCGCCCGCCGTTGGACTGCCGAATCGTCTTGGCAATCGCGGTCGCAATCGCCAGGTCCGTCGTCTTTAGGTTCACATTGAAGGCAACGAGCGGCCGTCTGGCACCGATCACGATCGCGCCAGCCGTCTCGTGAAGCCGACGCGGCCCAAAATCGGGCCACCAGGACGGGTCCGACTCCATCCTTGCCCCAAGCCCGCGCAGCTCTCCGTGCCTGATGGCTTCCAAGCGGATATGGTGTGGATGCGTCGCCGCGTCTTCATAGAGGAAGACCGGTAGACCCAGTTCGGATCCCGCCTCCTGGCCGATCCGGCGGGCCAGCTGCACACACTCCTCCATCGTCACACCTTCAACCGGGACAACCGGCACCACATCCGTGGCTCCCACGCGGGGATGTTCGCCCACGTGGTCCTTCAGATTGATCAGGCGAGTGGCGGTTCTAATCGCGCGGAGGGCGGCTTCACCGACTGCATCGGGAAGTCCGGCAAAGGTGAGCACCGACCGGTGATGGTCCGTGTCCATGGTGTAATGCAAAAGCCAAACGTCAGGCACCGACGTCACAGCTGAAATGAGCGCCTGGATCGTGGCGGGATTACGGCCCTCACTGAAGTTCGGTATGCATTCAACAATGCGGTTCATACATGCGACGGCTTCCCGATAGACGCACAAAAGCCGGAGGGAATGAGCATTCCCTCCGGCTTGCTCGCATCACGATCGGCCTTCGTTTACTTGGTTTTTTTGACAAAGGCCTTGTAGATACGGCCGGACGGCGCTTGTTCTTCCTCTAGGCCCAGCATTTGATGTCCGGTCGTGTCACACCAGGCCGGCATATCCTTTTTGATGCCTTCATCATCGGATACGACTTCAAGCACTTGCCCCATGGCCAGTTCCTTGATCTTTTTTGAGGTGAGAATGATCGGCATCGGGCAGAAGTAGCCCAAGGTATCGAGCTTGATATCGGCTTGCATCATCACGTTCCGTTCGTGGTTGATCGCGCGTGTGCGCTCCGACTAAATGAACAGGTTGACACTGCCCTGCTTGGCTTCGGCCAAGTACGTCGTGACGCCGGCAAATTGGTCAATGCCGTCGATCAACGTATCTTTGGTAATGCCCATCAGCCCCATGGTAGTGGTACAGGCGATGAACCGCACGTCGAGATCCAATGCCGTTTGCATCAGTTCAGGCACACCGGGCATGCGGTTCTGCTTCATCACTTTCTGCATCATTCTGGTGCCCAGGCCGCCAAAATGAAATCTGGACAGGGGCAGTGTCTCCGCACCTCCCTTGTTCAGCAGGCCGAACATCCGCCGCAACCAATCCTTGGCGGAACTCGAGGCGCCCTTGCGGCGGATCGTATTCAACCCCCAAAACGTAAAAAAGACGGTCACCTGCATGCCCATCGCAGCAGCGCCGGTTGCAATAATGAACGCGGCCATAGCGCGATCGAGATCTCCGCTGAGCAATACAATGGTGACTTTGTCGGGCTTAGACTCTTGCAGCTGCGCCAATGTCGCCGTCGGTTCTATCTGCGTGACATTCATGAGTCACCTCTTGCAATGCGATAAATCTGCGTATTTCCTGCGTAGGTCAGAATAGTATGGGGTTGTCGGAGGTGTCAAGGAAGCCCGCGCCTGCTTGACCTTCCTCCATCGGCTCGTTATAGTCCCGCAACCTGCGACCGACGGCCGCTCCCTTCCTCCGATGAACACACCACTGATACCTGAAACTGTGTCGACAAAAACGGCCCCTCTGTTGGGTTTTTGGTATCCTGCCGTACCGAGCCATACCCTGGGTCGCGGAACCATGAAGGCCCTGATGATGCTCGGATTACCAATCGTCCTCTGCCGTGATCGCACCGGCGGGCTGGCCGCCATGCGGGACATCTGTCCCCATCGCGGCATGCCCCTCTCGTTTGGCCGGTTCGACGGGGATCGGGTGCACTGTTCCTATCACGGGTGGCAGTTCGACACGAACGGCCGCTGCCGACACATTCCTGCGCTGGTCCAAGGGGATGGCCTGCAAACCGACAAGGTCGGTATCCTTACCTATCCGGCGGAGGAAACGGATGGGATGATCTGGGTGTACATTCCAGATGAGCGGGGCAAGACCGTGTCATTGCCACCCGTCCCTCGGCTGCCGCTGCCCTCAGAGCCGCAGCAGTCGTTTCACATTTCGCTCACCTATACGTGCACCGCGGATGACGGCATTATCGGCTTGATCGATCCGGTACACGGACCCTATGTCCATTCCTGGTGGCGCAGTGATGCCCGAATGCACGAGAAAACCAAGGTCTTCGAGCCCATCCCGAACGGCTTTCGCATGGTCGCCCATGAACCCGCTAGAAATAGCGGGCCCTTTCACTGGCTGGAACGGCTCTACGGCGGACCGCTGAGGACCACGATCGATTTCATCCTTCCGAACCAACGAGTGGAATTCATGCAATGCGGACGATTCTGGGTGGCCAATCGCCTGATGGCCACACCGGTCAGCGACATGGAATGCCGCGTAGATTTCTCCGCACTGTGGCATGGCCTCAACTGGGTGCCGTTCGGCAATCTCATCTTCCGGTCCCTCACCAGAATGTTCCTGGGACAGGACGAGCGGGCGATGAAACATTTGGCCGTGGGTTTACGCCATAAACCCTCGTCGATGTTCATCGGGGATGCCGACATGCCGGCTAAATGGTATTACAAACTAAAAGCGGCTCACCTCGCGTCCGTCCAAACGGGACAGCCGATGGAACATCCACTCAAAGAGCGTGTGACACTCCGGTGGAGAAGCTGATCTCCGAGTGTTACTTGCCCGGTCATTCGCGTGCTAAAGACCTCACTCACTGTTTGTCATCTCCGGTCGCCAAAACAAGACCCATGGCGCGCCGGATCTGGTCGCGCGTTCCCAATAACACAATGATATCTCCCGCCAGAAGCCTCGTTTTTTCAGCCGGGTTCGATTGGGTTACACCACTCCGGGTCCAGGCAATGACGGAGGCGCCGGTCCTCGGGCGAATAGCCACTTGAGCCAGCGACTTGCCCGCTGCCGGGGAGTCTTCCTCGATCCGGCATGTCTCTACCTCCACATCCTTCAGCGTGCCTCCGCGTAAATGATGCGCAAGCTCGGGCAGTTGGCTTCGACGCAGCAATGCATAGCCTTCACGCCTGATCTGCTCCGCTTTTTCCACGACAAACTCCTGCGGCATATTGTAGGTTCGGAGCACCAACGCGAAAATCTCAATGGAGGTTTCAAATTCCTCGGGGACCACATCGTCCGCTCCTAGTTGATGCAATTCTTCCAGCTCGCGCAAATATCGGGTTCTGACCACAATATGGAGTTTGGGGTTCAGCGCTCTGGCCACCTGAACCGCGCGACGGGCCATGAACGGATCCGAAATGGCGACGACGAGAACTTTCGCGTCTTCGACTTTCACATGGCGAAGAACGTGAGGGTTGGTCGCGTCACCGTAGTAGAGCGAGATTCCATGCTGCGCCTCACGGCGCACGGTGTCGCCATCCAAATCCAACGCGATGTACGGGACCTCGGTTTCCCCGAGGACACGGGCGAGATTTCTCCCATTCAGACCATAGCCCACGATGATGACGTGATCCTTGATGCGCAGATGCCGCCCTTCTGTTTCGAGCACATGCGCGGTCGTGCGGTCAGGAAACCACCGGCGCATACGCTGCACAGCCTCCACCCGTCGAGCGACATGGGGAGACCATTGCATGAGGAAAGGAGTGATAATCATTGAGCAGACCGAAACAGCAAGGAAGACCTGATACGGCGAGCCGGAGAGCAGCCCGTGCTCCTGGCCGACCTGTGCGAGGATGAAACTGAATTCCCCCACTTGGGCCAGGGCGATCCCCGCCATCACGGCGGCTCGCGGCGGGGCGGCGACGGCCAACACGGCTCCTGCCCCAGCCAGAAACTTCACGACTAGAATCACGCCCAATAAGCCGGTCACGACACCGGGGTACTGCAACAGGACGCGCCAGTCCATCAGGATCCCGATGGACACGAAAAACAGACTGTTAAAACTATCCCGGAACGGCAGCACCTCGGCCATGGCCTGATGACTGTACTCGGACTCCGAGATGACCAAACCGGCGATGAAGGCTCCTAATGCCAGTGAAAGCCCGCCCAGTGAGGTGAGCCAGGCAATCCCAAGACAGAGGACAATGATGGTCAGCAAGAACAACTCGCGGCTCCGACTGCGCACGATGTGCTCCAATACCTTCGGAACCGCATACCAGGCGGCGGCCACGACAAGCCCCACGACGATGCCAGCTTTGGCCAGGGTCATAAGAATGGAAACCATCGCGGCCCCATCCGGGCTGGCCAAGATGGGAACCAGCAGAATCATCGGCACGACCGCCAAGTCCTGGAAGATCAGAATACCGATCGCCGCACGCCCGTGGAACGAGTCGCTTTCTCCGCTCGCCGCCAGAGCTTTGAGCACAATGGCCGTACTGCTCAAGGACAGCAGAAAGCCCCAGAAGACGGCCTGCTGCCAGGGC
Source organism: Nitrospiraceae bacterium (assembly GCA_014534095.1). The sequence goes on from JACVSD010000064.1 coordinate 9,614, forward strand.
AACCCCGCCGCCATCGACGCCAGCCAGACAACGACGACGACCCCGCCGACCTGGATCGGCGCGGCGATGAACAAGAGCCGTCGCAACGAATTGAGCTGGACGAGCGAGAATTCGATGCCGATCGTAAACAGCAGAAGGACCACGCCGATCTCAGCAAGGATCTGCACGGTCCCGATATCGGAGATGAGATTGAATCCGTGGGGTCCAATCAGCGCGCCGGCTACCAGAAAGCCGGCGATGGAGGGCAGCCGAAATTGGTGAAAAACGAAGACGACCGCAATCGAAACGGTAAAGATGACCAGTAAGTTTCCCAGCACGCCGTAGTCAGTCATAGCCCGTCGTCGTGATCCTAAGTGGTTCTTGGCCGATTAGGATTTCATACATCGCGATCCACTCGAGTGAGCCCTATGGAAGACCATGCGATAATCAGCAGCAACTTGGATACAGCGCGCCGCAGGATACCTGAGGCCGCTATGAGGGACAAGGCATAGGTGCTGAGTCCGAAAGGCGGTGTAAGGCATGAATCGTGCGATCATCTTCGATTTCAACGGCGTCCTGGCTGACGACGAAGCGCCTCATGTCCTTTGCTTTCAGCAGGCACTCGCGGAGGTCGGGCTGACGCTGACCGCCGAAGAATACTACGGC
>JACVSD010000024.1 GCA_014534095.1 Nitrospiraceae bacterium
GCCAATACCGGCACCACGGCTTCCGCCGCGCCCGATGGCGTTGGAGCCCTGATGTACGCCGCAAAATCAGCCAGGGTCACATCCGTTTCGTGACCCACGGCGGACACCACGGGCACCCGTGAGCCCACGATCGCACGCACCACAACTTCCTCGTTGAAGCTCCACAGATCTTCCATGGAGCCACCACCTCGGCCGACGATGATGACGTCGACAGCCGCCGATGCACTTAACGTGGAGATGGCGTCAGCGATGTGCCGGGCGGCCCCCTCACCTTGGACAGGGACGGGGGCAAGGATGATCCGCAAGAGCGGACACCGTCGATGCAACACGGTGATGATGTCACGCACCGCTGCCCCGGTGGCGGATGTCACGATGCCGACCGTACGCGGGCAAAACGGCAGCGGGCGCTTTCGGCCCACATTGAACAGCCCTTCGTCGGCGAGACGATGCTTCAGCTGCTCGAACGCCAACTGGAGCGCTCCCAAGCCCTTCGGCTCGACATATTCCAGCAGGATCTGATACTCGCCGCGCGGCGCATAGACCGTCACGCGGCCGCGCGCCACAATATGGAGTCCATCTTCCAATGCAAACCGCAGACGAACGGCCGTCGATCTGAAAATCACTGCACGGATCTGACAGGAGTCGTCTTTGAGCGTGCAATAGAGATGACCGGACGCCGGCACGCGGACATTGGACAGTTCTCCCTCGAGCCATACCTCAGAAAAGCCGGTTTCCACGGAGGCCCGGACGAGACCGGTCAACTCAGAAACGGTCAGGATCCGTTTCTGAGCCGTCTCGGGTACCGTCACGGAGAGGCGAGTGTCGAGGTCCGTGGAGAGTCTCCTTCGGGACGGGAATCTGCCCGCTAATCGATCGTCCGTATGCGTTCAATTGCCAGGGCTTTACCGAGGCGCACATCGAGATCCAGCAAGACCGCTGAGAAAACCGAAGGGCCCGAGGCAACTTCAAACCGGCGCGGCATGCCGGTCAAAAACTTCTCAATGGCCAATTCTTTCTTGACCCCAATCACGGAGTGCAATGGCCCCGTCATTCCGATATCGGTGATATAGGCGGTGCCCTTGGGAAGGATTTGATCGTCCGCCGTCTGCACGTGCGTGTGGGTTCCCACGACCGCTGTCACTTCCCCATCCAGATAGTGCCCCATGGCCATTTTTTCGGATGTGGCCTCCGCATGCATATCGACGATGATTGCCGCGGTCTGCTGCTTTAGTCGAGAAAGCTCCCGTTTGGCGACCTGAAACGGGCAGTCGATGGTCGGCATAAAGGCCCGGCCCATCAGTTGCAGCACGGCAAGGCGCTCTCCTCCTGGGCTCTCGATCACCACACTGCCGTGGCCGGGCGCGCCACTCGGGTAGTTTGCCGGCCGGAGGAGACGAGACTCACGGGGGAAGTAATCCAGGATTTCCTTCTTATCCCAGGCATGGTTGCCGGTTGTGATGACGGACAAGCCCATCTCGAACAGCTCTTCGGCGAGTTCCGGCGTGATTCCAAATCCGCCCGCCACATTTTCTCCATTGCCAATGACCACATCGATTTGCCGTTGGGAGACCAGCCTTGGCACGGCACGGGCTAGGGCCCGTCGGCCGGGCTCCCCCATAATGTCCCCGATACACAAGACCTTCATTTGGCGTACTCCACATACCGGCTCTCGCGGATCACGGTGACTTTAATCTGCCCAGGATACGTCAACTCTTGTTCAATCTTCTTCGCCAGTTCGCGCGATAACTGAAATGATTCCGAGTCGGTAATATCCTCTTGGCGGACAATGACGCGAATCTCTCGCCCCGCTTGAATGGCATAAGCTTTTTGCACACCCTTTTGCCCTGTGGCCAAGGACTCCAACTTCTCCAAACGCTTGACGTACGACTCTAGGGCTTCTCGTCGGGCTCCGGGCCGCGCTGCCGAAAGGGCTTCCGCGGCGGCCACCAACACACTCTCGGGACAGAGCGGCTCCACTTGTTCGTGGTGCGCGGCAATCGCATTTACGATCTTCGGGGATTCCCCATACTTTTTTGCCAGCTCGGCACCCAGCATGGCATGCGGCCCTTCCTCTTCATGGCTGACGGCCTTCCCAATGTCGTGAAGTAAGGCCCCGCGACGGGCCAGCTTGACGTCGAGACCCAGCTCTGAGGCCATGATCCCGCAGATGTACGCCGCTTCCCGGGCATGGTACAAATTGTTCTGTCCGTAACTGGTACGGTACTTCAACCGTCCCAATACTTTGATGAGCTCCGGGTTGAAATCGGACAATCCGAGCTCGAAGATGATTTTTTCAGCTTCTTCGTACATGAGCTTATCGATGTCGACTTTCACTTTTTCGACGATCTCTTCGATGCGGGTCGGATGGATGCGACCGTCATGCATCAGGCGCTCTAACGACACTTTGGCAATTTCTCGTCGCAACGGATCGAAGCCGGAGATAATGACCGCCTCCGGTGTTTCATCGATGATGAGGTCGATACCAGTCGCCGCCTCGATGGCCCGGATGTTCCGGCCTTCCCGGCCGATAATCCGGCCCTTCATCGCATCATTGGGAATCTGCACGACCGAAATCGTCGATTCAGACACATAGTCACGCACGACCCGCTGGATCGACGTGGTGATGATTTCCCGGGCTTCGCGTTCCGCCGTCTCGCGCGCCTCTTCGATCGTGCGCTTCGCAATACCGGCCGCATCCAGACGGGCTTGCGATTCCATTTCAGCGATCAACTGCTTCTTCGCTTCTTCGGCGGTCAGCCCCGCCACCCGCTCCAGCGCCTCACGGTGTTCCTTCTCAGCCTTGGCGCAAGCGGCTTCCTTCACGGCCAGGCTTTCTTCCCGACGGCTAAACTCGGCCTCCCGTCTCTGCGACTCTCCTTCCCGCTTCTCATGGGCTGCCAGCTTTCGATCCAAGGCTTCCTCGCGTTGGAGAAGCCGTTTTTCAATGATCGACAACTCGGCCAACTTCGCTTTTTGCTCTTTCTCCAAATCTGACTTGGCTTGAAAGACTAGGTCTTTCGCCTCGAGTCGGGCCTCCTTCAACACGGTCTCGGCCTCGCGCTGAGCTTGGAGCGCCAGCTGCTTGACCTGCTCGTCCAACTCAGCCCGCTTCGCAGACGCCATGCTCCGGCGCACGAATTCATAGACCCCGATGCCAGCTAACGCTCCAAAGAGCGCAAACACGATGTATGCTACTATTGAGGTAGAAATGGGAGTCACCCCCTTCTCGGAATAACCGGGCAAGCGCACCCGGCAAAGTCACACGGTAATGGTCAAGCGGGATTCGGAAGGACGAGGGTGACCCAGGAGAGAGGGAGCACTCAGCTCGGAAACGGACGCAGTCGTCTGGTTCCTTGCGCTAGGCCAGTGAGGGTCCTACCAGTTCTCTCAAGCAAGAGTCTAGAATGGGGCGGATCTCGCCGAAGAGGGATTGATACGGTAACAGGCAGGGGTTCAGGAAACCCACCATAACCAATCAGCAGCCACCGCACGTCAGCCCGACACTGCTGCTGCAAGCTCCAAAAATATTGCCGTGTTGGAGTGATCCATAGGGTGAGAATCCACCGCACTAGCACATCAACTGTTGACACCCAGACGCTCTCTGTTGCTCTCACAACGCGTGTTTCCGGTTGAGTCTACTCGCTCTTTGAATAACCGTTCGTCCAGCAAAAACACCTGCTTAACATCCTTACGTGGCCACGTTAACAAACGGGCCCGATGAATGCAAGGTGAAACTACGCGTTATCGAAAGAGGGACGTCGGCATTTGCTCCTCAATGGACTCCATAAGCGTCACCATTCGACGCTCGACATCGGCCTCGCCCTGCGCCCGTTTCTTTTCGGACTCAAACAGCTGATGTGCGAGGTTAATAGCCGTCAGGACCGCAAGCTTAGACGGGGTGGCAGTGTTCATGCCCTCGGCTAAATGCTTCATGTGGTCATCGACGAAGTGCGCCAGACGGCGAACATACGCGTCGTCGGCATCCCCGCGGATCGAGTACCGCTGCCCATAGATCTCGACGTCAATAGTCTTAGTCAAGGGCCACCTCCTTCGGATCTTCTACGCACTCCAGCAGTTCGATTTCGCCGATCACCTTTTCGATTCTCGACTTGATGTCGATTCGCTCTTTCTCCCACTGTCGATTAAGATCGTCCTGTGCAGCCATCCGTTGACGGGCGACCTTCATCTCCTCTTCCAAGGTCGCATTTTTCCGTTTCAATTCCTGCACCAGCTTGACCAGATCGCGGATTCGAACCTCGAGCGCGTCCAATCGGTCTAATGTCATAGTGGATCCTTCCCAAATCGCACGCCCCAGCATATTGCGGCGCACTATAAAAACTTGCCAACATCTTGTCAAGGAACGGGATTTTGAGTCAGGCGGCGATACTCTTTGTAACTGCGCAATACCCGCTTCACATATTGTCTCGTCTCCTGGAACGGAATAAGTTCGACAAATTCGTCTTCGCTCCGGCCACGATGCGCGGCCGACCAACTGCCGACCACGATAGGCCCAGCGTTATAGGCGGCAATAGTCATCACCACATTGCCCGCAAACTGCCCGAGCAACTGCTCCACGTACCGTGCCCCGATGCGGATATTGGTTTCTTGATCGAAGAGATCATCCCGACTGACAGCAGGAAGCCGGTGGCGTTGAGCCACCGCGCTTGCCGTCGCCGGCATGACTTGCATGAGACCGATGGCGCCAACACGGGAGACGGCATGTCGATCGTATTGGCTCTCTTCTCTGATGATCGCGGCAACGAGGAGTGGATCCACGGCATGAGTGCCCTCGCTCTGTATCATGGGAATGAGGCCTGTCGGATAAGCGACTTTCCAAAGTTCTGGGCTCACCGGACCACCCGTCCTTTCCAGCTTGTCGCGAAACCGCGCTCTCGCCAGGCGAAGAGCATGATGGTAGGCGCCCGCTTCATTCAGCATGATGGACAGCGACATTAGAATATCCGGGTCGGACTGATAGCGATCCGCCAGAACGGTCAACTCGCGAGCGGCATCCTGCTCGAGACCCAGGGTCTTCAATTCGACGGCCCGCCGATAGGCCGAGTGCTGATTGATCTCGTTGCGTTTCTGATCTCCCAGTAGCGCCGTGTCGCGCGGCTCGGACTGTCCGGATGACGCCACAACGGCGAGCGCCGTCTGATCCGCGAGCGCCGTCTGCTCCGAAGGAGTGGCCGGTACATCAGCCTGCTCTCGCGCCAGTTGACCATAATAGGTGTAGGGATAGCGCTCGTAGAGCGTGGTATAGAGATCGGTGCTTTTCGAGTCACTGATACGGCCCAGAGATCGTGCCGTCCAATAGAGCGCCTGCGGCCCGAGATCACTTTCCGGCTGCCCGATGATACGCTGCCAGACGTCGGCCGCCTCACGATACCGTCCCGTGCGATACAGGACCCACCCTTCCCGCCAGTACGCCTCGGCCCGCTGGGACGCCGGATCTCCGAACTTGGACACCAGGCGATACTTCTCCACGGCCTCGTCGAACTGCGCCTGATCCTCAAGCCAGATGCCCGCGAACAGGTTGATCTGGCCTTTCTGCTCGAGCGACAGCGACCCGTTATGCACTCTGCGGCTCAAGTCGAGCAGCTTCGTTCCGTGACCCTGGCGGAGAAACACCCGGGCAAGCCACACGGCCGCCTCGGGAGACTGGGCGCCTTGTTCCGCGAAGAGCCCGTGAAACGTCTCCCGCGCCTGATCGTAGAGCTTTAGTCTGACTTGCGCGATGCCCAGTTTCAGTTTGGCAGCGCCTCGATAGCTGGAAGCCTGGTCCTCGAGAAGGAACTCCTTGAGTTCAGCGATCGCTTCGCCGTGCAAGGCCAGCCCAAGGAAGGCCTGAGCACGGGCATAGTGATCCTCAGGAAGTGGCGCCCAGGGTTCGCCCCCAAGATTCGTCAACAGCAGCGCCTCCGCTTCCTTGGCTTCCGACGAGTGTGGAAACTTCACCCAGAGTTGCCTGAGGGCTTCCCGTCCTTCGATCAGTTGATCCTCTCGGAGATAGCAAGCCGCTAAGCGTAACCAGGCCCGCGGGACTTGCGGTTCTTTCTCGTTCATGCTGACCGCCTTCAGGAGCCACCCCATTGCCTCCGCACAACTCGAAGCCTGGTACCAGGCTTCTCCCGCCCGGAGCGCCACTAATTGATGTAAGTTCGAGTCGGGCACGAACTCCGGGATGGACTCAAACGACGCCGCCGCCGCTTTCGCGTCTCCGAGGTGAAGCAACGCCTCTCCCATCCAAAACCGAATGTAGTCGTCAAGCATCGGGAAATCCCGCTGAGCCGATTGAAGATACTGCTGCGCTGCGGCCGGGTTTCGCTCAACCAACATCACGCCCAAGAGTAACCCGGCCCGCTTGGCCCATACGGAGGCGGGATACTGCTCCATGACGAGCCGCAGCCGCTCAAGTTTGAGACCGGCGACCTGATCTTTCGTCAAGTTATTGCCGAGCCGTTCTTTCGGCCACGCTGCTTCCCGGAAACACTCGTCCGCTGTGCTGCAGCTTTCCGAAATCTTCGGTCCGGAAGCGGCAACGGGCGACAGGGACACCACGACACACAGCGCCGCGCCAACTTGCAGCAGGTCTCGGTACAACATACGCATGGGATGATTCATGACGTCCAGTATATACGAGCAGTGCAGAGGAAGAAGTTTCGCGGCTCCCTATGATAGGCTTTGAGAGGCAGCTGCACAGTGGAACATCTATGACCGATTCTCGCGCCACGATCAATCTTTTGAACCTTACTGCGCCCCAGGTCGCAACGCTTGTGCGCTCCGAAAACTGGCCCGCGTACCGTACAGGGCAAATCCTACGCTGGCTATACCAGCGGCGGGTGCGCACCATTGAGGGCATGACGGACCTATCGAGAGGAGAGCGACAGCGGCTTTCGGACCTGGCGACCGTTGGACGATCGTCTCACTGCACCGTCTTACAGGCAGAAGACGGCACCCGCAAACTGCTCTTGACGCTCGCGGATGGAATGACCATCGAAGCAGTCCTCATTCCCGATGAAGAACGACTGACACTGTGCGTCTCCACACAGGTGGGCTGCATGCTGGATTGCGGCTTCTGCCTCACTGGGACCATGGGACTGAGGCGCAATTTGAAAGTGAACGAAATCGTCGATCAGGTGCTGACAGCACAAGACCATCTGACATCCGGAGAAGTGCTCACCAATCTGGTGTTCATGGGCATGGGCGAACCATTGGCCAACCTTGATGCACTCGGGACCGCCATTACCTGTTTGACAGATAAGTCCTGGGGCCTGGGATGGTCGCCGCGTCGCATAACCGTTTCGACGGCGGGGCTGGCCTCTCGTCTGAACGACATCGCCGCGCTGGGTGTCAACCTGGCCATTTCGCTGAACGGCAGCACACAAGAGCAACGAACGGCCCTCATGCCCGCTGTCAGCCGGATCGCTTCGCTTGGCGACCTGCTCGCGGCATGCCGACGCGTCCCGCTTCCCCCCGGCCGCCGACTCACGTTCGAATATGTCCTTCTCGCCGGCGTGAATGATCAAATCGCTGACGCCCACCGTGTCGTGACGCTGCTGAAGGGCATCAAGAGCAAAGTGAATCTCATCCCGTTCAATGAGTTTCCCGGCAGCCGGTTCCGTCGACCCGCCGAAGCCGACGTGCTCCGGTTTCAAAGCACGCTTCGGGCCGCCGGCCTCGACGCCTTCATTCGAAAGAGTCGGGGACGGGACGTCCTCGGAGCCTGCGGACAGCTGGGGGATTTGCAAGACCAAGGCGGATCCGTTGCCTTGACACACATTGGACCCCGTTGCTAGCATGGTCACTGCCTCCGCACTATGATCAGGTCGCGCTGCTACTACTGCCTCCGCCTCTGCGCCGTTCTCGGCCTGCTGCTCTTCACGAATGGCATCCAGGCAGCGGATCCCCACGAGTATGTATTGTCTAATGGCATGAAGGTGCTGTTGGTCGAAGCCCCCAAAGCTCCCGTGGCCACCGTGCAGGTCTGGTACAAAGTCGGTTCACGCAATGAAGTCATGGGGCGGGCCGGGCTTTCGCACATGCTCGAGCACATGATGTTCAAGGGAACGGCAAAGTATCCGAAAGGTTCGTTTTCTCGGCTGGTCCGGAAAAATGGCGGCATTGACAACGCCTTTACCAGCCAGGATTTTACCGCCTACTTCGAGAATCTGGCCGCCGATCGGGTTGAATTGGCCCTTGAAATGGAAGCGGACCGCATGCAAGGGCTTCTCCTCAACAACAGCGACTTTCAGACTGAGCGCGACGTGGTGAAAGAAGAGCGCCGACTCCGCACGGAAGACGATCCACAAGGGGCACTCGTTGAAGCGTTATTCGCGCAAGCATTTTTGAGCCATCCCTACCATTGGCCGGTGATTGGCTGGTTTGCCGATTTAGATGCGATGTCCCTCGATGATTTACAACGTCACTACGATACCTTCTATTCTCCCAATAATGCGACGCTCATCGTGGTGGGGGACATCAAGGCCGATACATTATTCCCCACTATCAAACGGTTGTTCGAGCCGATTCCCAAGGGGCCGACGCCCAAGCAACCGCTGCCCGCCGAACCGGAACAGCGGGGAGAGCGCCGGTTCTTTCTCAAACGAGAAGCCCAGGTGCCCTTCGTGATGATGGGGTTCCGTGTCCCCAATTATGCCAGTGAGGACTCCTACGCCCTTGACGTGCTGGAATCCATTCTGTCTCGGGGTAAGAGTTCACGCCTCTATCAAAGCCTGGTATACGACCAGAAAGCGTCTCTGGCCGTCGGCGCCGAATATAGCCTGATGCAGACAGATCCCAGTCTCTTTTATTTCTTCGCGGTGGTCACACCCGGCCAGAAGGTGGAATCCGTTGAAGAAGCGATCCACCGTGAAATTGCTCGACTACAAGACGAACCTCCGACCGACACAGAGCTCCAGCGGGCGAAGAATCAGATCGAAGCCGCTCGTGTATTTGAGCAGGATTCCAACTTTAGGAGTGCCATGCTGCTCGGACAGGCGGAAACGATCGGCGCCGGCTGGCGACGAGTCGATGAGTTTCTGGAACGCATCCGCTCAGTCACCGCGAAAGATGTCCAGCGGGTGGCCAAGCAATACCTGACCGAGGACAACCGGACGGTCGGCATTTTGATCCCGCTCCCTCCGAAGCCGGAAGCCGTCCCGACCACATCCCAGCACGGAAAATCCTGAATTCATGCCCCTTGCCTCACCATGTAGAACGAGACTGCGCCTCCTGTGGCGGCGTGCCGCGTCCCTCTTTTCATGCCTGGTGACATTGGTTGTTCTGCAGGCGCTTCTGCCGTCGACGGGGCATTCAGCGGATATCTCTCCGATCAAAGTCACAACCCCGAACGGCATGACGGTGTTGGTTTTGGAACAGCATTACTTGCCGATTGTGGAAATTCATGCCCTGATCAAGGCCGGCTCAGCCCAGGACCCGGCTGAAAGAGCCGGCGTCGCAAACCTGGTGGCCAGCCTCCTCGATGAGGGCACCACGACGAGGACCTCAAAACAGCTCGCCGAACAAATCGATTTTGTGGGCGGCTCCCTGGAAGCGAGGGCGACCGAAGATTACACGACGGCTTCTGCTCGAATTCTCAAGAAAGACATCGACCTGGGATTCACCCTGCTGGCTGACATTCTCATGCATCCAGCCTTCCCCAAGCAGGAATTCGAACGGGTGCGGGCACAGATCCTGGGGGAAATCGCAAGCGACAATGACGACCCCGGTCATGTCGCCATGAAAGCTTTCAATCAACTCATTTTCCATAACCACCCCTATCGGTGGCCCGTACAAGGTACAGAAGACACCGTAGGCAAGATCACGCCGGCAGATGTGCAGGGGTTCTACGCCAAGGAATATCTGCCCAACCAGACCATTCTGACGATCGTGGGAGATGTGACCGTGGAACAGGCGGCGGCGCTCGTCCAGACCCATTTCGGATCCTGGAAGAAGGGCCCACCACCGAGCCGGACGGCAAAGAAGCCGAGCACCATCGACAAGAAAGCGGTTCAGCTCATCGAAAAGGATCTGACGCAATCGACGATCGTGGTCGGACATGGGGGCATCAGCCGGACTAATCCAGATTTCTACGCTATCACCGTCATGAATCACATCCTCGGCGCAGGCGGATTCTCATCGCGCCTCATGGATTCCATCCGCGACAAGCAAGGCCTCGCCTACGGCATCACTAGTCATTACGACGCGCGCGCCATGCCGGGGTCATTTTGGGTGAATCTTCAAACCCGAACGGAAACGACCAACCAAGCCATTAGCGGCGTGCTGGCCGAGATTAAAGCTATGCGCGAGGCCCCGGTGAGTGACCAGGAACTCGCTGAGGCGAAATCGTTTCTCATGGGCAGTTTCCCCTTGCGCCTCGACTCCACGGCGAAGCTGGCCCAGGTGTTGGCGCAAGTAGAGTTCTTCGGGTTGGGATTTGAGTATTTCACGCAGTATCCGAAGTGGATCGACCGTGTGACCAAAGAAGACGTGCTCCGGGTCGCAAAACAGTATCTCGATCCGCAACGCTATGCCCTCGTCGTCGTCGGAAACGTATCAAAAGCCAAGGTCCGTCAATGACCAGTCGCCTCCGATCATAGCTTCCTATGCAACGCAGTCTCCTCCACCAGAAGCTTGACCGACTCCGTGAGATCCTTGCCGGAATGGATTCGGTGGTCGTAGCCTACTCGGGTGGCATCGACAGCACCTTCGTGCTCAAAGTCGCGCAGGAACAGTTACAGGACAGAGCCGTCGGGGTAACGGCCGTATCACCAACCTTTCCCTCCATAGAGCTTGCGCAGGCGCAACGGGTGGCGGCGGAAATCGGCGCGCGGCATGAAATCGTCAAGACGGATCAATTGAAGATGCCTGAATTCGTACGGAACGACGCCGCCCGTTGTTTTCACTGCAAAACCGATCTCTATCAACTATTGGATTCGATCCGCACCAACCGGGGTACCGCGCATATCGTCGACGGCACCAACATGGACGATCTGGGCGACGATCGTCCGGGCATCAGGGCGGCACGGGAATGGAATGTCAGAAGTCCGCTGGTCGAAGCGAATCTCGCGAAGGCCGACATTCGCACATTGGCCCTGGAAGTCGGTCTGTCGAATTGGGATAAGCCGGCCGCAGCCTGTCTGTCTTCGCGAATTCCCCGCGGCACATTAATCACCTTAGAAAAGCTGAGCCGAGTGGAGCAAGCGGAAGCCGTGCTGTATCGAGAAGGACTGCGCCATTATCGCGTACGCGATCATGGCGACATTGCCAGGATTGAAGCGGCCGGGGATGAGCTGATGCAGTTGATTGAACCCGAGCTTCGGGGGCGTGTGAGCCGGCTCCTCAAAGAAATCGGATTTCGGTTCGTGGTGGTGGACTTGGAAGGATACCGGCCCGGCGGGATCAGCCTAGGCTGAACCGCCGAGCACCTACCGCTGATAAGACTTCGCTAACGCTTCGAGAGCCTCGTCGGCAAACCGCCGGTGGTCGGCATCAGTCAGGCTGCGCTGCACGACCTTTTCAGCCACCATCAACGCCAGCTCCGTCGTCTGAGTACGAATGTCCTGAATGGCCTTTCGCCGCTCTTGGTCGATATCGCGGGTCGCGTCGCCTTTGATCCGCTCCGCCTCCGTGGTGAGACGCTGTTCGTTCTCCTCTAACAAGCGCTGGGCCCGCTCCTTCGCTGCGGCAAGAATGCCCTCGGCCTCCTTGGCGGCGGCACTCAACTTCGCTTCATATTCCTTAAGCCGCCGGTCCGCCTCGGATCGGTGACGTTCGGCCTGATCAAGACTATCCTTAATCTTCTTTTCCCGTTCTTCCAGCACGCTAAGAATGCCGGGAAAGGCGAATTTGTAGAGGACGAAGAATAGAATCGCAAATGAGACGACCTCCCAAAAAATCAGAGAGGTGAAGAACTGAGATTCAAACTGCGGCATATTGTACCTTCAAGCTCAGGGCGCGCACCAAAGGCCGAGCTGGGCGATGGCCCGGCTCCGCCTTTAGCCAACCCTTATTTCCGAAGTCCCATGATGATAAACGCAATGACGAGCCCATATAACGCAATGGCTTCGACCAGGGCAAATCCAATCCACATATACTTGCCGACACGGCCTTCGGCTTCGGGCTGACGCGCCACCGCTTCAATCATTTTGCCGAAAATATACCCGATGCCGACGCCCGCCCCCGCAAACCCGGCCGCCGCCAATCCCATGCCCAATAACGCTGCTGCTGCTGAATCCATTGTCTCTGGCTCCTCCCTTGTCTGTACCGACACGCGTCAATGTGCGTGCTCGTCATGACCATGCAAGTGAAAGGCGTCTCCCAAATAGACGCACGTTAGCACGGTGAAAATATAGGCTTGAATAAACGCAATACCGAGTTCTAACCCGTTCATGGCAATCGTGAAGGCAAACGGCAGCCATCCGATCAGCATTCCCCCGCTAATGGCCAGACCGAAGAGCACGCCGAGGATGACATGTCCTGCCGTCATGTTGGCAAAGAGCCGCACGGCCAGGGAGATCGGGCGGGCGAGCTGGCTGATCAATTCAATCGGCACCATCAACGGTAGCAACCATGCCGGCGTGCCGGGCGGCACGAGGATACCCAGGAACTTGCCTCCATGGAGGACAAACCCCATGACGAGGCTCAGTCCGTAGACCACAATGGCAAAGACGGCCGTGACGACGATCTGGCTCGTGACCGTATAGGCACCGGGAATCAGACCGATCAGGTTGCAGAACAAGATAAAGAGAAACAGCGTGGCCACCAGCGGGAAAAATTTCATCCCGCCTTCCCCCATCGTATCGAGGATAATGCCACGGATGAAATCGACCAGCATTTCGCCGAGGCTCTGCAATTTTCCAGGCACCAGCCGGCGAGACGACCCGGCCATGATCATCAACACGGTGATGATGGCCACCACCACCCACATCATGACCACCGCTTTATTGATGGAGATATCAATGCCGCCGACCGTGAGGGGGATGAAATTATGTAGTTCGAACGGATGGAGCGGGCTTTCTTCCATTAAGACTTCCTTACCTATCCTATTTTCCAGAACTATTTTGCCAGCGCTGCGCCGACCGATACGCGTTTCTTACACCAGCCGCCGCGCCGAACCCAAGCCCGAGCACAAGCCCCCAGGGGGTCGAATCCAACAGATACGTATCCACCACCCACCCCAGCCCACCACCGACGATGAGCGCTGCCAACAGTTCCGTCCCGATTCGAACGGCCTGGCCGAGGCCCGCGTAAAAAGGATCGTGAGAAGGCGGCATGTACGTCCCACGGATGGCGAGCGCTCGGCAAGCTCGAGCACGGCACTGCCAATGATGGGCGCGCAATTCAAGCAGAATCGCGATTGGAATGTCAAGCGCTTACAAGCGCTGTGCGCCAGCGAACGGCCTCAGGTATAGTGGTGACCGGTTGAGTATAATGATCAAACCTACGGCAGCCTCATTTCTTCATGGTCCACCGACACCCTTGATGGTGACCATCCCACGGTCAGGTTCGAGTCCTTTTGCATACTATGCCGCCATTGCCTCGGCCGGCACGCCGTCCTTTCTCTTTGAAAGCGGCAATGCGAGGACCACCACCGGCCGGTATTCGTTTCTAGCGTCCGAACCCTACGCGGTCCTAGAGGGCAAAGATCAGAGGTGGACGAGACGAACAGTGGACGGCCATGAAGAACACGGCTCCGCCCCGTTTCAGCAGCTGGCTCGACTATGCGGCCACCCTGTCATACACCGGCCGCCCGACGTGCCCCCGTTCTTTGGAGGAGCAGTCGGTTATATGAGCTATGACCTCGTCCGCCAGTTCGAGACGTTGCCTACGACGAGCCACGACGATCTCGACATGCCAGATCTCCAATTTGCGTTTTATGATCTCATTGCGGCCCTTGACCACGACCAAGGCCATCTCGTCCTGATATATTGTCCCCCGCTCGAGCGGTTTTTGGGCGAACCCCGAGAAAAACTCTATCGTGAAGGTCGTGATCGGCTCGCCGCCTTCGATGCGCGGCTCGCCCAGGCCTCCGCGGGATGGCGCCCTACAGCGTCCATGGGACCGCTCACGTTCGCCCCGGAGCAGGAACGGTCGGCGTATGAGGAACGGGTCCATCGCTGTCAGGAATACATCGCCGCCGGCGATATCTATCAGGCGAATCTCTCACATCGGTTCTCGGTAACCGAGGGGGCCTTGGCAGGGCCCGACCGGTTCCACGCAGATATGCTGACGTATGAGCGGCTGCGCCGGGTGAATCCGTCCCCTTTCTCGGGACTGCTCCGGTTCGACGAGACCAGCCTGATTAGTTCGTCGCCGGAGCGACTGGTCCGCCTGCAGGGACGCCATGCAGACACCCGCCCTATCGCCGGCACCCGGCCGCGAGGTCACACCATCGTAGAAGACCAGCGCCTGTCCGATGAGCTTCGAGACAATGAAAAGGAGCGAGCGGAGCATGTGATGCTGGTCGATCTCGAGCGGAATGACTTAGGCCGGGTCTGTGATTTCGGTACGGTCCGCGTTGACGAGTTCATGGCAGTGGAGCAGTACTCTCATGTCAGTCATCTGGTGTCCAACGTCAGTGGAACGCTCAATGAGGCGTTCACGGGCTTCGATTTGCTGCAGGCGGCCTTTCCCGGCGGCACCATTACGGGAGTGCCGAAGATTCGGTGCATGGAGGTGATCGAGGGATTGGAGCCGGTGCGCCGAGGCGCCTACACTGGCTCCATGGGATACCTGAGCTGGAGCGGCGATCTCGACTTTAATATCCTGATCCGCACGCTCGTCATCAGGAAAGGCCGTGCCCACCTTCAAGTCGGTGCGGGCATCGTGGCAGACTCAAATCCGGCACGCGAATACGATGAAACGCTGTATAAGGCGCAGGCCTTTCTGAGCGCCTTATCCTAAGACGGCACCATGTGGATTTATCTCAATGACCGATTCGTGCAAGACGCGGACGCCGTCGTCTCGGTGTTCGACCATGGCTTTCTCTACGGGGACGGCGTCTACGAGACGATTCGGTCATACGGACACCGGATCTTTATGCCCGATGAGCATATTACGCGGTTGTATCGATCCGCTGAAGCCATTGGACTGGCCATTCCTATTCCATATAAGAGCTGGCCCGATTTGCTCCACGACGCCATGGCTCGCAACGACGTCGGGAATCCTCAACGGGACGCCTATCTCAGGATCACCGTTTCGCGGGGCGTCGGAGAAATCGGGCTCGATCCTGCGCTCTGCCCTCTTCCCACCGTGGTCATTATGGCCAAACCTCTCGTGCCGGCACCTCCGACCTTCTATGAGACGGGTGTTACCCTCATTGTGGCTCAGACGAGGCGCAATCTTGCGAGCGCCCTCTCCCCGCAGATCAAATCGACCAACTTTTTGAACAACATCTTGGCGAAGCGGGAGGCCATTGCCGCGGGCGCGTTCGACAGCATTCTCCTGAACTGGGAAAATCAAATAACAGAATGCACGGTCAGCAATCTCTTCTTTGTCGCGAACGGAACGCTGTGCACGCCATCGGTCGATTGCGGCCTTCTGGACGGCATTACGCGCAATATCGTGATTCAACTCGCGAAAGAAGCCGCAATCTCGGTTGAGGAAGGACGATTCATAGCGGACCGATTATTCGGAGCCGATGAATGTTTTCTGACCAATACAAGCATGGAGATCATGCCGGTATCCACCGTGGATCGTCGGCCGATCGGTCTCGGCAGACCCGGTCCGGTCACCCGTCACCTGCAGTCCATTTTTCGCGCACAACGCGGCCGTTTTTTGGGCTGACCCACCACAGCCGTCATGGTCTATCCGGCTTTGCCGCCTGGGCCTAACTGGCACGGGCATAAGATCTGCATTCCGAGATCGGCAATTCATTGACAGCCGGACAGAGACTGCTATGTTTCAAACCATGCGACCACCCATCCGTTTGAATACCCGACCGATCTTCTTCGCCACCCTCTTGTCCTTCAGCAGCGGGTTTGGAATCGTCCCGCTTTCCCAGGCGCAAATCTATCAATATGTCGATGGCAACGGGACCATCTCGCTCACAAATGTGCCGTCGGATGCTCGCTATCGTCGGATCGATCTGCAGCCCAACCGGTTGCACCCTTTGATATCGGAACATGAACTGGAACCGATGATCCGACGTTATTCGCGCCAACACGGTTTGCATCCCGCGCTGATCCGCGCCGTCATTAAAGCCGAGTCCGATTTCGATCCAGTGGCCGTATCACGCGCCGGTGCGGTGGGCTTAATGCAATTGATGCCGCACACCGCGGCGCGGATGGATGTGCGAGACGCCTACGATCCCGAAGACAATATCGGTGGGGGAACAAGATATTTGCGCCAACTGTTGGACCGCTTCCGCGGCAATCTCCCACTGGCGCTGGCTGCCTATAACGCCGGAGAACACGTCGTTGAGCGCTATCGCGCTCTTCCGCCGATCCAAGAGACCCGGCAATATGTCAGCAAAGTTCTTCGATACTACCGCACCTTCCTGATTCGCGATTCGAACACCGGAAAAGTCATCATGCCTTCCGAGAGCGCAGGGCCATCACCGGCTCGGGCTTTGCCCGCGCTGCGGGACCGGTAGGGCGCTCGAGCACAATCTGACTATGCTGTCTCCACCCAGCGGCTTTGGGTTGAGGAAAATCCGAACGAAAGTGTGCGCCCACACTGTTCTCCCTCCACAGAGCGGCTTCCGCCACGCAATGCGCCACCTGAATCATGTTCTTCGCCTCGAGATCCGCTCTGGTCGCAAAGGGCTTCGCGACCATGTGTGACCAACGAGAGAGCTGTGCCGTCGCCCGGATCAGCGTGTCGCGGGAGCGAATCACCCCGACCTGTCCCCACATGGTCCGGCGAAGTGAGCTGCGCAGCTTCTCGCCATCCTCCAACTCGCCGAACTGGCAGTGGCGTAGCGACTCAGCGTGTCGCCCAAGATCCAGAACGGGATGGCTCGATGCCCACCAAATGGCCGAGAGACCGGCCCGCATTCCAAATACCAATCCTTCCAGCAGCGAGTTGCTCGCCAGCCGGTTGGCTCCATGCACGCCGCTGCAGGCCACTTCACCGGCGGCGAAGAGTCCCGGCAACGTGGTGGCGCCAGTGATATCGGTCCAGACGCCGCCCATCATGTAATGCGCGCTCGGGGACACGGGGATCCACTCTTCGGTAATGTCGATATCGTACCGCAAGCACGTCGCATAAATCGTAGGAAATCGCCGTTTGACGAAATCCGCCCCGAGATGCGTCACATCCAAATACACATGGCGAGCGCGCGTCGTAGCCATCTCGGCCCAAATGGCGCGGGCCACAATATCGCGGGGAGCCATCGCGCCCATGGGATGGTACCGATGCATGAACGGCTCCCCTCGGCTGTTGCGCAGCTGCCCTCCTTCGCCCCGCATGGCCTCCGACAACAGGAAGGGCGGACTCGAAGGCAGGAACAGCGACGTCGGGTGAAACTGCACGAATTCCATATCCTGAAGCTGCGCGCCGGCGCGAAGGGCCATGGCCATGCCATCGCCGGTTGCGTTGGCCGGGTTTGTCGTTCGCGCGTAGACTTGACCGGCGCCTCCGGTCGATAGCACCACCGCCTTTGCCGGAAGCACGAATTGCTCGCCCGAGCTCTCATCGAGGACGACGGCGCCACAACACCGGCCCTCTTCTACCACTAAATCAACGGTGAAGTGATAATCTAGCCGATGAATCCGTTTATGCCGGCTGGCCTGGGCCATCAACACCCGCACCATTTCGTTTCCGGTCGCGTCACCCCGCGCCCGGAGAATGCGACTTCTGGTGTGGGCCGCCTCCCGCGCGAAGGCAAACTTGCCCCCGGTCTTGTCAAACTTGGCTCCCCACCGGATGAGTTCTTGGATGCGGTCCGGTCCTTCTTCGACTAAGACACGGACGGCTTCCCGCCGGCACAACCCATGTCCGGCTTTCACCGTATCGGTGAAGTGAATGGCCACGTCGTCCTCTTCACTCAGCGCCACGGCGACCCCACCCTGCGCGTATATGGAATTGCTCTGCAACGGATGACCTTTTGTGAGCATCACGACGCGCCCTTCACGGCTCAATTCCAACGCCGCACGAAGGCCCGCCACACCGCTGCCGATGACAAGAAAGTCTGGCTCCGGCATCGCAACGGATGGGGACGGTTTTGTAGACATGTTCAGCGGGGTGTGGTCCGAGGCGCCACGCTTTCCGAGAAACTTTGCCGAGTCTTCATGCCGAACGGGAAATCGCCCTGGACACCGCGAAGAAGAATCGAGTGGGTTCCGATCCACTGAAGCCGGGCGTGACCGCGCTGCCGTAGACCCGCGTCATCCGGGTTCATTTTCCAGATCCCTTGCCAATGCACATAGACGTCAACGTCGTCACCCTCGATCATGATCCGTTCAGTCTTGAAGTCGAGGACGATGGTATGGAAGAGATCAAAATCGGCTTCCGCCTCCCGCTGAAGCTCATCCAGCTGATCGAGCGGCAGCATCAGCGATTGGAACTTCGAGCCGTCTTTCTGCTGATAGGCCTGGCGCAACGCCTCCACGGCCTGGTCGATGCGGCGAAACCGTTCGTGATCTTCAGGATACTGCACCGTCTTTGACGCACAGGCGCCCAGCACCACGGCTAGACCGATGATCCAGACCGCCACGGAATTTTGCGAGGACATGAAGAGCTTCCGCGCAGCCACCATCGTGGCGCAGTATAGGAACCGGATGGACGCACGGTCAAGCGACGGGTCCCTGATCTCAGAGCCTCCACACTCGCGCTATGGCATTGCATGATCTTGCATTTTGAGCCGAAAACTTCTAGACTCCCGCGCCTAGGAGAGATGAAGTATGTCGAGCGTGTTAAAAAAACGCCGGAAGAAAATGCGCAAGCACAAGTACAAGAAGCTGCGCCGGCGCCAAAAATTCCTTCGCCGTAAAAGCTAAGCTCTGCCCGCATCGCGGGAGGAGGATACCGTGCCTGAGGGCAAGAAAGTTCGCATCCGCGTTCGTACTGCGAGTTGTACCTACGTGGGCGACTTTCTTGTTCCTCCCATGCGCCATCGCGTCTCTGACGCGATCATGAGGGGCCACGAGTGTTTATCAGCTTGACCGACGTGCTAATTGATGAAAAGGATCGGTCTGA
>JACVSD010000110.1 GCA_014534095.1 Nitrospiraceae bacterium
AAGCCGGACATAGGAGATGAACGCCGCTGGGGAGCTTTTTCAGCAGCCTACGGACCATAGACATATAGAGTGAAGAACCCCAAGTACAGCAAGGCGCTGCCTCCAAGTAACCATGGTCGCCAATGTCCGCCCCAAAGCAATTGACCGAAACTGAGCGCGGCGGCAAGCAGCGCAAGTCCCATCGTCGTCAAGGCGGACGGAGTTAAATTCCAATTGGTCCCGATCAGGCCGACCGATACCGGAAAGGTGCCTTGAAATACCATGGCTCCGGTCACATTCCCGACCGCAAGCGTATCCTTCCGCTGATACAACCACAGGAAGCTGTTCGACATCTCCGGTAATTCCGTGGCCAACGGCGCGATGAGCAGCGCCAACAGCAGAGGAGAGACTGATAATTCCACCGATAACGATTTAGCGGCGGTGACGAACAAATGCGCACCCCATGCGAGACCGATCAAGCCGATCGCGCCCTGTAGGCCGATCATCCCGTAAGAAGGCAGGTAGGATCTCCGATTTATGATCAGGGGATCGGTGGGTGCCGCTCCTTGCTGCTCGGATGAAAACTTCAATTTCATGTACCAGATATACAGGACAATAAGCAGTGCGGCGACCACATACCGAATCTCCGGCGCTGAGACAAAGACGCAGGCGAGGGCCAACCCATACGCAACTAAGAAAAACTGAAGGTCGATGCGCACTTCTTCATAGTTCAAGATGAAAGATGCTTTGCGCTTTCCCATCTTCGCATAAATCAGAAGGAGACCGGCCAAGATTGGGAGCACCAGAGTGCTCAGCATGAAGGGGGCTCCTAAGATGGCCCCGAGTCCGACTTCGGTTCGCTCCTGGCCCGTGCCGAAAAAAATGGCAATCACCGGGATGGAGGTTTCCGGCAACGTCGTCCCGATGGCAGCAAAAATACTCCCTACAGCCCCCTCCGGAACCTTGAGGCGTTTCCCCAGCCATTCGATCCCGTTGGTGAACAGCATGCAAGCGGTCAACGTCACGACCACTGAGATCAGAAACAAAACGGCATAGTAAAGGATGGTCACTTTAGCTCTTTACGTTGGACTTGCGCTCGCGCAAGCGATATGCCAGCGACGCCTCTTCCATGATATCGCGGACGGGCCGGCCGCTTTGCAGTGCGATTCGCTTACAATCCGCGTATTCGGGCGCTGCTTTGATGCGGCCCTGTCCCAGTTCGGCGACTTTCATCTTCACGGTGCCGTGTGCGGTCTGAACCTCTTCGATGCGCCGAGGGAGAATACGTCTCGACACTTGCTGCATGCGGAGGCCCAACGTGCTGGTGTCCTGCAACATGACATCGGCCACCGCATGCATCTTGGCGGGAGGGGCCAGTGCCGCCAGCACAATACCCGGGCGACCTCGCTTCATCATGACGGGCGTGAGCGTAACGTCGAGCGCTCCGGCTGCAAAGAGGCGTTCCATGACGGTTTCGTAGGCGTGAGGATGTAAATCGTCCAGATTGGTTTCAATTTCAACGATACTGTCCCATTCTGCGCCGTCTACCGAGGCCGATTCTCCCACGAACACGCGCAAGACATTCGGCCATGTACCGGTGTCGGCGCCTCCGGCGCCGTACCCGACGGTGGACGGCCGTAGGAGCGGAAGAGGGCAGAACTCCTCGGCCAGCGTCCTGAGCAACGCCATTCCGGTCGGCGTGGTCAATTCTCGCGCCGGGCCGGCGCTGTAAACCGGGACCCCGTGTGCCATCGCAGTCACCGCCGGACCCGGTGCGGGTAATGTACCGTGCGCCGACTCGATCATGCCAGACCCTAGGTTAACCGGCGACGCGGTGATCCGATGTATCCCGAGAAGATGGCAACCGAGAAGTGATCCGATGACATCGACAAATGAATCGATGACGCCCACCTCATGAAAACGGACTTCTGACGGACCGACCCGATGCGCGAGACCTTCCGCTTCAGCCAATCGTTCAAACACGGCGCGACTGCGCTCTTTGACCGAAGAGGGTATGCGGCTTGCGGCGATGACTCGGTGAATGCGACGGAGGGAGAACGGCGTCCGAAATCCCTGGTGAATGACGACGTCTACCTTCGTGGCATGAAGACTGCCCCGACGTACCCGCGCAGAACGAAGTCTGTAGCCCTCCACGGGCACAGTTTTCAATGCTCGGGTCAAATCCTTGAGCGGCAAACCCGCATCGACCAACGCGCCGAGGGTCATATCGCCGCTGATTCCGGAAAAACAATCGAAGTGGAGTCGAATTACACACCTCTTTTATCTTGGATGAAGCAAGGGGCGATCTTAACGTAAGTACTCGACTCCCGGCAATCAGCGATACGAGAGTGAAATGTCGGTCTGAAGCTTCTAAATTGACAGTCGGGCCATCCTATGGTATCCACAGCCTGTGAGTACTACCTCACGGGCGCAAACGAACGCCATACCGGCCCAACGGTCCTTACGTGCTTTTCTGATCTCTTCCGGTTCACCAATCTTGACAGCGGCTCTTATCTTTTTCGTGTTGTTTCAGGCTGATGTCGCGGACGGAAAACGAAAGTCCGTGCCGGCGGTACAACCGGAACTTCAGATCGTGGCCGTCGGCCTGTCTCCGCAGCCGTACACGGGAACCGGCTCGCTGACGTTCACGGTCGAAGTCGACCTTCCCGACGATCTCGGCGACGAGACCATCCTGGAAGTCTCCTCATTGATCAATTCTCCTTCGATGAGCTCAATGCGCTTCTTAGCCGTTCGTCATCCGGTTGAGTTCGAGCCCTCGGCCGCCTCCCCGACTGCGTCGTCACGCCGTCCGGCAAAGCCGCAGATGACGGTGGCATTAAGTTGGGACGGTATGGATCAGTCCAAACAGCCGGTGGCCGGCGGGCAATATCACTATGAAATCCGTGCCAAGCTGTTGGCGGTCGGTGAGAACGGACCTCGGACACACATGAGCGCCTGGCCGAAGCGTGGAACGCTGACGGTCCAATAGGCCGGCTGCAAACGTTACCTGTTGGGCTCTTCGCCGAGACGATTGATGCGGTGAGCCAAGCACCCTGCACCGAAGCCGTTATCGATATTCAGAACTCCCACACCGGCAGCACAAGAA
Organism: Nitrospiraceae bacterium; assembly: GCA_014534095.1. The sequence goes on from JACVSD010000110.1 coordinate 3,086, forward strand.
TTCAGCATCGTCAACAAAGCCGCCACTCCGCCGAAACTTGCGCCGTACCCACGACTGGTCGGTACAGCGATGACCGGACGATCCACCAAGCCGCCGACCACGCTGGGCAGCACGCCGTCCATTCCCGCCACAACCACGAGTGCACGTGCCCGCCGTAATCTATCGTGGCGGCTCAAGATGCGATGAAGGCCTGCCACACCGACGTCGTACAGCGTCTCCACACGGCTCCCCATCGTTTCAGCGGTTACTCTGGCTTCTTCAGCGACGGGAATATCCGCCGTACCGGCGGTAATCACCAGAACGTTTCCTATGGGGCGAGGAGCGTGCTTTTGAACGACGACCACCCGCGCCGGCTCATGAAAGACCGCGTGTCGATCCAGGCGCGCCAGCGCGCGTCCCACCTTCGGTTCGGCACGGGTAGCCAACAAGGGCCCGCCTTTCTTGAGCAGCCCGCGCGCGATGGCAAGAATCTGCGCCTCCGTTTTGCCTTCGCAGAGGATGACTTCGGGAAATCCTTGACGAAGCGATCGGTGGTGGTCCACAGACGCGAACCCCAGATCCTCATAGGGGAGGGTACGCAATCGGTCCAGGACCGCCGGCACGGAGGTCTTCCCGTGTTCCAGATCGATCAGTAGTTTTCTCAGACGTTGTTGATCCATGATAGATAGGCCGTCAGCATTCTGCCTCCTCTTTGGCGGCCCGTTCCATAAGTTCAGCGGCGGCTTGGCGAGGCGGCTTGCCGTCGAACAGTACCGAGCACACCTGATCAACGATCGGCATGTCGATGTGATACTTCGTTGCCAAGCCGGCCGCGGCTCGAGACGTTCGCACCCCTTCCGCTACGGCGTGCGTTTCCTCCAAAATATCCGCTAATCGTTCCCCTCGGCCGAGACGGGCCCCGACGGTGTAATTGCGGCTGAGCGCTCCCGTACAGGTGAGCACGAGATCACCGATGCCGGATAACCCATAAAAGGTCCGTGTCTCGGCCCCCATGGCGTTTCCTAGTCGAATCATTTCAGCCAGCCCACGCGTGATCAATGCCGCCCTTGTGTTGTGCCCGAGTCCGAGACCGTCCACGACGCCCGCCGCCACGGCCATCACATTCTTTAACGCGCCGCCCAACTCGACGCCGAGGACATCGGATCCGGCGTACACTCGCAGCGCCGGCGTCATGAGGAAGCTTTGGAGGCGTCGAACGAGATCGGCGTTTTCTCCGGCCAGAACGACGGCTGTGGGCCGACCCTGACAAACTTCAAGCGCGAAACTAGGGCCCGACAGATACGCAAGTGTGCGATGGACAGTAGGCCCAAGGATCTCATGCATGACTTGGGACATCAGTTTCAACGTCGTCTCTTCAATCCCTTTGGTGGCGCTGACGAACGGAATGGGATCGTTGAGTAGAGGAGCAAGCTTGGCGAGGACCGACCGCGCCGCGTGCGACGGCACGGCAAAAATGATCACATCAACGTGCCGAACCGCTTCGGCCAGTGAGTTGGTCGCCGATAGTGATGAAGGAAGGGAAATCCCCGGCAAAAAACGGCCGTTCTCGCGGCGGTAATTGATATCGTCGACGACTTCCGATTCATGGGCCCACAATCGTACCGGCAACCCTTTGATTGTGAGGTGCCGTGCCAAGGCAGTTCCCCACGCGCCGGCACCAATTACCGCCGCGCGTAAATTTGTTTGTATCATGAGGGTCTCGGCCGTATAAAATGCGCCGGCTCATCCTATCGTTGTACGAGGCCGGAATCAAACTCGCAGGTTGGAAGCGTGCTTCATTTCCTGTACGTTTGGTAGTGAAAAGGACACTATGCCGATCTGTCGCCGTTGCGGAAACGACCTGTCCGATGAGAGCCGATTTTGCACGCGATGCGGAATGCCGGTCGAGGCTGCGCCTCGATCGGCATCAATAAAGAAAGCCGGCCAGGCAGAGGATGGTCATGCGTCCGAAGATATGAACATGACGGTGCTCTCCGTCATGGTGGCGGCCCTGATCCTCGCTGTTGTCTTCCCGCCGTGGGAGACGCCGCCCGGGCGGCCGCCTGAATTTCTGGGCTTTCACTTTATTTTAAATCCACCGCAGGTCGGTGCGAATGAAGGATCGGGAATCATCAGCCGGCTTTTAATCACGATCGAGTTGGTGACGATCGCCGTGGCGGGACTGTACTTCTCGTGGCTCTTCCGAAAAAAGAAGTAGCGCTTTAACGCTTCAGGCTGCTCAAAAAAGGTCATCCAACAAGGCCGCAGGCGCCGTCAACATCGCAGGCGTACTTTTTCACCCGCCCACCCCAAGCGCGCCGAGACGCGCTCCTTCCGAGGGCGTACGTTGAGGGCGCACGGCGCGATGAATAAAGAGCGCCACGTTTGTGCGCGCCGCCGAGACGGTGAGGCGGCCGGGTACCTTAATTTGAACGAAGTTGGGGCCTTTTTCAGCATCCCTGAAGGAGGAACAATGAGATTAGCCGGTAAAGTGGCCCTCATCACAGGAGGCGGAGCTGGAATCGGCGCTGCGGTGGCGAAACTGTTTG
>JACVSD010000150.1 GCA_014534095.1 Nitrospiraceae bacterium
CGGAACCGGGCGCGGACGGCGCTGCTCGTCGATCGCGACGAATGTGAAGGTCGCCTCGGTGACTTTGAAGCTGTCGTCGCCGTCGCGGCTGCGCCGCCACGCCTCGATGCGGATGCTCAGGGATGTTCGCCCGACCCTGATGATATCGGCGAAGAGACTGACTTCGTCGCCGACGAAGACGGGGGAATGGAAGACCATGCTGTCGGCGGCAACGGTGGCGCAACGGCCCCGCGCCCGGCGGGCGGCGGCATTGCCGGCTGCCAGATCCATCTGCGCCATCAGCCAGCCGCCGAAGATATCCCCGGCGGGATTGGTGTCGGCCGGCATGGCGACCGTGCGGATGACCGGTTCTCCGGTCGGGACGGGATTCGTCTGCGGCATTCCCGGTCACTCCTTCTTGCTTCGCCCGGCAGCGTTACGCGCGTCCTTCAGGAATTTTAATTTGGACGGCATGATGAGCGCCGCTCAAAGCTGGGTCGAGTCCCCGCGCGAAGGCGGAGCGGGAGGAGTTGGGCGGCAAAAGGAGAAGGGGGCCGGACAGAGGCGGCCGAGGCCGGATCGAGAATCCTTCCGGGGGTATTCGCACGGGGCTTCCTCCAGGACAGCATTTTTAATTGCGAAACGGAAACCGGACCGGTTCCGTGCCACTGGAGGAAGAGGCTATCAGTCGAAGCTGTCGCGCACCTGTCGGAAAACCATGGAGCGGCGCTCTTCAGCGCTGAAATTTCAGCGCTGAAGTTCCGATGCGACGATCACGGCCTGCGTGCGGTTCTTCACGCCAAGGGACTTGAAGATCGCGGTGACGTGGATCTTCACGGTGCCTTCCGACAGGCCCAGTTCATAGGCGATCTGCTTGTTGGACTTGCCCTCGCGCAGACAGTTGAGAACTTCCCACTGGCGTTGGGTCAACTGGTGGCCCGATGCGGTGCGTTCGCCGTTATGATCGTGGTCGTGATGCGCAACCGGATTGGCCTTGGCCGCCACATCGGCGTGAATGGCCGATGGCGGCAGGTAGATCCCGCCCGAGAACACCAGATTGATGGCGCTCAGCATGATCTTGACGCTGGAGGACTTGGGGATGAATCCCGCCGCCCCGGCATCCAGCGAGTTACGCACGTCGGATTGGTTTTCCGATGCGGAAACGACGATGACCGGCGTATCGGAGGCTGTCGTACAGACCTGCTCCAGACCCGAGAAGCCCGGCCAGCCCGGCATCTGAAGATCGATGAGTATAAGGTCGAAGACTTCGTCGGGGTTTTGAACGATTTTCAGAACCTCGTCGAAGGTGCTGGCATCCATGAACGTGGCGTCCGAACTCAACTGTTCGAGCAGGCGGCGCAAACCCTCCCGGAACAGCAAATGGTCGTCGCCAATCAAAATCCTCATCGTCGCACCTCAAAGACCGCCACGCGCTGTGTATGATGAACACTCACCGGCAAACGATGGCCCATAAACAGTAATTCAGCCCAAGGCGGAGGACGTCCGGCACGATCGGAGCTATACAGTGAACTGCTCAGTGAACTGCGCATTTGCCGACAGATCAGAGTTCGCCATAGCGGCCAGGATCCCACCGTTATCTTCACCGCCAATGCAAGCATCCAGGCTATCCGCATACCATCCACCTGAAAACCGCCGCTCAACGATGAGCCTCTCGTCCATTACCGGAAGTTATAGCATATTGGAGGGAAAAAGTGCATATCGATCGGAGTGTGAATGACAATTTTCCATATTTTGACGGCGTCGATCCGATTGGACATTGGACGTGAATAGTACTAAATAAAGGGGTATGTGGCTGCAAAACCAGCTATGACAGGACATTCTGCCTGATGAGTTCCTACTCCCCCTCCGCCGCATCCAGCAAGCTAACGATCGTTCGGGGAAAATGGATTATACCGTCTGTTCGTTGAAGATGCTCAATTCTCTCGTGTCTTGACCGGCATTCTGTGAGTAGACTCAAGGCAATGCTCGTCGGTGAATAGTGCTGATACTTGTCATGCGGACATCCTGCGTTAAGTGCGGCTGTCGCCTAACGTTACGTAGAAATACAGGGAGGCATCAAGTATAGGACATTCGATATCTATCTATTTTCAAACGAACGGGATAAGCAGCGCAGTAGCGCACAACCTAAGTTGGCACTGACCCCATGCTTTTGCGCCAACCCACACCGGACGGGTTGCCACGATAGCCGAGAACATAACCTCATTGCTTTATTTTCGCACCGCAATCACTGCGATATTGTAAATTAACCAAACACACTACTTTGGATTTTATCATAATATTCGCTCTAAAATCGACGTTTGTCATAGAGCTTCTTCGTACCCTCAACTTTAATGCTTTGAGACTTTCGGAAATGACGAACTGCTCTTCGACAGTGAATCCTCACCCCTCGCGTCGCCCTGCTCGCTGGGACCTCGCGCCAAAAGTCAGAGCCGCGCCATGCATGTGCACAATGAGCAAGCCGCCCGCCATAAGCTGCCCCCCGGTTTGGATGACACCAGGTTGAACACAGTGACGCCCATGCATGTCTGCCTCGTCGTCGATGATGACACGATCGCTGACCACTTGGTTTCGGCCCTGGAAAGCGGCGGTCGGCACCGGATCTCGGTATTCCATGATATTGCCGATCTTCAGCAGAGCAATATCACGCCGGACGCGATCCTGATCGGCGTCCAGCAGTTCGCCGCACTCCGCGAAAACGAGCCGATGGTCTATCTGCGACTATCGAGGCGTAGCCGGATCGTGGTGGTGCTGAGCAGCCGCGAGTTACTGGATGCGGCACATATCCTGGCCTTCGCCGATGCCTGGGTGTTCCAGGACATCAATGCGGAGAGGATCAACGAGTTGATCAATCTGGGGCTGGAAGGCCATTGCCTGATGCCCAAGCAGTTCCTGTCCCGGCTCGGGGTCGACGAGATCAGGCTGACGCTCCTGCCCCGACTGTCGGATGTGGAGTTCCAGACGCTGCTTCTCCTGGGCCAAGGCCTGAACAACCGAACCATCGCCGATCAACTCGACCTGTCCGAAGCCGTCATCAAGTCGATGGTCCGCAGCGTCCTGTCAAAGCTTCACTTCCGCAACAGGACGGAAGCCGGCGTTTTCGCGGCGCGCCAGCAATCCTCGCTCGAACAGGCCAGGCAATCCACGTCGGCCCCGCCC
>JACVSD010000173.1 GCA_014534095.1 Nitrospiraceae bacterium
AAGAAAGAGCGCAAAAAACATAAGAAGTAATCACTCGGTCCCGTGGCGCGGGGGCCGTTCAGGCGTCCGCGCCCTCCTTTGCTCACGCCGCCTCGGTTGCGTCCCATCCCGAAAAGATGCTACACAACAGATCTTGTACATCACTGTGAGAAAATCAGAATGGCTGCTGATCTGAAGCATAAAAGCCGCGATCTTACGCATGGTCCCGGCCGCGCGCCGGCCCGTGCAATGATGAAGGGAGTCGGGTTCACCGATGAGGACCTCTCGCGCCCGCTCGTCGGCGTGGCGAATACCTGGATCGAGATTATGCCCTGTAACGCTCACCTTCGCCGGTTATCTGAACATCTTAAAGCCGGCATTCGAGCAGAAGGCGGCACGCCGATCGAGTACAACACCATCGCGGTCTCAGACGGCATCTCGATGGGCACGGAAGGCATGAAAGCTTCTCTGATCAGTCGCGAAGTCATCGCCGACTCCATCGAACTGGTGGCACGCGGCCATCTGTTCGACGCAGTCGTGGCGCTGTCAGGGTGTGATAAGACGATTCCCGGTACCGTGATGGCATTGGCGCGATTGAATGTGCCTTCGCTCATGCTGTACGGCGGTTCGATTTTGCCGGGCAGATTCCACGGTCACGACGTCACCATCCAGGATGTCTTTGAAGCCGTCGGCTCGCATGCGGCCGGCAAAATGACCGATGCGGAACTCCACGACCTGGAAAACCATGCATGTCCCGGTCCCGGCGCCTGTGGAGGTCAATTCACCGCGAACACGATGGCGATCGCCTTTGAATTTCTGGGCATCTCGCCGATGGGGAGAAACGGTGTTCCGGCCATGGACCCACGAAAAGATGATGTGGCGTTTCAGTGCGGCCGGATGGTGATGGAGCTGTTGCGTCGCGATCTTCGACCTCGCCACATTATCACGCGTGCGTCGCTTGAAAACGCCATCGCCGCCGTCGCCACAACCGGCGGATCGACAAACGCCGTCCTGCATTTATTGGCCGTTGCGCGGGAAGCCGGCGTGAACTTGACTCTCGATGATTTCGATCAGATTAACCGACGCGTACCGTTGCTTGCGGATCTTAAGCCGGGGGGCCGGTATACGGCGGCCGATCTCTATGCCGCCGGCGGCACCACGCTAGTAGCCAAGCGATTGTTGGAAGCCGGACTGCTGTATGCCGATCAACCCACCGTCACAGGGCGAACCATCGGTGAGGAGGCGTTGGAGGCAAAAGAAACAACAGGACAAGTGGTATTACGCCTGCTTTCTAACCCCATCAAGAAGACCGGCGGGATAGTTATCCTGAAGGGTAATTTGGCGCCGGAAGGCTGCGTCGTGAAAGTGGCCGGACACGAGCGTATGCTGCATCGCGGACCGGCAAGAGTTTTTGATCGAGAAGAAGACGCGTTTGCCGCCGTCGAAGCCGGCCAAATCAAGGCCGGCGATGTCGTGGTAATCCGGTATGAGGGACCACAAGGTGGTCCCGGCATGCGCGAAATGCTGGGTGTGACCGGCGCAATTGTGGGGGCGGGCCTTGGCGAATCAGTCGCCTTGATGACCGACGGCCGCTTCTCCGGTGCGACGCACGGCCTGGTAGCCGGACACGTGGCTCCTGAAGCCGCGAAAGGCGGCCCGATTGCCGCCGTAGAAAACGGTGACATGATCGTCTTCGATATCGCCGCCCGCCAACTCAATGTTGAACTTTCACAAGAAGAGATCAATGTGCGATTGCGGGAATGGAAACCTCCTGTTCCGCGCTATACCACAGGTGTGATGGCCAAATATGCACGGCATGTCTCCTCGGCGTCTGAAGGAGCGGTGACGAGCTGACTTGCGAACAAGCATCGGAACCGTAGACCAATTTTTACGAGGTGATATCTTCAGCTCTCTCAGGCCGACGGTGCTCACAGCATCGTTTCCATGTGACCCATTGTAGTCACATAGAAGCGGTCGGTCCATAGGATTCAAGAACTGTTCTTCTCGATAGTCGTTGAGGCGGACGACTCTGCAGATGCCGTACAGATCGGCTCCACGG
>JACVSD010000048.1 GCA_014534095.1 Nitrospiraceae bacterium
GTCGATCTGTCGCTGAAGAAATACGGCGCGCCGATCTACGTGCGCCATGAAATCGTCCATAGCCGGCACGTGGTCAATGCGCTTCGGCAAAAAGGAGCGGTCTTCGTGGAAGAGTTGAGTGAAGTGCCGGAGGGCTCGGTCGTTATATTCAGCGCGCATGGGGTGGCAAAGTCTGTATGGGATGAAGCGAACCGCCGCCGGCTGCACGTTATCGACGCGACCTGTCCCTTGGTGATCAAGGTCCATAATGAAGTCAACCGTGACTACACCCAGGGCTACGAACTGATCCTTATCGGTCATGCGGGACATCCCGAGGTCATCGGCACGCTCGGCCAAATTCCGGACAAGTTTCATCTGGTGTCGTCGGTTGAAGACGTCGAACGGCTTCACGTCGACAACCTCCAGAACCTGTCTTATGTGACCCAAACCACATTGAGCGTGGATGAGTGCCGTGACATCGTCGGGGCGCTGCACCGGCGGTTCCCCAATATCAAGGGACCTCATCAGGAGGATATCTGCTATGCGACCCAAAACCGTCAGAACGCCGTGAAGGAGCTGTCCCGGTTGGTGGATGTCATTCTCGTCATCGGATCGCCGAACAGTTCAAACTCGAACCGCTTGCGCGAATTAGGGGAACAGTGCGGCATTCCGTCGTATCTCATTGACTCCGCCAATGACATTGACACGGCGTGGCTGAAGAACGCCAAAGCAGTTGGCATTGCCGCCGGTGCCTCGGCTCCCGAGGTGCTAGTGACGGAGGTCGTCACCTTTCTGAGGGACTCGGGCCCATCCGAGGTAGAAGAGCTGACCGTCATTGAAGAGGACGTCGAATTCCTCCTACCCAAAGAACTGGTTCAAATCGAGCCACTCAGTAAGCCTGCTGCGAGCTTGACCTAACAAACCGCAATCCCACCAGTTGTACGATTACGCTTTCTCTCCCCCTACACGTGGGGTTTCTTTTTGATTTCTCTCTGACCCTGTGCTACAAGGGCCCAGCCGTTCTCTGTCTCCTCACATCCATCCCAATCGCGCGAAGGTGAATTGATGCACTTGAAATCATTGGACATGCTGGGCTTCAAGTCGTTCGCAGAGGCGAAGATCGACTTTCCCGAAGGTGTCACTGCCATCGTCGGCCCTAACGGAAGCGGAAAGAGCAATGTGGTCGATGCCATCCTGTGGGTGCTCGGGGAGCAAAGCACCAAGACCCTTCGGAGCGAAAAGATGGAGGATGTCATTTTCAACGGCACGGAGCTGCGCAAGCCGCTCGGCATGGCGGAAGTCTCGCTCGTCATCGGCGGTCTCGACCAGGCGGCGATGAAGGTGGAAGGCGGAGGGGCGCTTCCGAGCCAGTTGACTGAATTTCAAGAGTTGATGATCACCAGGCGTTTGTATCGGAACGGGGATAGCGAGTATCTCATCAACAAAACATCCTGCCGCCTCAAGGATATTCGGAGTCTGTTGCTGGACACGCGTGCAGGAAGTAAAGGCCACACCGTCATTGCGCAAGGACAGATTGATCAGATCCTGAACGCCTCTCCGCAGGACCGCCGTGAGCTGATTGAAGAGACCGCCGGCATCGTCCGCTATAAAAAGCAGAAGGCCGAGGCGCTTCGCAAGCTGGACGCGACGCAGCAAAATCTCCTCCGGGTCCGGGATATCATTGCGGAGGTAAAAAAACAGCTGAACTCGCTCGAGCGCCAGGCGCGGCAGGCGCGAACCTACCAAACGCTCCAGCAAGAAGCCCGAACCGTCGAGATCGAGCTGCTCACCCGAGAGTTTCGAGCCCTCCGCATGGAGTTGAACGAGGTAGAGGCGCATGCATTGACGCTCGATGATCGAGAGGCCGGCACCGCCGCCGAACAGGCGCGCTTGACCACGGAATTGGAAGAGTCGCGGCTGAAAGCCATTGCGATGGGCGAGGCGATGTCAAAGATTCGGGAGGAGCTGTCACGGGTAGAGCAGCAACAGGCACAGGCTCTCACCGCGGCCGAAGTGGAACGGAACCGAAGCCAGTTGTTCGAACAGCAAAAAGTGCAAGAATCGACGGAGCTTGACGAACTGGTCCGCTCACAAGACGGCCTGGCCGGCGCCCTCACCGCGCTCGAAGCTTCCTTGGCCTCTGTGGAAGAGGATATGGAGGCCCGGGAGCGGGCGCTCACCGAGCTCGATCAGGAGTTACAGGGCCTGCTCCAGCAGCGGGCCGTGGCCGTTGAGGAAGAAGAACGAGGTCGTCAGGACATTCTCCAACTCGCCGTGCTCGTGGCGAATACCGAGCAGGGCATCGCTCAACTCGTGACGCGGGTGGCAGAGATCATGGAGCGCGGCGACCGGCTCTCAGCGGAGCAGCAGGAACTCGAGGCGCAACGGGCAGCCGCCGTCACACGTCACGAACTCCTCTGTCAGCAATACGGCGAAGCGAACCGCCTAGTAGGGACGCTGCAGGCCCAGCGCCAATCCGTCCTGGAAGAGACGTCGCGCGTGACGGCCGAACTCCAGTCCTTGGATGAACGGATCTTGCGGCGTTCCGAAGAACTCGCTGGGGTGGATTCCCGATTGGAGGCGCTGCAAGGGGTGGTCCGGGAGGAAATGGGCTACGGGCGTGAAGGGACGGATGAAGGCACCGCGCTCAAGTCTTGCCAAGGGGTCCGCGATGCGGTGGCCGAATGGCTAGTCATCCCGCCAGGATTGGACCGGGCGGTCGAGGCCGTGCTCGGGGAACGGGTGCACGGTTGGTTTGTCGATGAGCCGTCCGTCGCTCGCCGGGTCATTGGATTCCTTCAGGAAAAGGCGTTGGGTCGCGGGAGTTTTATCCCTCAGCATCCTCGCTGGGGCAGTGCGCATGGAGCGGATTGGTGGCCGGCCATGGCCGATCAGCCGGGAGTGATCGGGCGGGCTGTCGATTTGATTCAGACCGATGATGCCCGGACGGCGGCCCGAGATTGCCTCTTCGACCGCGTGATCATGGTGCAGACCTTGGATGACGCCGTCGAGCTGTGGGAACGGCAGTCGTGGACCGCGCCGGATGGCCCCATTCTCGTGACCCTGTCCGGCGAAGTACTGGATCCCTCCGGGCTCCTCACCGGCGGACAGATCCAGGAGGGACAGGGATTGCTGGAGCGGCGCCGGGAGGTGCTCGAGCTTGAGTCGAGGCACACGTCTCTCGGCGGGGCGCTAGAGGGGGATAAGCGTCATCGCGAAGAGCTCCAGCAGCAGTCACAACTGCTGGTTCAACAGGGACGACAACTAGCTGACGCCCTCCGCGACGCTGAAATGCAGGATCTTTCGCTGCGAAAGGACGACGAGAAGCTGCAACAGGTGTTGGCGGATCTCGATGTCCGGCTCAGCAGCATGCAGGCCGACATTCAAAAAGGGCTGATCGAGCGCCAGCGACTCGAGGACGAATCGGAGTCCCTTCGAACACAGTTGACCCAGTGGACCGCCGATAAAAATGGACGAGAGCAGGCGCTCGCTCACTCTCGGGAACAACTCGGACAAATCGATGAGAAGGTGCGCGCGGTGCAGGAGCAGGTAACCAATGCCCGGCTGACGGCCGAAGGGCTGCGCGCCAAACGGCAGCATGAGCAGGCCAATCAGGCGCGGATCAGGCACGAGGCGCAAGAGATGGAACAGCGCCGGCAAGCCTTGCGCGCGCATTTGGAGGGGCTGACGGACGCGATCGAACAGAGCCGCGCAGAACAGCTCCGGCAGGAAGCGATCTGCCAGGAGGTCGGCCTCAACGCCACACAGGTCAAGACGGAACTGCTCGCGGCGCAAGATCAGCAGACCCAGGACATGGCCGCGTGTCAGGCGTTGGAGTCCGCCCTCGAACAACTGCGTCGCGATAGCTCCGTGGTGCGGGATGCCCGGATGAAGATTGAAGTACGCCGTGCCGAAATCAGGACTCAGCTCGGCACCGTCGAGGGAACCTTGTCCGGCACCTACCAGCTGGATCCGCTTGCATTGCTCGAACCGCGTGCCGAGCCAACCGAGCTGCCGTTGGGACAGGAGACGGCCGCTGCCGATCGAGACGATCGGCCGGATGCCGAACTCAAAGAACAATTGCAGAAACTGCGCGACCGGTTGGACCGGATGGGCGCCATTAATCTAGCCGCCATCAATGAGCATCAGGAACTCGATACGCGTTATACGTTTCTTTCGGCGCAGGAGCAGGATCTGTCCACGTCAATTGCGTCGCTCAAGGAAATCATCCAGCGTATCAATCGGACCACGAAAGAAATGTTCGTGTCCACGTTCAACGAGCTGCAAGTGAAGTTTACCGAAGTCTTCGGTCAGTTCTTTCCCGGCGGACGCGCGGAGCTTCAGCTGGTGGACGAGCCGCCGTCGGAAAGCGGCGAGTACGTCGGCGGCCAGGAGCCAGGGATCGACATTGTGGCGCAGCCTCCTGGGAAGCGTCTCAAGAGCATCACGATGCTGTCGGGGGGAGAGAAAACGCTGACGGCGATGGCATTGCTCTTCGCCAGCTTCCTCATTAGACCGACGCCCTTCTGTCTCCTGGACGAAATCGATGCCCCTTTAGATGAAGAGAATATCGGACGCTTCACGAGCGTGCTGCGGGATCTTTCCGCGAATGCTCAATTCCTCGTCATTACGCACAACAAGCGAACGATGGCGATCGCGGATTCCTTGTTTGGCGTCACGATGGAAGACCCGGGCGTGTCAAAGATCGTGTCGGTCAGGCTGGCGGATCTTCAACCGGCGTAGGGGCTCGAGGACCTGTGCTCCCTGAACCGACGCCAAAAAGCTGAATACTTCAGAGCACTTCAACTGTCCGTTGCTTGACTCGACATGGAGGCTCTGTTATACAGCGACGACCTATGGGCATCTCACCTTACGATCCGTCCTGGTGCCCCCCAAGGAATTGATGAAACGGATTAAGGCGTTATTGCACCGCCTGTCTGACAGCCTGCTGGCCAGCGTTCCCGGACGGTTGAGCACGGCGCCGGATTTGCCCGTGGCACCGCCGCTTCGGCTCGTCTCGGACAAGGCCACCGTGCTGCCTCCGCTTGACGCGACCACGAGGCGGCCCTTGAGCCATGCGATGAGCCAGCCGGATTCAATCGATGATGCGATCCGGCGGAGCCAAGCCTGGTTTCTCAGTAAACAACACCTAGACGGCTATTGGGTCGCGGAGCTTGAAGCCGACACGACCCTCACGTCCGAATATCTTATGCTCCGGCGATTCCTGGATTGCGTAGATCGTGAACGGGAGAAGATGGCCGTGCAGTACCTGAAGGCCATGCAGTTGCCGGACGGCGGCTGGCCAATCTATTACGGCGGACCTGCGGAGATCAGTGCGTCGGTCAAAGCCTATTTCGCGTTGAAACTGAGCGGCATGTCGGCCGAAGAGCCGCTGATGATCCGGGCCCGCGAGCGCATCCACGCCATGGGTGGCGTGGTGCAGGCGAACGTCTTTACGAAGATCGCCTTAGCGTTGTTCGATCAGTACGACTGGGAAGGCATTCCTCATATGCCGGTCGAACTGATGCTGCTCCCCAAGCGCTTTTACTTTAGTATTTATGCAATCTCGTACTGGTCCCGGGCGGTGCTCATTCCGTTACTTATCGTATTCGCACATCAACCGGTGTGCCGCATTCCGCGCGAACAAGGGATTGATGAGTTGTTTACGATTCCTCGTGAAGACGTTCGCTATTGGCGATTTCCACCCTTCAATAAGGACCAAAAATGGTTTACTCCGCATAATTTTTTTGTCGCCCTCGACGCGATGCTGAAGATCTATGACCGGATGCCGTTGATGATTCTGCGTGAGAAAGCCTTGCACAAGGCGGCGACCTGGATGTTGGAGCGACTCAAAGGGTCGGGCGGGTTAGGCGCCATCTATCCGGCCATGGCGAATTCCATCATGGCGTTGCGTTGTTTGGGCTATGAGCTGGATGACCCCCTCATCGGCAAGGCGCTGCGCGAAATTGAAGCGTTGGAGGTGTACGATTCCGTTTCGGTCGACGGACAGCGGGTGCCGACGCTTCATCTGCAGCCCTGCGCATCTCCGATCTGGGATACGGCGCTTCTGGTGAACGCGCTGATCGAAGCCGGTTTGCCACCGGATCATCCCGCCCTGTTGCGAGCCGGTCAGTACTTGATGTCTCGCCAAACGACGCAGGTGGGTGACTGGAAGATTTCCTCGCCGAAGGCTGAGCCGGGCGGCTGGTATTTTCAGTTTGAAAACGAGTTTTATCCAGATGTCGACGATTCGGCTGTGGTCTTGATGGCCCTATCCAAGCTGCGCCTGACGGACCCGGCCCGGCAGAAGGAATCCCTGCAGCGCGGCAAAGATTGGGTGTTGGCTATGCAGGGGTCCGACGGCGGATGGGGCGCGTATGACAAAGATAACAACCGGATTGTGTTCAACTACATCCCTTTTGCCGATCACAAAGCATTGCTGGATCCCAGCACCGCCGATCTCACGGGGCGCTGCTTAGAGATGCTTGCCGCGCTCGGCTATAACCGGTCGCATCCGGCCGTCAAGCCGGCGTTGGCCTTTTTGAAAAAGGAGCAGGAACCCGACGGGAGTTGGTTTGGCCGATGGGGCGTCAATTATATCTATGGCACCTGGTCGGTATTGGCCGGACTTCGCGCAATCGGCGAGGACTTATCAGCGTCCTACATCCGCCGCGCCGTCTCGTGGGTGGAGTCGAAACAAAACCCGGATGGCGGCTGGGGTGAATCGTGCCTGTCCTATGGCGACGACACGTACAGCGGGAAAGGGGACAGCACCGCCTCCCAAACGTCCTGGGCACTCATGGCCCTGATGTCTGCCGGGGCAACCGATTCCTTCAGCGTTGCCCGAGGGGTGCAATATCTGCTGCGCCATCAATTGAAAGACGGATCCTGGGAAGAAGTCAGCCATACAGGCACGGGGTTCCCCCGCGTGTTTTATCTGCGCTATCACTGGTATTGTCAATATTTCCCCCTGTGGGCGTTGGCGATGTACCGCAATCTACGTTCCCGAGGACGGATGCGAGCGGACGAGGTTCGCCAGCACGTGCAGGGAGCGGGATCTTACCGGTTGGAACGTTGACCGCCGCGAGCGCTTCTCCGATCATGCCGGGAGTTTCGTCGGTGTTGGCTCCAGTTCGCATTGCTGTATTCGCTGCGACGGGATGGGAAGCCGGGGCCGTGCGAGCGGCGTTTCCCGACGGGATGGAACGGGCCTATGATGGCCACCGTGTATTCGTCAGTCGAGTGGGCCGGGAGGAGTTTTGGCTTGTCCGAACAGGCGTCGGGCATAAAAAGGCCCTTCAAGCGGCCTCCTGGCTGTTGCAGCAGCGGCCGTTTCAGCTCGTGGTCTCGACGGGGTTTGCTTGTGCGTTGGTGCCTGCAACCATCGGGGCGCTGTTAATGGGGCGTGAAGTCAGTCTGATGTCTGTCTCGGGGCCGGCGCCCTCACGACGACTGCGAAGTACCGAGGAGTGCCAAGACAGTTTTGGAGCCTTCATGACCCGCCAGTTACCGTCCACGCAGAAGGGGGCTTTTGTTTCTGTTGATCGAATCGTGGTGCATGCGACGGATAAACAGCAGTACGCCCTTACGGGAGCCGTAGGCCTCGACATGGAGAGTGCAGCCCTGGCCATGGTGTCGGAACAGGCTCACGTGCCGTTTTTGATTGTGCGCACGGTGTCGGATCTTCTGCACGAAGATCTCCCTCTGGACTTCAACCTCTTTCTCCGGCCGTCCGGTTGGGTCAAAGGGATCAGATCCATCCTGATGGCGCCGCGGAGCTTGTGCGAGCTGGACCGCCTACGCCGGCAGAGCCGCCGCGCCGCGGCACAACTGACCCGCGTGTTCCGGGCGTATGTCGACGCCGTCATGCTGGAGACGCACCCGCACCGGGCGGCCCGGGCGTGACACGGTTACCTGAACAGGTCGGCCACGTCGTCCTACGGTACATAGCCGAGATGGGCAGGATGCTGATCTTTGTCATCTCCACGTTTGGGTGGCTGCTGCGCCCGCCGCTTCGATTTCACCAGATCATCAAGCAACTGCACTTCATTGGATACAAGTCTACCTTCGTGGTCGTACTCACCGCCGGCTTTACCGGGATGGTCCTTGCGTTGCAGGGGTATTATTCCCTGCGAAAATTTGGCTCCGAAGGGTTGCTCGGGTCGGCGGTCGCCCTCAGTATGATCCGGGAACTGGGTCCCGTCCTCGCCGCTCTGATGGTCACCGCCCGGGCCGGTTCTGCCATGACCGCGGAAATCGGCATTATGCGTATTACTGAGCAGATCGATGCCCTGGATACCATGGCCATCAATCCGCTGCAGTATCTCATTGCGCCCAAGCTGGTGGCGGGATTGCTCGGTGTGCCGCTCCTCGTCGCGATATTCGACCTGGTCGGGATCTATGGAGGCTATCTCGTCGGCGTGGATCTGCTCGGCGTGAATGCCGGGTCCTATTGGACATCGATCGAGTCGGCAGTGGAGTGGAAGGACGTCTATGGGGGCATCCTGAAATCCATCAGCTTCGGACTGATCGTCAGCTGGGTCTGCTGCTATAAAGGGTTTTATACCAGGATGAGCGCGGAGGGTCTGGGAACCGCAACCACCGAAGCCGTGGTGCTCTCGTCCGTGCTCATTTTGGTCTGGGACTACTTCCTCACGTCGGTGCTGCTCTAATATGCTGAAGCTCGTGGGCGTGAAAAAGCGATTTGGCACCCAACAAGTATTGCAGGGAATTGACCTGGAGATCCCGAGCGGCAAATTGACGACGATCATTGGCCCCAGTGGAGAAGGGAAAAGCGTCCTCTTGAAGCATATGATCGGGCTTCTGCAGCCGGATGAAGGTCAGGTGTGGGTCGATGCGGTGGAAATTTCCCGTCTTCGCGGGCCAGCTCTCAATGATGTACGCAAGCGTTTTGCCATGCTGTTTCAAAGCGCGGCCTTGTTTGACTCCATGACGGTGTTTGACAACGTCGCGTTCCCGTTGCGCGAGAAGCTGAAACTCAAGGAAGCCGACGTTGCCACTCGTGTGGCGGAAAAACTCGAACAAGTCGGGTTAGGGGGCATGGGCCATAAGTTTCCGTCTGAATTGAGCGGTGGGATGCGGAAGCGAGCCGGTCTGGCACGCGCGTTGGTGATGCAGCCGGACATTATGCTGTTCGATGAGCCCACAACCGGCCTGGACCCGCTAATGGCCAAGTCGATTCATGACCTCATCACGCAGATGCAGCGCACCGCTGGGTTTACGGCGGTCATGGTGAGTCACGAGATTCCCGAGATCTTTACCATCTCGGATTATGTCGCCATGTTGAAACACGGCAGAATCGTGGCTATGGCTCCGGCCTCCGACTTTCAACGGACGACAGATCCGTATATTAAAGAGTTTATTTCGGTTGGAGGCACGATGGTGGTGCCGGTTCCGCCGCCGAGCCGGTAGAGGAGCGACATGCAGAAAACCAAATTGGAATTGACGGTCGGAATGTTTGTCCTCATTGGGCTCATCTGCCTCGGATATCTCTCGATCAAGCTGGGCAAGCTCGAGGTGATCGGCGGGGATCACTATGAAGTCGCGGCGCAGTTCAATTCTGCGTCCGGATTAAAAGCGGGCGCCACGGTTGAGATTGCGGGCGTGGAAGTGGGCCGGGTCCGGTCAATCAGCCTTCAGGAGGATCGCGCGCTGGTGACCTTGGCCGTGAACAACGGCACGAAGCTGTATACGGATACCATCGCCTCCATCAAGACGAGAGGTATCATCGGCGAAAAGTTTCTGGCGCTCTCCCCGGGCGGAGGCGGGGATCCGCTGAAAGCCGGCGATGTCATCCGTGATACGGAATCCGGTTTGGACTTGGAGGAATTGGTCAGCCAATATGTCCATGGCAAAGTCAATTAGGCGATGCGACGGGAGGCTGACGACATTGCACGCAAAAAGGAAGGCATGCTAACTAGAACCAATGATCAATTGGCCGCGATCACATCACGAGCGTTCGGCAGGCTCGTGAGGGCGATTCTCCCCGCGATGGTCGTGGGCCTACTGGCCGCCCCTTGTTATGCCGGTCCGCCGACGGAGGCCATGAAAACCACCATTGAGGAGGTTTTGCGTATTATTCATGAAAAGGATCTCAAGCAGCCGGCCAAATCCGAAGACCGACGGAAGCAGCTGGAGAAGACGGTCGGGGCTCGGTTTGATTACCAGGAGATGTCACGGCGGGCGCTGGGCGCGCCGTGGAATACGCTGACCGATCAGCAAAAAGAGGATTTCGTGTCCTTGTTTCAGACGCTCTTGACCAATTCCTATGCGGACAAGATCGAGACGTACTCGGGAGAGGGAGTGCAGTATCTGACTGAACGCATGGAGAAAGAGTACGCCGAAGTCCGGACCAAGGTGCTTTCAGGCAAGACCGAAATACCGCTCGACTACCGGCTGATCAATAAATCAGACGATTGGCGGGTCTACGATGTGGTGGTTGACGGCGTCAGCCTGGTCAACAATTATCGGGGCCAGTTTTCGAAAATCCTTCGGGCCTCCTCCTATTCCGATCTCGTGGATCAGCTTCGTAAGAAATCCGACAAGCTGAAAGCGCCGTAACGTCTCACGTCAAGCGGTCATGACGATCCTGCGCGGTCTCACTGTATTCCTCGTGTGCCTCCTCGCAGGGCTAGAGCCTGTGGGGACGAGTCTGGTCCACGCCGGCACGCAGGTCTTTCCCATTCCTTCCGCATCAGCCTCTCGCAATGAGGGGAGTGACGCCGGGCTTATCGTCCCTATTTTGATCACGGATCCCGACGGCGAACTGAAATATCTCATGGCCCCCATGCTGATCCGTAATTCCATCGTCGGGACCAGGGGCACGTTTAATCTGTATCACTATGAGCCGGGCGGACGTCAAATGCAGTTCATCGCGTCGTGGACCGAAAAGATTGAACGGAAATTCGTCTTCAACTATACGGACCCCGCCTTCAGCCACGGACGGTATTTTTTGAATTTTGGCGGGTCGTTCTTCAAGAACGCCACGCCGCGTTTTTGGGGAATCGGGCAGCAAACGGTGGAAGGGGATGAGACCAACTATACGGCGCGCGAGCTCCGGGCGAATTGGCGCTTCGGGGTGTATGCGAATGAAGTCACGCAGATCGCCATTGCCCAGCGTTTTCGCGACGTCCGGCTGGAACGGGGTGCGACGGAGCTGCCCTTTACCGGCGAGCGGTTTCCTGGGGTCGAAGGCGTGCTGGGCGAATCTATCATCGTCGGCCATCGAGCCAGCTTTTACTATGATACACGCAACAGCCTGTTCAGCCCGACAGACGGCATGGCGATCACCGCGTATGCCGAAATAAACCAAAACATCCGCAATTCGAACCACCCAGTCTTTTCGCGATACGAGTTGGAAATCAAGAAGTTATTTCCCAGCGAGTCGAAGCGGGCCATTCTCGTCGTCCGGGCTAACCTTCAGGCCACCCTCGGCACCGAAGTGCCCTTCTTTGAGCAGAGTTCACTGGGCGGCCAGAACAATCTCCGCGGGTACGGCGCCGACCGCTTTATCAACAAGCATTTGATTGCGGTCAGCGTCGAGGAGCGGATTCACTTGATGAGGGCCAAAATTGCCGGTGTATCGGCGGATTTTGAAATTGCTCCATTCTTGGATACGGGTCAGGTTTTTGCAGACTACCAAGATGTCAGTTTCAAGGACTACCGAATGACGCCAGGCATCGGCTTCCGGGGCATCGTGAGGCCGAACGTGGTCGGGCGGATTGATTACGGATGGAGCCGGGAAGGGGGGGCGGTGTTTGCTGGTCTCGATTTCCCATACTAGCCCGCGTGCCTGCTGGAGAGCATGTGCATCACGTCTCAATTGGCGCTCATAAGCGCTTGACATCATGGGGCTTGTGTGTGACACTCCGAACCCGTTACACTCTATGTCTGGGTATTCCTCAGCCGTTGTCTATCCGGTGCCCGCTCACTTACATCCAGGCGAATCAGCAGTTTGAATGAAGAAGGAGAGCATCCTATGCCGATCTTAAAGAGCATCCAGACCCCGGCCGACCTCAAGAGGCTGTCTCCCCAGCAATTCCCGCAGTTATGCCAAGAGATTCGGGAGCAAATCATCGGGGCCGTTTCCAATGTCGGTGGACATCTGGCTTCGAACCTCGGGGTCGTGGAGCTCACGGTCGCCCTTCAGTATCTGTTGGACACGCCGACGGACAAGATCGTCTGGGATACGAGCAACCAATCTTATGCCCACAAGCTCCTCACTGGCCGGAGGGAGCAATTCCACACCCTCCGTCAATACGGAGGACTGAGCGGATTTTGCAAGCGTGAGGAAAGCGAGTACGACACGTTCAATGCAGGGCATGCAGGGACCGGTGTTTCCGCGGCCTTCGGCATGGTGGAAGCGCGCGAACAGTTGGGCGGCCATCACAAGGTGGTCTGTGTGGTGGGTGATGGAGCGATGACGGCGGGGATGACGCTCGAAGGCCTTCAACACGCCGGCGGAGCAGGGCGGGACTTTTTGGTTGTTTTAAACGACAATCAGATGTCGATCTCCAAGAACGTCGGCGCCATATCCGCCTATCTGAGCCGCACCTTTACCGGCGAGTTCTATACCAAGATGCGAGAGGAAACGGTTCAACTCCTCCGAA
>JACVSD010000094.1 GCA_014534095.1 Nitrospiraceae bacterium
ATCTCAAGGTGCTCAAAGACGCTGGGCTGCTAAGGGATCGCCGAGACGGGCGGTGGATGTATTACTCGCTCAATTCAGAAGGAATGGATGAATTGGAGTTGCTAGTAGAGGGGCTGAAGCAGGCGGCCCAGTCGGCGGGCCTTAAAGGCAAGTGCTATTAGTTCTTTTTTTGGCTTCAGTATATCAAAAAATATTGATGGGAGGTGCCTCATGAATAACGACCACAGGCTCAAGGACGAGATCAAGTCTCGGTATGGACAGGCGGCGGTGCAGGCACAGAAACAGCAACGGCGGTCTTGCTGCGGAACCGGCACGGTGCTGACGGAGGGAAAACTGGATCCCATTACCGGAAACTTGTATGAAGACCACGAGACGGCGGCGCTTCCTGTGGAAGCGGTGTTCGCTTCGCTCGGTTGCGGCAACCCGACGGCGTTGGCGCAGATCACGCCGGGGGCGACAGTGTTGGACCTTGGATCAGGTGGCGGCATCGATGTGCTGCTGTCGGCGCGGCGCGTAGGGCCTACCGGCAAGGTCTACGGGCTCGACATGACCGATGAAATGCTGGCGCTGGCGAAAGCCAACCAGGCCAAGGCTGGCGTGACCAACGTCGAATTTCTCAAGGGGGACATCGAGCATATTCCGTTGCCGGACAACACGGTGGATCTGATTATCTCCAACTGCGTCATCAATCTTTCGCCCGACAAAGACCGGGTCCTGGCGGAAGCGTTTCGCGTGTTGAAGCCAGGCGGCCGGTTTGCCGTCTCGGATATCGTGATCCGAGGCGAGATGCCGAGTGATATCAAACGGAATATCGAACTCTGGGCGGGCTGTGTGGCCGGGGCGCTGGAGGAAGGGGACTACCACGCGAAGCTCGCGCGAGCCGGATTCGAACACATCTCCATTGAAGCCACGCGGGTCTATTCCGCGGCCGACGCCCGAGAACTGTTCGAGGGCACTGGGCTCGATCTCGATTCTGTCGTGCCGCAGGTCGACGGCGCATTCATCAGTGGCTTCGTCCGGGCAGTAAAACCGGCGGTGACGGAAACTCCATGCTGCGGTCCGACCTGCTGCACCTGATTATCAGGGCTACGACTGACGGGCATGTGCGGTCATGACCCTGCCGATCGTTCGGGGGCCGCGTCCTTTGCGAGATACGGATAATCGGCCGGATGGCGAGAGCGGCGGGCCAACCAGTCTGGCCGAGAGGACCGGGCGGTGAGGCTCCGCGTGGCTCCGCATGACATCTCACCCGGGACAAGTGTCGGAGGCGCCGTATCGCTAGGATGACGGCCTACTTCCTAGTCTGCAGATGGCGGATAAACCATGTGTACGCATGATCCGCCACTTGCTCCAATGTGCCAGGTTCGTCAAAGAGGTGGGTGGCGCCCGGTACGATGGTCAGGCCTTTTTCACAAGTCAGTCGGTCGTAGGCCGATTGGTTCATCGCGATCACCGGTGTGTCGTTGCCACCGACAATCAGCAACGTCGGTGCGGTCACAGCCCCCAGATACGGTTCAGCGAGGTCCGGTCTCCCGCCGCGTGACACCACGGCTTGGACATTCGACGGTTCTCGTGCCGCAGCCTGGAGCGCCGCCCCTGCCCCGGTACTGGCGCCGAAGTAGCCGATGCTCCAAGCCTTTGCGGTGGGCTGCTGCCCGAGCCAGGCGTTTGCCATCAGGAGTCGATCAGCGAGGAGATCGATGTCGAAGACTTTTTCTCGATCGTTCGCCTCATCGGGCGTCAATAGGTCAAAGAGCAGCGTGGCCAGGCCGCCATCCTGTAAGTGACGGGCTACAACAGTGTTTCTCGGGCTCAATCGGCCGCTTCCGCTGCCGTGCGCGAAGAGAATGACGCTGCGCGCATGAGCAGGAACCGTGAGAACGCCTTCAAGCGAAAGCCGCCCCTTCGTGATCGGTGCGATTTGTGAGCGGGCCATGGCAGCCTCGCATAGACATACTGTGAGTGTTGAAGTCTGTTACAAGGGGTAATCCATGTTTTGAAGCGCGCTTCCCAGACCCTTTAATCCGTCGCGCCGAGACAGTCGAATACACCGAGTGTCCCCGCCGGTAGCGGATTTTTGGCCCGCGGATTTGAGAGGCTTGCAATGGTCTATGATGGGCGCCGGGGCATCCAGGTCGGCCCCCAACGTAATGGTCCTACGGGTTGCCTCTAGACGTGATCAAGTATACAACCATCGCCACAACACTCACCAATGGAGCATGAGGAATCGAGTATGGCGTCACAGCGAACTCTTGTCGGTATTCTGGTCGGTGGAGGGCCGGCTCCCGGCATCAATAGCGTCATCAGCGCGGTGACAATCCGCAGCATCGTGGGCGGATGTGATGTTGTGGGGCTCATCGACGGATTCAAATGGCTGATGGAAGGAAGCACCACCCAGGTGCGCCGGCTGTCGATCGAAGAGGTCAGCCGCCTGCACTTTCGTGGCGGGTCTTATCTAGGAACGGCTCGGGCCAACCCGACCAGGAAGGCCGAACAGCTGGATCAGGTCCTGGCGGCCTTGCAGCGGCTCGGCATCACGCGTCTCGTGACCATCGGCGGTGACGATACGGCGTTCTCGGCGTTAAAGCTGGAAGAGCGGTCGGCCGGCCGCCTCCAAATCGTGCACGTGCCCAAGACTATCGACAACGATTTGGATCTGCCCTACGGCATTCCGACGTTTGGATTCCAAACGGCGCGGCATGTGGGCGTCGACATCGTAAAAAATCTGATGGTGGACGCCCATACGACATCGCGCTGGTATTTTGTGGTGACTATGGGGCGTAAGGCAGGCCACCTGGCCCTCGGTATTGGCAAGGCCGTGGCCGCCACATTGACGGTCATCCCGGAGCAATTTTCCGAGCGGCCGGTGAAGTTGCAGCACTTGGTGGATGTCTTGATGGGAACCATGATCAAGCGTCTCGGGCGTGGGCGCTCCGACGGCGTCGTCGTCTTGGCAGAAGGATTGGTCGAAATGCTGGACCCCCAGGAACTAGGCGGGCTCGAGCATGTGGAACGGGATGAACATGGTCATCTTCGGCTGGGCGATGTCGATATCGGAGATGTCTTGCGGCGAGAAGTCTCCAAGGCGTTGAAAGCCGTCGGGCTCTCAACGACCATCGTCGCCAAGAATGTGGGGTATGAGCTGCGCTGTGCGGATCCTATCCCGTTCGATATCGAATATACCCGCGATCTGGGCTATTGTGCCGCGCAGTATCTGCTCGAAGGTGGAACGGCTGCCATGGTTTCTATCCAGAACGGCCGGTTCACCCCGATTCCGTTCAACGAGATGGTGGATCCGGTTAGCGGTCGGGCGAAAGTCCGCATGGTCGATACGAGTTCCCAGTCTTATCAGATTGCGCGTCAATATATGATCCGGTTGTCCAAGCAGGACATGGACGACCCGGTTGAACTCGACCGGTGTGCCTCCTTGGTCGGCCTTTCTCCGGATCGCTTCCGGCAGCGATTCCAAAGCGTCAGCGATGAGACTTTCAATCCTTTGACGAAAGGACGCGCATCATGAAGGTCGTGGCAGCGACGGATGGGTCAGCCCACGGTCGGTGGGCGATCGAATGGCTGGCGCAGGTGCCGTTCAACCGCCCTCCGGTAGTGCAGGTGATCCATGTCGTGGATGTGGCCGGCGTGCGGGCGCCCTTCATGTTCCAACCCGCGATGGCGGGAGTGGAGCGGTATCTCCAGGCGGAAGTGAAGCGTCTGGAGAAGGACGCCAAATCCACGCAGAAGCAATCCATCGAGTTGCTGCGTGCGTTGAAGCTGACCGGGACGGTGACGATCGAGCACGGCCCCGTGGCCCCCACACTTGTGAAACATGCTCAACGAGGCACCGGCCTGCTGTCGATTGGATCGCGCGGATTGGATGCGTTGGACCGGTTCATGTTGGGCAGCGCATCCAACCATGCCATCCATCATGCGGCTTGTTCAGTACTCGTGGTGAAAGAGGCCCCCCGGCCGGTGCGGCGGATCGTGCTGGCCATCGACGGATCACCGGCTTCCGATAAGGCGGTGAGGTTCCTTCTTCGGGAACTGGATCCACAACCGAACGGTCCCGATCAAGAGCCGGTGAGGATGACCGTGGTGCATGTGATGCCGTTCTTGAAATATCCGGAAGTCCGCGAAGCGGGCCAGGCGGTGGTGCGGCGCTATATGGACAAGGCCGAGAAGGCGGGATTTGATGTGCAGGAAGCAGTGCGTGTCGGGAAGCCGGCGGATGAAATCCTTACGGTTGCGAAACAGCACAAGGCGGATCTGATTGTGACCGGGGCGAAGGGGCTGGGCGCCATCAGTCGTGCGTTGCTTGGCAGCGTCTCCACCCGTGTGGTGCAATATGCCTCCTGTTCGGTGCTCGTTGTCCGGTGAGCACCGAGTTTTGTACACGTCATTAGGCGTGATCCCTAGGAGACACGTCGTGTACTTGACGCCAGAGAGCCAACCCCATAGACTACCGCCTCCCGTGTCAGGAACCGATTTTTTTACCAAGGATTTCTCATGCAGCCATTGTTGAAAATCGACCAGCATTCACTGCCTGACCGCCTCGTGACCGGACTGTCCAAAATCGGCCTTGCGATGAAAAGCCGGCCTTGGCGGCGCCAGGGTCAGCAGGGGGTTGGGCCGTTGCAGATGCAGGTATTGACCATTTTGCGAGGCCGTCCGAATCAGTCGGCGACCGTATCGGCCATCGCCCGAGAATTGTCGGTCAAGTTGCCCACGGCTTCGGAAGTTATTCGGACGCTCGAGCACAAGCGGTTGGTGCGCCGCCGGCGCCAGGAAGTCGACAACCGTGTGGTCACGGTTCATCTCACCGCCAAGGGAGCGAAAGCCGGACACGCGGAAAACGGATGGCCGGAAATCTTGTCCGCCGCAACCCAGGAATTGTCTCCGCTGGAGCAGACGTCGCTCCTGAAGATCCTGATCAAATTGATTCGTGCGTTGCAGGTGCAAGGAGAGATCCCCGTCGCGCGCATGTGTGTCTCCTGCGAGCATTTTCAGCCGCATGTCTATGCCAATGCCGAGCAGCCGCATCACTGTCAGTTCGTCAATGCGCCAATCGGTGAACAAGCGCTGCGCCTGGATTGCCCCGACTATCTTCCGGCATCCGTCGCGCAGGCCAAGGAGGCTTGGACTCGGTACCGCCAGCCGGTGGTATCGTAGGGAGGCAGTCTATAGACGCTCGAACCGCCTGGTTCTTAGCCGCCTTTCGCAGCAATGAAGAGTGCTCGATCGGTTTCTATTTGCGTGAACACATCATCCAAGGCTCGTTGTAGCGCCGCCTCAATCGGTATGCGGTCGGAGGCCGTCACCCACCGGACGACAGACCCTTCTATCTCGTGATCAGCGACATAGCTCTTGATGAGACGGCCTGAGGCTTTGATATCGATCTGCAAGCGGATGCGGTACCAGTAGCGATCGCGGGATTTCAGCGATAGCTCGGGCCCGATCTCGAGAAGCAGGTCGGCCGGGGCTGTCGTCACTACGGCAAAGGTCTCGCGCCGTTTAACATATTCCTCCAGCGCGTGCCGGATATCGGCCTGAGGCCATCGCAATTGGTTGATCCCAGGCATGTGGTCGGCGCCCGACAGGGCCACGCGGCGCGTCACCACCTGAGCCGATAGCGGGATCGGCTGTGAGGTCGGGCTGGATGGAAGTGGATTGACATGGATGGTGTGAACGCAGCCGGTGATAGAGAGGATCGCCCACAGAAGCAGGGGCACATATGTGTGGACTCTCGGCGGCGATGGTGAACCCGTCTGTCCGTGGTCCAAGGCTACGGCGTCGTTTGGGTGGAGGGGGAAACCAGGTCGATATCTTTTAACGCCCGAGCCGCCTGTTCACGGTAAGGTCGTTCAGCCGGATTAGTGTAGGTATCGACGATTCGCTTGTACGTGTTGCGCGCTCGCTCGGGCTGTTTCTTAATCGCAAAATATTGCCCCAGCGCGATCCAGTTTTGTGCCGCTGTTTCCCTCGCCGTCTGCATCAGTGCAAACTCGCGCTCGGCCTGCGTCGTTCCTTGGAGCCGTGCACGCTTGCGGACGGTGTCCCCCATCTGATCGGCCATCGCTTCGATCGCCTCATTCTCATGCACCGCTGCTTCGACTCGATTGGCCTTCAAATGGCTGTAGAAGCCTTCGACATGGTCTTTGAGGATGTCGGCCCGTTGCTGATAGGTATCATGAGCGCAACTCGCGGCTAGAATGACGGTAGCCAGCAGAGCGGCGAGGCTGGAGCACGGATGTCGAAAAACGGGGCCGGTCGGCATACTGGTGGTCCTCGTCACAAACATCTTGCGTCACCGCGGGTGAGTCTAGCATAGTTGGGTAACGGCTTCGAAGAGGCCCTGGACCGGGCGTTACCTGTTAGTTTGCAGCGCTAGTGACAGTCCGGTTGAGATATGATATGACTCTTCGCCGCTTCTAGATACCTGAATGTCCCCATCGTCTAGCCTGGCCTAGGACATTGCCCTTTCAAGGCAGTAACACGGGTTCAAATCCCGTTGGGGACACCAAGCCTTTTACCCTGTTGATTCCCGAGCATTCCGCTGATCATCCGACCCAAGGCGGCGGTGCCTTCGAAGCGATAGACCCCCTCGGCAACTTGGGACAGCCGGATGCGCGAGAAAAGCAGCTTCCGCAGGATCTGCCGGGTTTGTGCTGGGTGCCGCAATGACAGGGAAGACCAGTCTTTCAGATATCCCCGCAGCTCATGCTCGACCTGTTG
>JACVSD010000046.1 GCA_014534095.1 Nitrospiraceae bacterium
GAAGGAAGTGGCACGCCGGGCAATGTTAGGGCATCCACTAACAGGTAGTCAGGCGGAGGGTCTAAGCCAGCGATGGCCCGGCGCATCGCCAGCCTGGTCGCCTCCAGGATATTGATCGCATCGATTTCACCGGCATCCGCCGAGCCGACTCCTATTGCCACCGCCTTCTTAAAAATGGCGGCGAACAACTCCTGCCGCTCCGATTCGGTCAACTGTTTTGAGTCGTTGACTCCCGGAAGGCGGCAACTGAAAGGGAGAATGACCGCGGCGGCCACCACCGGGCCGGCTAGCGGTCCACGGCCTGCTTCATCAAGACCAGCAATGTGGCGATAGCCACAGAACCATGCCTCTTGTTCGAACTCCTTGGTTGGTCCCAACAGGCCTCCCCCCAGATCCGACGCTCCGACCGAGGCAACCGACCTCCCCTCAAAGTTGCGCGCATCGAGGGCGGATCAGGCCTTGGCCGTCTCCGCGGCGGCTGGAGCGGCGGCCTTGCTCTCCGCGACATACTCGCGCTCTTCCACCTTGGCAAACTTGCCTTTCTTGCCGCGCAAATAGTAGAGCTTGGCCCGTCTGACACGCCCCTGTCGGACGACGTCCACTTTGGTGACGATGGGAGAATGCACGGGGAATATGCGCTCCACTCCTACGCCATAGGACAGCTTACGCACGGTGAAGGTTTCGGTATTCAGGGCGCCCTTGCGCGCGATGACCGTGCCTTCATAGACCTGGATGCGTTCCTTTTCGCCTTCCACCACTTTGACATGGACCCGGACAGTGTCCCCGATCTCAAACACGGGTGTCGATTTCTTGGTGAACGACTTCTGAATACGTTCCAACTGATTCATAGCCCTATCCCTCCTCCCCACATCGAACAGGCATCGTCGCGATACCTTCGCTAATAAGTTCATTGAGCAACCGTTGATCTTCGTCGGTGAGCAGCCGATCTCTGAGGAGATCCGGGCGCCTCATATAGGTGCTCCGCAGGGCTTGCTTACGTCGCCACTGGCGAATCGCCTCATGGTGGCCTGACAGCAGCACATCGGGCACGCCCATGCCTCGCACCTCCGCCGGCCTGGTGTAGTGCGGATATTCGAGCAGGGAATCGGAGAAGGATTCTTCAACCACAGACTCCGGATCGCCCAAAACTCCGGGAACCAATCTCGCCGATGCATCGATCAATACGAGGGCGGGCAATTCACCGCCCGTAAGGACATAATCCCCGACAGAAACTTCTTCTGGGCACAGCGCCATCCTGACACGTTCGTCAACACCTTCGTAATGCCCGCAGAGGATTACCATCCGTCGGCTCTCTGCCGCAAGATTTTTGGCGTATTCCTGGGTGAACGGACGACCGTGAGGAGAGGGATACAACAGGCGGATCTCTTCTCCTTGCTGCCTGGCCTCGGCCCGAAGCGCCTCCACCGCTCGCAAGATGGGCTCTGCTTTCATGACCATCCCCGCGCCACCGCCATAGGGTACATCGTCAGCCACTTTATGACGATCCGTCGTAAAGTCCCGCAGGTTGTGCACGTGAACCTCCAACAGAGCCTTGTCGTGCGCCCGCTTGAGCATGCTCTGCCCTAACACCGGGGCTACCATGTCGGGGAACAGCGTCAGGACCTCGAAGCGCAACATCTTACTCGTCCAGTCCTTCAATCATGTGCACCGTCATGATTCGCTGCTCAAGATCGACCCCCGCCACGACTTCTCTTGCGGCTGGAATCAGGATTTCCTTGGGTCCCTGACGGACGACGAAAATGTGGTTGCCGGGCGATTCCCAAATCTGCTCCAGTACACCGAGGGATCTTCCCTGATCGGTCTGCACCGTGAGCCCGACAAGATCACACTCATAGTACTGTCCAGGGGGCAGCGACGGCAGTGTGCCACGAGCCGCCTGCAAGAGCGCGCCCCGCCACAGTGCAGCGTCTTCAGGATTCGTGAGCCCGGCTAGTCCGATAATAAAGCTGCCGCCCGCGCGTCGAACATGCAGGACGGTCGTCTCCATGGTATCGCCATGCTTCCCGGCTAACGTGACATGCGTCAAAGCTTCCAAGCGGCCCGGCACATCAGTAAGCGAGCGAACCTTGACCTCGCCTTTGACGCCAAAGGCTCGCTCGATTTGTCCGACAGTCACGGTATCTGTCTGAGTCACCATGTGTTGTGGGGGGTTACTTTGAGGCGGTTTTCTTCTGGGCCGCTTTTTCCGTTTCAAACTGCTTCCATACCCCCGCTCGGCGGAGCAATGTCCGCACGGTCACGGACGGCTGAGCCCCCTGTCGCAACCACGTTAAGACCCGGTCCTGCTTCAACTCCGGCAGGCCGGCCTCCTTCAAAGGATCGAAGATGCCGAGGATCTCCAGAAACCGTCCATCGCGGGCCTTGCGGGAATCGGCCGCCACAAGCCGGTACATCGGACGCTTATGTCTACCTGTCCGAGCCAATCTCAAATGAACTGCCACGACTCTCCTCCTTTACACTCCCCGTACACTCCGCGGAGTGCGGTCAGAACAACTGTTACATCGAACGCATGAGTTGAGCGAGTTGTCGACGCCCCCCTGCGCCTGTCATCGCTTTGGCCATCTTCCTGGCAGACAGGAATTGCTTGATCAACCGATTGACCTCCTGCACCGTCGTTCCACTGCCCCGCGCGATGCGCTTCTTCCGGCTGCCATTGATGATTGTGTGGTCTCGGCGTTCACGCAGGGTCATGGAATCGATCATCGCCGCCACGCGGTTCATCTCCCGCTCTGGCTTCTCACCTTCGATGGCACTTTTCAACTTCTGCCCGCCGGGCAACATGGCCAATATTTGCTCAAACGAGCCGAGCCGGCTCATTTGCCCCAATTGCGCGCGAAAATCCTCCAACGTGAATGTATCGCTCGTCAGTCGTTTCTGCGCCTCTTCGGCCTGCTCGCGCGTGAACGTCTCCTGCGCCTTCTCGATGAGCGATAGGACGTCTCCCATGCCGAGAATCCGTGAGGCCATTCGGTCCGGGTGGAATGGCTCGAGCGCTTCCAGCTTTTCTCCCATGCCCAGGAATTTGATCGGCTTGCCCGTGGCGGCACGAATGGACAGGACGGCTCCGCCCCGCGCATCGCCTTCCACTTTCGTCAGGATGATCCCGGTGAGGCCGACCTTTTGATCGAACTGACCGGCCATCGTCACGGCATCCTGGCCGGTCATGGCATCCGCCACGAGCA
Organism: Nitrospiraceae bacterium; assembly: GCA_014534095.1. Next base: position 3,204 of record JACVSD010000046.1, read on the forward strand.
GCACTTCATGCGGAGCGACAGCGGTCTTCACCGCAACCAGTTCTCCCATCAAATCTTCATCGATGTGCAGGCGCCCACCGGTATCCAAGACGACGAGATCGAAGCCTTGTTCACGCCCTCGGTCCACGCCGGCCTGACACATGCGGACCACGTCCGTCCGGGTGGCGTCGACCTGATCGTGCCGATGTACCTCCACGCCCAGATCACGCCCTAAGGCACTGAGCTGCTCGCCGGCTGCGGGGCGGCGAGGATCCGCCGCCACCAAGAGCACCCGCTTCCCCTGGCCTTTGAACAAACGGGCCAGCTTTCCGCAGGTGGTTGTTTTGCCCGCGCCCTGTAGTCCAACCATCATCACGATCGTCGGGGGCTGTGAGTTGAGCGCAAGGCCCGTGCGTTCACGGCCCATCATCTCGCTGAGCTCTTCCCAAACGACTTTGACGACCTGATGCCCGGGCGTCAGACTTTGCAGCACCTCCTGCCCGACGGCCTTCTGGCGGACCCGTTCAATGAAGTCCTTGACGATTTTGAAATTGACGTCAGCCTCAAGCAAGGCTAATCGGACTTCCTTGAGGGCCTCGGCAATATTCTCCTCGGAGAGCACACCCTGCCCACGAAGCTTCTTTAAGATTCGTTCAAATTTCTCGCTCAGGGCGTCAAGCATGGGATCACAAAGAAAGAGGCCATCGAAGCCTTGGGTCAGATCTCCGATCGCCTCATAAGGTGTCGTAAAAGAGATTCGGCGAGTCTATAGAACGCCCGGCCTCAAGTCAAGGAGACGTGCTCAGTTTTATTGACATACCGGCACCCTTCGGATATGGTTCGCAGCGGTTTTCTGGGCACAGTCATGGGGGCAGCAGCGTGCGGAAATCACCCTGGATCCTTGTCATCTTCTTACTGATTGGCGGATTGCTTGGCGGCATTTTGGGGGAGGTGCTTCATGTGATGGCTCCTCAAGGGACCATTCAGAGCATCTTCTCAACACATTTCACACCGGGGATCAACCCGCCCCTCACGCTGGATCTCATTCTCGTCAAACTGACATTTGGATTTAGCATCAAGGTGAACATCCTCAGCATCTTAGGCATGTTCGTGGGCGTCTACCTCTACAAGCATGTCTGAACCAGGGGCGGGAGGATGACGCGAATCACCTTCACGGCACTATTAAGACGGCACCTTTAATTCGTTGAGCTTCAAGGACCGAATGCGATTACGCAATTCCGCGGCCCGTTCGAAGGCCAGTTCCTTGGCAGCGGCTTTCATTTCAGATTCCAGCCGCCGAATCAGCTCGTCTCGGGTTTCTGCTTTTCCATAGTCCTCAGAAGATTCGGCTGCCGACAGTTCCAACTGAACATAATCCGGTTGCGCCACGGCATAATCGAGGGCAGGAATCCCCTTCTTCACACTCGCGGGTGTGATGCCGTGCGCCTCATTATAGGTGCGCTGAATTCCTCTTCTGCGCGTGGTCTCCTCTATGGCCTGTTTCATGGAATCCGTCATTGTATCGCCATAAAAGATCACCCGGCCCTCGATGTGGCGGGCCGCTCGTCCGGCCGTCTGAATGAGCGAGCGGAACGATCGCAAATAGCCTTCTTTATCCGCATCCAAAATCGCCACCAGGCTCACTTCGGGCAGGTCAAGCCCTTCTCGCAACAAATTGATTCCCACAAGCACGTCAAAGACGCCACGTCGAAGGTCCTGGACGATCTCTGCGCGCTCCAGGGTTTTAATGTCCGAATGGAGATACCGCACCTTCATCCCCAGATCGTGGTAATACTCGGTGAGGTCTTCAGCCATGCGCTTCGTCAAGGTCGTAACCAGGACGCGTCCTCCCCTGGCGACTTCGGTCCGCACTTCCCCGAGGAGGTGATCCACCTGTCCCTTCGCGGGACGCACTTCGATACAGGGATCCATCAGCCCGGTCGGGCGAATGATTTGCTCAATCACCTCTTCCCCTGCCTGCTTCAACTCATAGGGACCAGGGGTCGCCGAGACGTACACCACCTGATTCAGGCAACGCTCGAATTCCTCGAACTTCAACGGCCGGTTGTCCACCGCCGACGGTAATCGAAACCCATACTCAACGAGCGTCCGCTTCCGAGAGTAGTCTCCTTCGTACATGCCGCCTATCTGTGGAACGGTGGCATGAGATTCGTCGATAATCAGGAGAAAGTCCTTTGGAAAATAATCCAGTAATGTCGGGGGCGGTTCGCCGGGGGCCCGCCCGCTGAGGTGGCGCGAGTAGTTTTCAATCCCGTGGCAGTAGCCCATGGCTCGGATCATTTCCAGATCGAACTTCGTGCGTTGGGCGATCCGCTGGGCCTCTACTAACTGCCCCGCCTTCTTCAAGGCCGCCACCCGCTCCTCCAGCTCTTCCTCAATGCCGCTGATCGCACGCTCGTAGCGGTCCGGCGCAAGGAGATAGTGGGTGTTGGGAAACACCGCAAATTTGGGCAGCTTCCCCAGGGATCTGCCCGTGAGCGGATCGATCTCGTGGATCGCATCGACGACATCGCCGAACAATTCTATTCGCACCGACTTCGCCTCAGACGAGGCCGGGAAAATTACGATCACGTCTCCTCGCGCCCGAAACGTCCCCCGATGAAAATCGATGTCGTTCCGCTCGTACTGGATATCGACGAGCTTGGCGAGTATTTTATCGCGCCGGATCTCCATGCCTTCTTCGACATACACCAGCATGTCGTGATACACCTCAGGCGATCCCAAGCCATAAATGCAAGACACCGACGAGACAATCAGCACATCATTACGCTGAAGCAACGCCGTGGTGGCCGAGTGCCGCATTTGATCGATCGCGTCATTGATCGACGCGTCTTTCGCAATATAGGTATCGCTCTGAGGGATATAGGCTTCGGGCTGGTAGTAATCGTAGTAGCTGACGAAATACTCGACGGCGTTGTGGGGGAAGAATTGTTTGAACTCCTGGTACAACTGCCCGGCCAGAGTCTTATTATGGACGAGGACCAGCGTCGGCTTCTGCACCCGCTCCACCACATTCGCCATGGTGAACGTCTTGCCCGATCCGGTGACACCCAGTAAAACCTGGTGCTTCTTGCCCGAATTGACTCCGGACGTCAGCTGGGCAATCGCGCCAGGCTGATGACCGCAGGGCTGAAACGGGGCTTCAAGTTTGAAGGGGGGCACGGCAATCTCCGGCGGCATCTTACCAAACGGTTCAATCCCGTACTACTGCACAGAGGGGGACCAAAATAAAAAGAGGGCCGCCGGATGGTCCGACAGCCCTCCAGGATACAGAACAACTCTAGACTAGCGGCCGCCGAATCCGCCGCCACCGCCGTATCCACCACGACCTCCACCTCCGCCGGAACGCGGTTCCTGAGGTCGGGCTTCGTTGACCGTCAACGTCCGTCCGCCCAAATCAGTGCCGTTCAAGGCGGTAATCGCCGCTTGAGCCTCGGCATCGGACGTCATTTCGACGAATCCAAATCCACGGGACTGGCCGGTGAACTTATCGGTGATAATGCGGGCAGACGCAACTGACCCATGCGCTGCGAACAAATCGCTCAGCTGTTGCTCAGTCGTAGAATACGGCAGACCGCCTACGTAGATCTTCGAACCCATCGGGTTCCTCCTTTGAGAAAATGGTGTTGTCTTGGACTCGAGAAAGGAAAGAGGAAGGAGTGGGCAGAAGACGTCAACACAGCGGCGGCTTAGCTCTGGCTTCCGATCGGATTCCCGGAAAGGACCAAAACAACATCGGTTCAGGCCTTGTCACTTCAGTGCTTGCTGCCAGGCCCCTCGCAAACAAGCGTTCTCATGCTACTCCATGAGAAAGAAGAAAGGCAAGATTCATCACTCGATTCCATCCAATGGACCGTCAATAGGCGGCCGGAGCCGACAAGGGACGGTGTGAAAACAGCGGTACGGCGTGGAAACTGTCGAAAAGTAAAGAGGAATCGCCATGGACGAGTAAGCCAACCTGGCCCAGGCCGAGCGACTGATCTTCCACTGACAGGACCAGCGTGCCATCGACAAACGTTTCAATGAAGTCCTTACTGATGATGGTATTGCGTTGCACTCTGAGCGTATGCCAATCCACCGGCTTAAATTGCACCGACGCACGAGCGAGCAACGTCTCTTGCCCCTCCATCACGCGGACGACCTGAACCGTCTTTTTCTCCATGTCGACCTGAACCGCATAAAAATTCGCAGCGTCTTTCGCGCCGAACACCATGCCGCCGACTGCCGCCGTTCCCTCAACACCGCGGAACCGGACGGACAAATCGGGATACTCATAATTCAGGCCCTCTGCCATCAGCATCTGATAACAGCCGGCCACACACTGTGAGCGGGCCGCGACCACGTGCGGCCGGGAAGGCGCCGTCTCGTCCTTACGCACGGTCCATGACGCCTCGCTCCCTTCACCTGCGGCGCGTCCAATAAAACCGGCAGGCCGTTGATCGAGTGGATCTTGATCGAACGTCCACTTGTGGAAGAGTCCGCCCTTCGCCTGTTGGTTGAGGTTCGCTTCTTTTTCTTCGCGACTTTCCCGTTGGACCGCCCTTGCCAGGTCGTTGACTGTCAGAACGGTGAACCAGACCGTCGCCAACCCTATTAGGATCAGACAGGCTCGTTTCATATCAGGTCACCTTGTTTTGAATGCATGCGGCATTGATGCCGAGTACCATTGAATGACTGGCCAACATTAATTCCGTGGTTGGCGAATGTTCAGAATATCTTCCTGCAGGCGATCTCGCTCCGCCAAGATCTTCTTCCGCCGCTGCCATCGATCCCATGTCCACCATCGAAGCTTTTGGCGAAACGTCACGGTAGGCGGAGGCGCACTCCCTCGTGGAGCGTGTTGGAAATCATAGCCCCGTGATGCATCCCGCCGCTCAAAAAAGCGTGCATACAGATGATCATACAGCCCGCTCCCGGATCCTCCAGCCACGGTCACTCCTTCTCCAATGAGTCCATCCTACAATAACCCGATCAACTGCTCACTCTCTGTCACCGGCCGGGAACAGGTGAAGCGCTGACACACGTAGGCCGTGGGCAGCCCGTTCACCTTCCCATCGACCCCAGAAATCCGGTTCGCCGGATCCAGGCGGGATTCATCCAGTACCGACACCAGCTTATTGGGCACATACTGTTGATGCACGGTGGCGATGAGCGCCTCCGTCGCGGCATCGCCGCGGCGGCCCACAATTACGACTTCCTTGGGCTTCGTCAAGTACCAATCAAGCGCGCACAACATCGCCGCACTGCCGTAAGGATTGCGACGGAGCAGATCTCTGAACACCCGGAGCGTCTGTTCGGCCCGGTCATCATACAATCGCTCGCCCGTCAAAGAAAAGAGCCTGAGCAGCACCTGAACGGCGACGGCATTGCCGGACGGGACGGCGGTGTCTGTCCCTGATTTCATCCGATGAATCAGCGGCTCATGATCCTTCGCGGTAAAGAAGAAAGCCCCTCTCCCGTGGTCCCAGAACCGGTCCAACAAACCATCCGTCACCATTCGTGCCTGGTCGAGATACCACACATGAGACGTCGCCTCATAGGCATCCAGCAAGGCCGCCGCCAAATAAGCATAGTCGTCAAGAAAGCCGGCAATGCGGGCCTTCCCTCCGGTGAGCGTGCGAAACACACCACCTCCCTTAATGGCGTAATCGATGAGGAAGGTGAGCGCTCTTTCCGCAGCAGACAGATACGCTGTGACGCCGTATGTCTGATACGCATCCAGAAAGGCGGAAATGGCCAGGGCGTTCCAACTCGTCAGGACATTATCGTCGCGCTGTGGCTTGAGACGCCGTTCTCGCGCGGCCAACAATCGCGTGCGAGCTGTCCGCAGATCCTGGTCGATCCGCGCTTGCTGTTCGGACGGCAGGCTCAGCGTTCCGAGGCGATTCAGCACCGTCTTGCCTTCAAAGTTTCCCACCTCCGTGACTCCGTAGGCCTGGCAGAAGTGCTCGCCGACTTCCGCTCCAAGGAGGGCCCGGATTTCCTGCGGCTCCCAGACAAAGTACCGCCCCTCTTCCTCTTCACTGTCCGCGTCCTGAGCCGCAAAGAAAACTCCGTCCGGATGCCTCAGTTCACGATGGAGATAGTCCAGCGTCTCTTCCACCACCTGCCGGAACCGGGCGTCTTTCGTGAGTCGCCAGCCGTCGAGATACATCCGCACGAGTTGCGCGTTGTCATACAGCATCTTTTCGAAGTGCGGCACCATCCATTGCGCGTCCACGGAATAACGGTGGAAGCCGCCGCCGAGATGGTCGTAGAGACCTCCGGCGGCCATTCTGCGCAGTTGCAATAAGACTTTGTCTTGGTATTCCGGCTGTTTGGTACGGTACGCTTGGCGGAGCAGCAGGTTCAGCGGCGGCACTGTGGGAAACTTCGGCCCTTCCCCGAACCCGCCGTGCACCGGATCGAAGTAGAGTTCCAGATCCTTCACGCCATCGTCCAGTAAACGCTCGTCTAACGGTTCTTCGGACGACTGATGGGCGCTGACCCGGGCGAGACCCGCCCGCACGCGATCGATATTCTTGCGAACGTCATCGCCATGCTTCCGGAATGCCTCCACCACACCCCGCAACACTTGGGGGAAGCCGGGCAAGTTATGGCGCGGGACCGGAGGAAAATAAGTCCCACCGTAGAACGGATCCTGATCCGGTGTCAGAAACATCGTAAGAGGCCAGCCGCCGCCGCGGCCAAGAAAAGCCTGTGCGGCCTTTTGGTACACATCATCCAAATCCGGCCGTTCTTCCCGATCGACCTTGATGTTGATGAAGTGTTCGTTTAAGAACGCTGCGATCGCCTGGTTTTCGAAACACTCGCGTGCCATTACATGGCACCAATGGCAAGCCGCGTATCCGATCGAGAGGTGAATCGGCTTGTGATCAGCTTGGGCTCGAGACAGCGCTTCAGCGCCCCACGCATACCACTCGACAGGATTGCCGGCATGTTGGCGGAGATACGGGCTGACTTCCGAGGCAAGACGATTGGGGCTGTTGAGTTCTTTAGCGTCCACGTTGGTGCCGGTTCGGCACGGGGGATAGTACCGCGCCCGGCGAAGCTCGTGCAACCGGGTTACCGGAGAGCCGTGCTATAGTCTTGGCCTTTTGCAACCAGAGTGAAGAGGGATCATGAGGCGAGCATCAGTTTGGACAAGTTTATCGTGTGCCGTTCTGTTGACCCGGGGGATTGCCGCCGCTGACACCTCGCCGAATGAAGCCATGAGGGGCGCCCTCACCTTGCAACATGCGCTGGAGCAGATTTCTCCGAATCGGATAATGGCCGACGTGGCCACACTCAGTAGTGCGCGCTTTCGCGGGCGGCAAGCAGGCACGGAGGATGACCAGCAGTCCGCCACCTGGGTTAGCGAACAATTTAAGACGGCGGGCCTCTCCCTTGCCGATGATACTTCCACCGGCGTCATGACCTCGGTCATCAGCGCTCCGTTCATCGAGGGGGATCCATTCTTAAGCATCGGGGCCATGTCGGCGACACAACCGAAGCACATGACCACGGATTTTATCCCGGTGCTCGATTCTCCTTCTGCCGAAATTCACGCCCCCATTGTATTTGTGGGATATGGCACGCCGGAAGACTATGCTGCCGTAGATGTACATGAATGCCTCGTCTTATTTCTGCGCGGCAAGGCGGATCACGAGAGCCGCCCGTTCAGTCACGCAGAAAAAGTGCGGCTCGCCAAAGCCCACGGCGCGGCAGGGTATCTCATGGCCGTTGGACCTGTTTTGAAGAATTACGAAGTCCGCCGTGGGCTGAGCGGCTCACCGAGCGCATTTTATGCACAAGTACCGCAGGCAGACGCCATTCCGGGCGCCTGGATCAGCACACCAGTGGCCGAAGAGATCCTCGCATCAAGCGGGACAGGCGCTGCCGGACGACTTCAAGAGATCCAAGACCGTCTCAACCGGCTCCCCGCCTCACAGTCGGTTCGCACGGGGCAATACGGCGTCCTGCGTTGGAAGACCCGCGTCACAGAGGGGCTCTTGACTAATGTGCTGGCGCGGCTGCCTGGAACGGGCCCGGCAACGATTATTCTTGGAGCGCATCGGGATCTCTTCGGCCATACCGCCGGATTGGTGTTTCCCGGAGCTGATGACAATGCCTCCGGTACCGCGGTGCTCTTGGAAGTCGGACGCGTCTTGGCGCAAAGGGGATGGCGGCCGACACGCAGCCTGCTTTTTATCTCGTTCAGCGGCGAGGAAAAGGACTTGCTGGGCTCACGCCAGTACATCGCGCGCCCCATCGTGCCGCTGAGCGCCACCACCGCCATGATTAACGTCGATCACGCCGGCGCAGGCAATGGTCGTCTCACCGTCGGCGTTACCGGCATGAAAAACGCCATTGCCGCCGAAGCGGGGCAATCCGCTGGCCTCGCAGACAAGCTCGACTTGTTCGGTTTTTTCCCGGGAGGCGATCATGTGCCGTTCAAAGAAGCGGGCGTTCCTACAGTGACCGTCGTCAGCGGAGGGATCCATCCCCACTTCCATCAACCCTCCGATACAGCGGACACCGTCGATCCACAGATCGTGCAGGCCGTCGCTCGCTACATTCTGGCGCTTACCTGGCACATGGCAACCACGCCATAACCGTCGATTGCAAGACGCGAGCCGCGCCGGTGGCCTGTTGTTGACGAGCTATGGGATTTCGTCGAAGAGCGTGGACTCGATCGGCGGCAACGGCGTGGTTTGCCGCGGCGGACCTGGCAAGACGACCGGAGACCCAATCTGATTGGCCCCCTGGATGAGGCCAATGGAGAGCTGTGGCCCCAACGTCATGACGGCCCCACTCCAAGCCTGACCCGTGGTGGGATTGCGAAAACTGTAGGACTGAAAGTTCTGGCCCGGGTTGTAGAGATGCCCTTGTGTTCCCTGGTTATCGAGGTACAGGCTGCCGGGACCGACCAGTCCGAACAGTGGCGCCACTCCGCCGTCAAAAGAACGCACACCGGACACGCTCTGAGCCCATGCAGGAGACGACCCGATCCCGGCGAACACCACGAACATCAGACTGGTAAGGACCGTAGCGAGCGCTGCTTGTTTGAGCGACATCTAGAACCTCCTTTCTGACGACTTCCTCCACGTGACTATAGTATGATCCCGTCCAATTTTTCGATCAAGGAGGACTTATGTCCGACGGACGACGCAAGATCCCTGTCTTGGCTGCCGGCCTCGCGATGGTCTGGTTGGTGTGCGCCCCCCCGCCCGCCGACTGCCAGGATCCAAGCAAACCGGCAGCGGAACGCCGCGAAGGCATTTCACTGGACGATGCGGCGCTGCAGGCGCTGAAAAACAATCTTGACATCACGATCAGCCGGCAAACCAAAGAAAGCCGGTTGACGGACATCATCGTCGAGCAGGCCAAGTTCGATCCGACCTTCAGCGTCAATGGTCAATACAGCCGGACAGTCAATCCGCTGAATCGGCCCGTGTTCGGCGCGACCGGCGGCAACTTAAATCAAATCACGACCTTCGATCAGCGAAACCATTCGGTCACGGTGGATGCTACACAAAATCTCATCACCGGCGGCAACGTCGACCTGAATTACAGTCCCTCCCGTACCGCGGTGAACCAAAACCTGGCCACCGGCTTTCTGTTCAATCCCGCCTATACCGGAGGCCTCGCGCTCACCCTCACCCAACCGCTCCTCCGAAATGCCGGAATAGAAGTGAACAAGACCTTCATCCGCGTCGCGCAAAACAATGCCGAGGTGGAGCAGCATGTCTTTCGAGATCGGGTCTTGACCGTGCTGGCCACCGTCGAGCAAA
>JACVSD010000154.1 GCA_014534095.1 Nitrospiraceae bacterium
CCGCTTCCATTCCCCTTGACGGGGACATGCTGGGGCGGTTGAGCCGCGACAATATTCCCTCCGAGCTTAGGGAAGTGACGATCGCCTTGGCGATGCTGATCTGGGCATGGGCATTCTGGCGGCAGAACGTAATGAGCCCAACTGTTCCCGCTAATTACGTACACCGAGTTAGCGCTCCGCCGGACCCTTGAAGGTCTCTTGACCGGAACGATCAACAAGGAGGACGCTACCATTCATTGAAGGAAACCGAGCGCTTTCGGCCGAAGGATTCTGTGAGGGAGAGGACGAGTCTTTGACATGTGATGGCTTCGCGGGAAATCCCTCGGTGAAGCAGCGTCTCTTCGATGATCCGGCGGTACGTCCGTGTCGGACGCACCGTTCAGAAGCTAGAGTTGAGTGCCCGAGGTGCCGGGCTAAAGGAGTCTCTGCCACATGAGCGTGCCGAACATCCCATCGATGTCGGTTGTGATTGCAACGCCCGACAATTTTGAGGTGATCCGTCACACGATCTCCTGCCTAGCTCGTCAGACGGTCCGGCGTTTGCTCGAAATCGTGATCGTGGCTCCGTCCCGCGTGCAACTGAAACTGAACGAGACATCGCTGCCCGATCCCCTCACAGGCTTTGCACAAGTTCAGATTGTGGAAGTAGGAACAATTCGCTCCATCGGGCGAGCCAACGCCGCGGGTATCCGTCATGCGACGGCGCCCGTGATCGCCTTAGCGGAGGACCACTGCTTTCCCGACCCCCAATGGGCAGAAAACCTCATTAAAGCCCATCGCGGCCCATGGGCGGCGGTTGGTCCAGCGGTCCGCAACGCGAATCCTAAAAGCGCCGTCAGCTGGGCGGATTTATTCATTGGCTATGGTCCCTGGCTCTCGCCAACGATTGGACGGGAGGCAGACTTTCTCCCCGGCCACAACACGAGCTACAAACGGGCTCACTTGCTGGCGTATGGGAAAGAACTGGAGTCTATGATGGAAGCGGAGACCCTTCTGCATTGGGATCTACGCAAGAATGGCCACCGCCTCTTCATTGATCCATCCGTGCAGGTGGCGCACCTGAATTTTTCGCTGTGGCGGTCATGGTTGCCGGTGCAGTTCTACAATGGTCGCCTCTTCGCCGGTGCACGAGTTCGCAAGATAACGCAGTGGAAGCGTGCGTTGTTCATCGCTGGCTCTCCGGTGATTCCCGGATTGCGGCTCTGGCGGATCTGGAGGGACCTTCAGGGCGGCGAGCAGCGACGACGGTTCCTCTTCTGTGCCCATGCACTCATAATAGGACTGATCCTGGATGGAGTTGGCCAAATGGTCGGCTATGCGGCCGGCGTCGGTCGTGCCGTCGATCAGGTGGCCCGGTTCGAATTTCATCGGCTTCGACACATTCGGAACGAAGACCGTCGGGATCTCTCTCTGACGTAAATGACGGACCAAGTTGTTATGGACGCCGACACGGAGCCTGTTGTTCGAATCGGATTCATCGGATGCGGGCGCGTTACGGATGAGTTGCATCTGCCGGCCTTGAAGCAACTTCGCGGGGCAGAGATCGTGGGGCTAGCCGATACGGACCCCCATGCGCTCAGACGAGCCTCCCGGCACGTCCGCGCCACGCATCTGGTAGCGGACTATCAGGATCTGCTCAAGGTAGACTCTATCGAGGCCGTGGCCGTCTGTGTGCCGCCCCAGCAGCATGTCGAGGTCGCTCTGGCTGCTTTGGATGCCGGCAAGCACCTACTCATCGAAAAACCGCTGGCATTGACGCTGAAGGATTGTGATCGACTGATCACGCGCGCATCATCCACGAACCGGACCGTGATGGTAGGATTCAATACACGCTGGCATCGGTTGGCCCGTCATGCGCGCGCGCTGGTCGAGCAGGGCGGATTGGGGCCGTTGGATCTCATTCGCAGCGTCCGGACGAGTGGCCATCACACAGTTCCCGAATGGCGAAAGACCCGCGCGAATGGTGGAGGAGTGTTGCTGGATCTGGCTATTCATCACTTTGATCTATGGCATTACTTGGTCCAGGCCGAAGTCGAAGAAGTCACCGCCTACACACGGTCGGAATTGCGGGAGGATGAGTCGGCGGCGGTCATAGCCCGCATGAGCAATGGGGCGCTCGCGACCGTCGCCTGCGCAGAACGCACGTATCAGAACAACGTTATAGAGATCTGCGGGCGTGCAGGCTCCCTTACTTTGTCGTTCTACCGTTTCGACGGCCTAGAATACGCCTCCGAGACAGATTTCCCCGGGAGTCTCCGAAGCCGCATGGATGCAGTGAAGCGCCTCGTCCAGGAACTTCCGCAGGCCATCTTGCGTTTGAGGCAAGGGGGGGAATGGTTGCTGTCTTATCGGGAAGAGTGGCGGCATTTTATCGCCAGCCTCCGACAAGGCAGCGCGGTAGGCTGTAGCCTACACGATGGCCGGCGAGCGCTTGCCGTGGCAGCGGCCGCCATAGAGTCGGCCTCCACTGGTAGAAGCGTGAAGATTACTCGGCCATGAGAAGCGCATGAAGAACAACGGCGACTTCGCTTCCAACGGATTGCAGACGAGCGCGCCCGTGCCGCTGTTTTCGATCATCGTCCCGACTCATAATAGACCGCGTGAGCTTCGAGCCTGTCTTGGCGCCATGGCAAAGTTGGACTATCCTGAGTCGTGTTTCGAGGTGATTGTCGTTGACGATGGGAGCGAGCCAGCGCTCGACCCGGCGAATTCCAACGAACTCGGTGATCGAATAACATGGCTCCGCAAACCCAATGCGGGACCGGCAGCGGCCCGGAACGCTGGCGCCGCCAAGGCCCAAGGCCGATACCTTGCCTTTACCGACGATGACTGTCTGCCGGCTCCGGCCTGGCTCAAGGGCTTCGCCCGCGCGTTTCAGCAGACGCCGCAGGCTTTGCTCGGAGGCTGCACCACCAACGGGCTACCCGACAATATCGATTCGACCACGAGCCAGGTGATCGTTGAGGCTGCGAGGGCGTACTTTATCGAGACACACAGCACATTCCAGTTCTTTGCGTCAAATAA
>JACVSD010000036.1 GCA_014534095.1 Nitrospiraceae bacterium
CCGGCCTGGAGTGCAAACGCAGCCGAGGCCCCCGCCACGATCATCCCGAGGCCAAAGAGGACCGATAACATCGTCTTACCCATGACCTACCTCCTTAAAAAGAAGAAGAGATGTGATTAGGTTGGTAAATAACTACTGCGCGGCTTTGAAAGCCTTGACTGCTCCGAGAGGTTTCCACGCTTGCGATGCTCATCGTAATCGTAATTCCACCAGGGGCCTATAAGTGGGTTCTTATAGCACAGCGGTCAAAAGGGAAGCAAGCAGCCTTTTGTGGCCTCTCTACGGCTCTTCGCTCTGTATTCTCACCGAAAGTTAGTCGGCCTGGGCCTGGGCCACTTCTCTCCCAATCAGAAGATCATAGGGCGCGAAATCGTCGGTCAATTCAAAGCCTGCCCCCCAAGGCTGCGCACGACGGGCACTCAGCAAGGCGACCGTCTCGCGAGGGAGCTGTTGAGCCATCGCCATTTCAGCCACTTTGGCCGCGAAACCTTCGCTCGAGCCGGCTTCAATGGGACGTCCGCTGAAAAATATCAAGTTCTCCGCTTTCGTGTGGTCGCTTCGCCAAGGTCCTTTGACTGCAAAAGTCTCAATGACGGGAAACGCATGTCTCATCGTCTGCACTACCGCTTCGGCGCGCGCCGTGTCTCCGCCTTCGCCGGACGACGCAAGATTGACGGCCACAATGCCGTCAGGGTTCAAGTGAGCCCGGACGGTCGAAAAGAACTCGACGGTCGTCAGATGAAACGGAATCATGTGGCGGGCAAATGCATCGATCCAGATAAGATCATACATCTGATTGGTGCCGTTCAAAAAGGCCCGTCCGTCCTTGACGAATACATGGTGGTTGTCCGGTGCGCGATAGCCGAAATAGTCTTTGGCCATGCGCACCACCACCGGATCAAACTCCACGACATCCAACTCGAGCGACGGCCAATAGTGCCCCAGCCATTTCGCCAACGACCCGCCACCGTGGCCGAGGATCAACCCGTATTTCGGCTGGGCCGAGAGTGCGAGCGATGCAACCATCAATTGGCTGTAGGGCAGGAACAGCGGGATGGGATCGGACTTCCACATCACTGCATGGAACGTGCGATCCAACACGAGATACCGAAACAGTTGATCATCGCGGATCCGGACTTGCTGATAGGGACTGTCCTCTTGATGGACTGGGGCGGTAAGTTTCTGGATCGGATGCAAGGCCAGGCTGCCTGAGAGGGCCGCGAGCATACCGGCCGAGATCAGCATGACAGGACGTGCCGGTTTGCCCATCCATAGCCAGAGTAATCCCAAGATGACTTGAGCCGTGCCGAGCCAGGCGACCAACGCCTGACTCCCGATCCACGATAGGAGAAAAAAGGCGGTCCCCCAGGTCCCAATCAAGCTACCCACGGTCGAAAGAGCGATCATCCGGCCCGTATGCCGCCCGATGTGCTCCATGTCCGCAACCGCGAGCCGCAACATCGCGGGTAAGACGCCACTCAGTCCGAAGGCCGGAGGAGCGAGCAAAACAGTTGCGGCCAAGCAGGGGCCCCATCGAGGATCCTGCACGAGTCTTTCAACATGGAATAAAATCGGCTGGTTGGCCCACGACATCAGGAACGTCCAACATCCGGAGAACAGCAGGAGTGCAGCGAGCACGGTGCTAGGCTTATACCGGTCTGAGATCCACCCGCCGAAGGCATATCCGGTGCTCATCGCAGCCAAGATGACACCGATGAGGGCGCCCCAGACAAACAATGAATTACCGAATACTGGCGCGAGGAGGCGGCTTCCGAGGATTTCTAGGGCCATAACGACGGCACCGGTGAGGAGGGCGGTCAGGAGAAGAAACCGGTGAGAGATCCGGCGCCCATCGCCCATTGGGCGGACCGCTTCAAGCGCTGCGTCGATGCGTTGAGTCGTGGGTGCGTCGGTATGTGGTCCTTCGTGCAAAGCGCGGAATTCTACTCAACGCGTTTCTGCTGAGTCAATCCAGAACCGGGTCTCATTATCAATCTTGGTTTGCCCCTCTCTCTTGCCATTGCTATACTCGCGCCCGGTTCGGTTTTATTTTTTTGGAGAGCCTCAATGCATATCAGCGTCATCGGGACTGGCTATGTTGGCCTTGTCACAGGAGCATGCTTTGCCGAGTTTGGCGTCAACGTCACGTGCATGGACAATGACGCCAGGCGCATCGCCCGGCTGGAAAAAGGAGACGTGCCGTTTTTTGAACCGGGCATTAATGAACTCGTTACGAAAGGCATTAAAGAAAATCGCCTCTCCTTCACCACCGATGTGGCGAAGGCCGTGGAAAAAGCGCTGGTCATCTTTATCGCCGTCGGCACGCCGCCACGACAAGACGGGTCGGCTGATCTCTCCTTTGTCGAAGAGGTCGGCCGGGGGATCGCTCGTCATATGACCGGGTACAAAGTCATCGTCACGAAGTCGACCGTGCCGGTCGGCACAGGCGAGAAAATTCGCGAGGTCGTCAAGAAAACGCAAGCTGAGCCGATTCGATTCGACATGGTCTCTAATCCGGAATTTTTGCGTGAAGGATCGGCGATTGAGGATTTTATGCGGCCAAATCGCGTGGTCATCGGCGCGGACAGCGATCAGGCCATTGCGATCATGAAGGATCTGTATCGGCCACTGTATCTCATTGAAACGCCCATCGTAGTCACTGATGTCGCGACCGCCGAACTGATCAAGTACGCCTCCAATGCCTTTTTGGCCACCAAGATCTCCTTCATCAATGAGATTGCGAACCTCTGCGAACGTGTCGGGGCGAATGTGCAGATGGTGGCAAAAGGCATGGGCCTCGACCATCGCATTGGATCGAAGTTCTTGCATGCGGGCCCGGGATTCGGCGGCTCTTGTTTCCCCAAGGACCTCGCCGCGTTGATTCAGACGGGCGAGCGCCATGGATACCCAATGCAAATCGCATCGGCGGCATCGGAAGTGAACCGCCGTCAGCTAAGGCAGATGGCGACTAAAATTCGAGAAGCGACTGGGGGAGTGAAAGGCAAGACGCTGGCCATGCTGGGCCTGTCATTCAAGCCGAATACCAACGATCTGCGGGAAGCCCCGGCGCTGGCTATTGCGCAAGAGCTGCTGGCGGATGGCGCGGCCATCCGAGCGTATGATCCCGCCGCCCTTGAGGAAGCGTGCCGTGTGCTTCCCGCATTGACACCCTGTCAGGATAGCTACGACGCAGCCTACGGCGCAGACGCCTTGATCCTCATGACAGAATGGAATCAATTTCGGGCGTTGGATTTTGACCGGCTTAAAGCCGCGATGCGTCAGCCCCTATTCCTGGACCTTCGGAATGTCTATGATCCACAAAAGATTTCGGCAACCGGCTTTACGCACATCTCAGTCGGGCGGCCGCCTCGAGAACCGGTCGTCTAAGGAACGCGGCTAGGTCAGCCGAGGCAATTCGACTTTGGCCTCGTCTTTGACCTTCGGCTTGTACCCCATACGATCCAATACTTTCATGATGCGGCTCTTCAGCCGGTCATCCGCCTCAGCCAAGGCTGTCGCCATGGGCTCGACCGCGGGTTTGCCGATTTTTCTAATGATTTCGGTGGCGGATTGGCGGATTTCGTCTTCCTCGGATACCAATAGCGGGATAAGGGACGGAACGGCCACACCGCCCAGCTTGATCAAGGAATCGTAGGCTCGTTGCCGCACGTCCCCGACTTCATCGACGAGGGCCGCGACCAATGGCTCGACCGCTCGCTGGTCCTTCAGTTCCCCCAACACCTCTGCCGCATACTTGCGGTTCAGCCAATGGGGATCTTTGAGGTCGAGCAGCATGGCATCGGCCCGGGCAGCATTCGGATCCTTCGAGCGAATACGAAGGCTTTTCGCAACACGTTTGCCGCCTTCCTCCACCACCCGGATCGTCGCGCCGTCTCCCACCTTGAGCTTCTTGAGATCTTCGAGCGCCTCCTCAGCCACCTCGAGGACCACCGTTTTACCGTCATAGGCCAGCAGTTCTACTTCCATTTGCTTGGCCTCCGGATTCACAGCCACCACGCGTTCCGTGACGAGATTAAACCCGTCTTTTTTCTCTCCACCCTTTGGACCGATCTGAATCAACTTTGCAGGAGCTTCGTCAGCCATATCCGCTATCCTTTATCTGTCTATGAGGTGAACAGTTATTGAGCCGCTTTCCAGCCCAGACTCGCGAGCACCCCCTCCACGGTCTCCTGGACCATCGTGTTCTCGTCTTCCAGGAGTGGCAACAGCGGTGTGATGGCTTCCTTCGCCCCCAGCCGCGCCAAGGATTCAGCCGCGTTGCGCCGTACGAGCCAGTCTTCATCTTTGAGCGAATCGATGAGAGGAGCGATGCTTCGTTGATCGCCGATTTTTCCCAACGCCTCGGCGGCATGTCGGCGCACCATCCAGTTATTGCCCAGCAGACCGTCAATCAAAGCTTCGACTGCCCGCACATCGCCGATCTTCTTCAGGACGCGAGCCACATCTTCCCGTAGGGTGCTGTCCGTCAAGGCGTCGATCAGACC
The DNA here is from genome assembly GCA_014534095.1 of Nitrospiraceae bacterium. The sequence continues at coordinate 4,506 of JACVSD010000036.1, forward strand.
AGGCACCGCCCGTGGGTCGCCGATGCGTTCCAGCGCCCATACCGCCGCAGTCCGAACGGCGCCATCCTTGTCCCTAAGCGCTTTGACCAAAGGGTCCACGGCACGCAGGTCTTTCAACTTGCCGAGGGCGGACGCTGCTTGCTCTCTGACCGCCCACTCGTCATCCTCTAAGGCCTCCAGCAGTGGCACGACCACGGAGGGGCCGATCCGAACGGCGGCGCTCGTGGCCGCTTCCCGGATGACGACGTCCTCGTCAGCCATCAATCCGATGAGGCGCGGGATGGCATCCGGTCCAGCTTGGCCCAAACTCGCAATGGCATGGTCACGCAACGCATCGTTCTCATCGCGCAACGCGGAAATGAGCTGGTCGATACGATCCGATTCAGTGTCGTTACCCATCCGTGTGTGTCCCTTCCTGGCCGACGGTTTCTGACCCCGACAAGGCTTCAAGTTTATCGGCGATCAGCCCCGCATTGTACGCCACCAGCCCGTCCCGATCCGTCCGCAAACGGTCGAATAGTTCCTTGTGTGGACGTAACACCTCCACGTCCTTAATTTTGGCAAGGGCTTCCATCGCATACACGCGCAGCGGTCGGATGGGAATCGCTTCCAGATACAGTTGAGTGGGCCGCGCGTCGCCGATGAGTCCCAAGGCTTTGATCGCCAATTCCTTGACGCCGGTGTCTTTGTCGCGCTCGAGCCGCCTCATCAAGGGCTCGACCGCCCGGACATCGGCAATCTTTCCCAGGAGATCCGCGGCGGCTTCCCGCACGAGCCAGTCGTCATCTTCCAAATATTCAACCAAAATTTCGACGCTCGGTCGTCCGATCCCTAATAAATCAATAACCGTTGTCATCCGCGCTTCTTCACGTTCACTCGCCCCTTCCACATCACGAAGCGCATTAAATGTACTGTCAATACGCTCCCGAATTGCGCCGAGCTTTTTCAATGTCCCCACGGCAATATCACGAACCGCCGGTTGTCCCATGGCATCGATGAATGCATCCACGGATCGTGGATCCAACAGCTGGTCCAGCATCAAAGCCGCCGTCATCTGCGCGTCGGGGTCGGCATGCTTCAGCATCTGGCACAACGGTGCGACCGCGGTAGGAATCGCGCCGACGAGGTGCCTGACCAACTGCCGCGTCTCAGCATCCTGTTCAATCGGTAACAGGGCCACCAGTGCGGCAGAGGTCTCGGTGTCCAGAACTCCGGCCATCTGCTCCAGGGCCGTCGCTCCGGCTTTGCGCACCGCTGGATCGTTATCCTGTAAAAGTCCCACCAAGGCAACTCCAGCCTGCGGATCTTTCATGCGCGCCAGCATGGCCGCCGCTTCCCTCTTCAGTTCACCCGTCCCTGAACGAAGGGCCTCCATGAGCGCTTGGACCGCCCGCGGACCACCCGCCACGCACGCCGCCGTCGCGCGCATCCGTCGCCAGTCCTCTTCATGGACTAGTTCGGTGACAAGCGTTTCAATGGATTCTTTCGACATCTATACCGCCGTAGTTCCCACGCGTGACACTGCGTCCCACTTAGACCCGACCTCGCCTCCAACCGACCAGCGCCAGAGTCTCCTCCACATGGTACCGAAGATTCTCATCACGGGACGCGGTTAAGAGAGGCAGCAGAAACGGGATCACCTTGGAACCGAATCTGGCCAAGGCGGCCGCCGCATCGGCTCGGGTAAACGTCGGTTCCAGGGCGGAGAGGAGCGACGGAATCGCGGTCTCGTCTCGGATTGCTCCCAGGGCCCGAACGGCGGCGCCCTGCGTGATCATCTCCTCGTTCCACTGATCGCCACATCCTGAGACGGCGCGGCTCCGCTCCGGAGGCTTCGTTCCCGAGACCACCTCCACTAACACTGGGACGGCTCGTGAATCACCGATCGCTCCCAGCGCTTCCACGGCCAGCGTGCGAAGGCCGGGATCCTTCATGGCGGTGAAGAGGAAATCGACAGCGCGGGCATCCCCAATGTGGCCCAACGCTCGAACCGCGTCCTCACGAACCGCAGAATCACCGTCATTAAACAGTGTCGACAGCAGCGGCTCCACGGCCCGGGAGGATTTCGTCTTGCCAAGCGACTCGACGGCGTGTAGTCGAACCAGCCACTCGGGATGGGTCAAAGCCTCTAATAGGTCCGGAATGGCCCCCTCCCCAATCGCTGCCAGCGCACCCGAAACCTCTTCCCGAACCGCCTTCACTTTATCTTGGAGCAATGGAATGAGGCCCGGGACGCATTTTGGATCCTGAATACGGCCTAACGCTTTCGCCGCGTGCATCCGGACGATCCAATCGTGACTCTTGAGAGCGGCCATCAAGGGATCGAGTACCCGTCCGTCGGCGATTGACGCCAAGACTGCCGAGGCGGCTTCTTGGACGGAGAGTTCTCGATCGGTCAGGCAGGCACCAAGAGGAACCACTGAAGCCTCGCCTATAGAGGTGAGCGCGCCGATCGCCGCTTCACGGACAGACCGGTCATGATCTTTCAGCATGGACACGAGGGGACTGACCGCTCTGGAGTCTTTGAGACCCCCCAACACAATGGCGGCCTCCTCCCGAATGGCCCAATCCTCATCCTTGAGGGCGGCAATGTGCTCTGCAACCTGATCGCCCATCTCCCCCTCCTGAAACAAGCCGCCAACCCTAACACACGGTTTTTCGCAGGGTCAACGAATCAGGGTGCCGTGCCGAGAACGAGGAAGGCAGGTCTTCGAGATACGCAGGGCGAGCAGCACCGGTGAGAGGGAACGGCGAATACGGAAGCAGGGGTCGATTACACCATCGGGGCGTTGGACTCGATTAGTGGGATTTCGCCATGTCCCCGGACGGCCCGAATCGCCCCGTCTCTCCTAGCGGCCGGTCGACCCGAAGATTATCCGCCTGACTCGAGCTGATATTCACTTCGTCGGCCGGGGGGGACCAACCGAGTTTTTCCAACGTTTCCAGTACAATGAGCCGCAATGCGTCCTTTGCCGTCAGTCGAACGGATGCGTAGGACAACACGCGCTCTCCTTCAGCCTCGACTTCCGACGCTTTGGGGTCGTAAAGAAAGGCGATCAGGGGCTCAATGGCTACGTCACCAATTACCGCGAGCGCTGCCGCCGCCTTTTCCCGCAACACACCATCTTTCAGCAGCATGATCAGATCCGGAATGACACGTGGATCACGGAACTGACCCAGTGCCGTGGCGGCCGATTCCTTGATGAACGCGTCTTCGCTGACGATGCATCCTGGCGTCGGCGAACCTTCCTGCTTGATGCCTTTGCCCTTCAACGCGTCGAGCACGGCGGGCAAAGCACGTGGATCGCCGATCATTCCCAGTGAGGCAATGGCATTCCGCTTGACCGCGCCGTCTTTCATCGCTTCCATCAGCGCATCGACCGCGCGAGCATCGCCGATCATCCCCAGGGCAATGGTGGCATCTTCTCGAACCGCACGGTCAGGGTCTTTCAGGGCCACAATCAATGCGTCCACGACCTTGGCATCGCGCACCCAACTACGTCCAATCTGATAGTCCGTCGTCATACCGCCCAACGCACGAGCGCAGTGACACCGAACAACGAAGTCCTTGTCTTTCAAACCTTCGATGAGCGGATCCACCGACGGTTGCCCGATGTATATCAACGCGGTACCAGCCGTTTCCCGGACGATCTTCGACGTATCGCGAAACAGCTTCAGCAGCGCAGGCACTGCTTTAGGATCTCCGATTTTCCCCAACGCTTCCGCAGCGGCGCTTTTCACGGCGCCATCGCGATCGCGGCAAGCCAAAATGAGCGCGTCCACGGCTTTCGCATCTTTCACTTCACCACAGGTCTTGGCTGCATGCTCTCGGACCCGCCACCGCTCGTCCTTCAAAGCCACGATCATGCGATCGAGGACGCTGGGCCCCAGCTTGGCCGTTGCCGCGACGACTTGGTTTCGTACTTCCATGATGGAATCGTTAAAAAGTCCGACGAGGGCTTCGACCGCCTTGCCTCCGCCGATCTTGGCGACACCGCAACCGGCGTACGCCCGCACCGACCAAAAATCATCGCCACAGGCCATGACTAGGGCATCCAACGTGGCCGGATCCCCCAATTCCGCGAGCGCCTTCGCCGCCTCTTCCCGCGTCGCGTCATCGACGTCTTCGAGGGCTTCCAAGAGATCTTCCAAGACCTGGGCCATAGTCAGTTCTTTTCTTCGTAGTTATAGTCGCGCTCGCCGCCATGAGGATACATGCGCTTGCATCGCACGACTAGGACTTGGGTGCCCCGTCCTCCGATGCATTGATCCAGCGACTGTGAGAACTCAAGCGTCCCGTCAAGGTTGACAGTGAACGGAAAGTCGAACGTAAAACTGATGAATTTATATTTTCCAGGCTTCAAATGGAGCGCTCGGCGCTCAGAGGTCTTCGGCGCATCCAAAGAATCCGGGTCCGAATTCCAAATCGATGGAGTCACACCCGGGACCTGCCACCAGGACGCGGGAACTAACTTAGTGGCATCAATGGTAATCGTATGCTCTGTCAGGTGGGCCTGGGGAGGACCGGCTGCGCTCGGCGTGACAGACAGCGTCAGCCATCCCCCAAGGAGGACCCATCCCCATCTACGTGCTGTCCTAGAATTGCTTCGCATCATAGCTTCATGGGTGTTTAGACGATGAGACGGCGGAGACAGCCGCCGTCTTGAAAATTTCTTCAACCGGCCGACTGTCCCATTCGGTATGCGTCTCGAGACCGAGAATCCGCAAAACCGTGGCACCGGTATCCAGGATGGAGACAGGTTGATGAATGACCTGCCCGTGTTTGATGCCGGGCCCGGCGACAATCCAGGGAACAACCGGAGATTCCGTCGTGGGCTTTTCCGCCCCTGAATCGGTGCCCGGACCACTCAACGCCGTGACCATCACGGTGGTGCGGTCCGTCAGTTTATGCTGCTTAAACACGTCGAGCACCGACTTCATCGCCGCATCCACAGACCGTAGGGCGGCTCGATACTCTTTCGAATTCCATCCCTGCGTCACACCCACACGGCCCGCCTCCGGCAAATGCACGACCAGCAGATGAGGAAGCGCAAGAATGGCGTGGCCGTAGCCCTGGCCGCTCGCGGCCTTCTTAAAATACTGCTGGATGTAGGACACAATCTTATCGGGACCACATTCCGGCCGCAACGCCCCGCACAGTTGATAGTCCGTGTACGGTTCCGGACGTGCCAACTGGTACAGCGACTCGTCCATATAAAAGATGGCGCTATCGCGGCCGCCGCTCAAATCGAGATAATCGAAGAGGCTGGGCGAACGTGGATACCCTCGACTAAACTCGAAATGGTTCCACGTGATCCCGTGTTTCTCAACGGGCATTCCGGTGATCAACGAAGCCATGGTCGGGAGACGCAACGCAGGTTTCACTCCGGTGGCCGACCAGGAGACTGACCCTTCCTTCACCAACTTGCTTAGATTCGGCATGGCACCGCCCTTGAGCGATTCCTGCCCGAACCCTTCGAGCACAAAAAGAATGACGTGCTCCGCTTCCGACGTGGAGGTCCCGGTGGCCTCGGTCGTGGTGGCCCCCGCTCGCACACTTCCCGCAGTCGCAAAGACAACCAATCCCATACCGAGGAAACGAATGAGATACCCGCACAAAAAACCCACAGGTGACCTCGCGATGGAGTTCAGAAAATGTTGGAGCGACGTACCTTATCATGCGAAATTTCGGGAAGGCAAGGTAGGTGGCCTGTATAGAATGGGTAGCGGAAAGGGCTTTCCGATGATATGCTCACCTCTCGTTCGCGGTGAACCGCGTGCCCCAGCACGGCTTCCATGTTTGGAGTGACGGCCATGAGGGGTCGGCCGCAAAAATTAACCGTTTCCCGCAATCGCTGGAACGCAACCTGGTTCGCCTTCCTCCTCTCTCCACCGCTGCTTGCCGCCTCATGGTTCCTCTCCTCTCCCGCAGCGGCAGAGGTGCGCGTCGTCCACTCCCAGGGGCACCACCGCATGGGCAATCACGACACCCGCGAAGACGCCGTTCGGCTGGCAACCGAATCCGCCAAACGAAACGCACTCGAGCAAGTCGCCACGTATCTGGAGAGCATCACCGTCGTGAACGGGATGGACGTCTTGCAAGATGAGATCCGCACCTATACGGCGGGATTGGTTGTGATCTTGGAACAGCAAACCGATACGCGGCTCGACGGTGAAACCGCCGTCGTCACTGTACATCTTGTGACCCGCATCGATACGGAGCAGGTGGCGCAAGCTATCTCGGCACTGAGACAAAACGAAGACGCCCGAGTTCAATTGGCTGACCTGAAGCATGACAATGAGCGCCTGCAAGAGGATCTGGAACAGGCAAATCAAGCATTAGCGAACGCCTCGACACCGAAGGAAGCCCTACAAGTCGCCCGGCAGCGCCGAGACATTTTGAATCACGTCCAATCGAATGCGGTGGTATCTCAAGTCTGGATGGATTGGGCTCTTGTCACTCCGATCGTTGCGGCTTCGCCATGGGATCACTGGGCGCGGGCTCACGCTCTGCTGACTATGGCGCACACGCTGTATCCGGCAAGTCCGTATGTCCCCATTGCCCAGCACGTCATGACCACCCGCCACCCTCCCGCGCCGCCGGAGCCTCCCACACCACCAGCAGACTCGCTTGGCGTGCGCATGCCGAGCCATGAAGTCGTAGCAGCTCCCGGCTCACTCGGCGTCCTCAGAACATTGAATGAGATCATCCACAGAACTCCAAAATGGTCGCCGCAGACGACTACCGATCTGCCCAAGGACGGTCAACAGGGGCCACAGGACAACAGCCGCGTACATCCACCCTCGCACCAGCCTGAGAGCCTGCGCCCGACTCGCCCGACACGAGTGCCTGCACCGAAGCCCGCACCCGGCGAACACGTATACGGTCCACCGTCAGGCCGTCGAGCGAGCGGAAAAACCGCTACCGCAACAATGCCATGAAGAGACCATTGCTGTTGACCATGGCGGTCCTAACCTTCATGTGTCTGGTAGGAAACCCATGGGACTCAGCGGTTGCAGCCGATATGTTGACGCGTGCGGAAGAACGCTTCGGCGAATTGAAACAACAAGGCGATCCGCAAGGAACGGCTCATGTGGATGGCCCAACGCCGAGAGGCCTTCCTAGTACGAGTGAGCCTTATCCTTCCGAACGCTATTGGGTGGGAAAAGGACAGGGCGACTTGGCGAAAGGACGATTAGTCTGCCAGCGTGTCTCCGAATTGTCAGCCCGTACGGACCTCGCCAAGCAGATTCGTGTCATGGTCAAGGAACACATGATCGACCGTGTCCGTGAACGAGCCGGACATACCATGGACCAAGATATCGAGTTGACACGCGAGGAAGTGGTGCAGGAGTACTTGCTGGGCGCCACGATCGTTGATCGACAGATTGACGAAGAGCACAAGGTCTGCACCGCCACGGCCGTCATGCTCAAGAGTCCTCTTCGCCCCGGGCCATCATCCGATGCGGCGACCGCTCCGGCGTCATCCCGGTAATCAGAAACCCGCCTCATGCTTCACGTCGGCCCGAATTGCACTTCCACATCCACTTGCGGTAAGAAGCTCATCCGATGCCAAACGAAAACAATTTCCAACATGACGAACTGTCGCGGAAGAATCCCGGCGAACGACTGGCAACGGCGGAACTGACAGCCGGCGCCCTGCCTGAAACTCCGGCCTGGTTCGACGCCATGGCCCAATACGGGACCCGCCTCGCTCAGGCAGGCGTCCGGGCCGTTGTATTTCTTCATGGGTCCGTCCATGGCTCGGATATGTTTGGCATGCAGCGGCTGGACGAAGCGGGAGGCCTAAAACGCGGGTACTCACGAGGGGTTTCGGGCGTTGATGCGCTGCTGGCCGCCATGCGGGAAGGAGAAAACGGCATCCCAGCCTTGCCCGGAGGGCTGAAACCACCGCTTTGCAATGACGACACGACAAAAACACTGCTCGACGAACAAGTCCGCGACGCCGGGAACTTTTCGCAGGCCTACGTCTCGCTATTTCAGAAGGCGATCAACACAGCCCTGTCCCAACCGATCTCCTGCTCAGGCATCCTATGGTCGTCCGAGCATCATCACCTCGGACGTGCCATCGCAGCCATCCGCTTATTGGATGACCTCCGCGCCATCTGCGCCCGACAGCACCTCGGCGCGGGAGATCGATTGCTCGTGCAGGCACATGGGCAAGCCGGGCTGATCGTCGCGCTGGGATCCAACCTCGTCTGCCCGAGCCCGATTACGGGCCGGCCGAAACTGTTCGCGATCATTAGGTCCTTCGCAGAACAGGCAAATCGGCCGGACATCCTGGAAGCACTCGCACACCTGGAACCGCTCCTTGGCTCGCGCTCTTTGGGAAATGGATCCACGGTGGATGTGGTCACGATGGGAACACCGGTGCGTTATGGGTGGGACCCGTCTGGATTGGGAAAGATGTTGCACATCGTGAACCACCGGAATCTCCGAACGGACGGCAAGACCTGGTTAGCCAAAATGGAACTGCCTCAGGTGACTATGGAAATGCCTATCGCCTGGGGTGGGGATTATGTGCAACAGCTGGCTGTGGCAGGGAGCGATGCCGTTCCGGTCAGCGAACCCGCCAAGACAGCCAATAAAGCCGTATGGGAAATGGTCGAGCCCTATGATGGTTTCGAGCGCTGGCTCGAATGCGCCCGCCGAGCTGTGCGCTTTCCCACCGAAGGCCGCTGCCTCCTCGTCGACTACAAAGACTGTACCGGCTCGGCCAATGTCCGCGAACATTACTACGGTCACGCGGCGTACACGCGGGCATCCGCCATGCTGTTCAATACGGCCGAGATCGTCCGTGCCCTCTACTCCCACTAACCGCACGCCAAAACTGCAACTTTGTACGGGTAGTCGCCCGGCGCTGCGGCCCGACGCAGGGAGCAAGCTAGGGCCAAATTATCACGCCGTCAGGGATGGGCTATACGCCAGTTCTTGCCCACGCCGAGATCGACCTTCAGGGGCACAGACAACCCAAGCTGCTGCCCCACTGCCTCCATCTCGCTCTTCACGAGCCGCTTCGCCGCATCAAGCGCAGAGTCCGGCACCTCAAAAATGAGCTCATCGTGGACTTGGAGAATCATCTTCGCGTGCGGCAGCTTCTCCTGCAGCTTCGTATGCACATTGATCATTGCCATCTTGATCAGGTCCGCGGCGGACCCTTGGATAGGGCTGTTCACTGCCATACGCTCGCCCATGCCGCGCTGCACGGGATCGCCGCTTTGCAGTTCTGGAATTGGACGGCGTCGGCCCAAAATGGTGGTCGTATAGCCTTTGCTCTTTCCCTCGGCGATATTCCGGTCCATCAAGGCGCGGACCGCCCCGAACTTCTCAAAAAAGGTCTCGATGTACTTCTTGGCTTCGGCCTGCGATACCCCGATGTTCTGAGAGAGCCCGAAGGGACTGATCCCGTAGACGATGCCGAAGACAACGGTTTTAGCCGCTCGCCGCATGTCACGGGTTATTTCGCCGGCAGGGAGGTTGAAGATCTCCATCGCCGTCGCCATATGAATGTCTTCGCTTTTCGTAAAGACGCCGACGAGCCTTGGATCTTGGGAAAGGTGAGCCAGGATGCGGGGTTCGATCTGGCTATAGTCGGCGCACACCAACTGATGACCCTCCGGCACGATGAACGCTTCACGAATGCGGAGGCCGTAGTCTCCCTTCACCGGAATATTTTGCAGATTTGGATCAGTCGACGAG
>JACVSD010000070.1 GCA_014534095.1 Nitrospiraceae bacterium
GGGCAAGGGTGACCCACGTGCTCGTCGCCGCGACCATACCCAGGACCCCGCTCACTCCGCTGCGTGTCATACGTCCTCCGTTACGCTAAGGATAGTCGCGGTTGAATTGCTCGATCACCTGATTCGAGATGTCCAACTGCTCTTCATGATAGATCGTCGGCCCACCCTTGCTCTTGTCTACGACCATGTGGAGGTCCAGCCGCTTGGCCACTTTGGCGACGACCGCTTCGACTTTTTCGCGAAAGCTTTCCAGGACATCCTTCTGCTTCTCTTGCACTTCGCGGTTCAACTCGGTCACCTTCTGCTGATATTCCTGCATCCGCCGTCGGAACTGCTCCTCGCGCTCGCGTTTTGCCGTCGGAGTCAGCACGGTGGCCTGCTTGACGAAGTCTTCCTCCATCCGGCGTAACTCGCGCTCGTCCAACTCGATCAACGCCTGCCGATTCTTCGAAAAGGAGGCGAGATTGTCTTTGGCTTTTCTCCCCGAATTCGTCTCGTTCAGGACCTTCTGCGGGTCAATGACGCCGATCCGAGCGTCAATTTTAACTTCATTCGCCGGACCACGGCACCCCGCCAGCAACATCGCCAGGAGCACCAGCACCCACCCGGACCCGTAAAGATATCGACCGCGCATCATGACAATACTATACTTCCCGCTAGAACATGGACCCGATGGTGAACTCGAAAACTCCCGTCCGTTCACCCTCCCGGGGGTTCAGATTGATCCCGTACGCGGCGCGCAACGGCCCGAACGGAGAGATCCATCGCCCTTCCAAGCCGACGGATGATCTGAGATTAAAGGAAAGCGGCTCATTATCGTCAAACCCTTTGCCATAATCGAAGAAAATGACGCCATTCAGCTTGGCATCCGATGAAATCGTAAAGATGAAATCATTGTTAAAGATAAGCTGCTGCGCCGCTCCGACGGTGGAGTAAAACGTCGGGACCACGGGGCCCGCCCGGCCGAACACAAAGCCGCGCATCGTATTGATGCCGCCGACGAAAAACCGTTCGGTCAAGGGCACCTGCGTGCCGCCGAGGGCCTCCACCGCTCCATAGCGCGCATGGACTGAAAACCGGGTATCGTACGGCAAGGGCGTATATTTAATCACGTCCACATAATATTTAATGAAGTTGTTGCTGCCTCCGAGCAACGGGGTGCCGACGTCGAATCCTCCGCCGATCCGCCAGCCGGTGCGCGGATCGAGAAAGTAGTCCCGCGTATCACGAAACACGGACGTGCGGAATCCCGTGGTCGATTGCGTGCCCAACTGGCGACAGACCAGGGGAATAAGGTCCGGGCAGATACCCAATTGAGGGTCGGAAAACTCCAATTGCTCGGCGAAGAGACTAATGCTGCCGGTCACATACTCGGACAGCCACCGGCCGAATGTCACGCTGGCGCCGGACTTCTCTTCGAAGTACGAAATGTAGTTCGTGATGCTCCGGTAAACGTCCAACTGCACTGAGGTGAGCGAGTCGTTCAAGTACGGATTACGGAAGGTAATGAGTCCCAACGACCGCTGCTGGCCCAACTGTCCGCGGATTCTCCCCAGATACCCGTTGCCTCCCAAGTTGCCTTCAGTGATGTCGGCGATCGCCACCAGCTTATCGAGAGTGCTGAATCCGCCGCCGATGCTGAACTGGCCCGTCGGTTTTTCCTTCACCCGGACATTCAAATCGACTTTGTCGGCGTCGACCTGCGCCGGTAAGATTTCGACCGTCTCAAAAAAATTCAAGTTGTTGAGCCGCTGAAAGCTCCGTTTGAGCGACGGCGTATCGATCACATCCTGCTCGTCGACGCGGATTTCTCGGCGGATCACATTGTCGCGCGTCTTATCGTTTCCATTGATGTTGATTTGGCGAATCCGCATCATCTCGCCTTCACGAATGTTCAAGATAATCGTGGCGGTGCGGGCTTCGTTGTTGGGGCTCACGTTGGGCACGACTTCGGCGAACGCATAGCCTTTGCTGCCGTACATGTCCGTCAGCCGCGTGATCTCATCGCGGATCTTCGCGCGCTGGAAAATCTCGCCCTCCCTCATCCTCAGGCCTTCCCGAAGATCGGCTTCTTCGAACACCGTATAGCCCCGGAAGCCCACTTCGGCGACCGTGAACGGTTCGCCTTCGGCCACATTGAACGTCACAATGAACCACTTCTTATCCTCGGTCAGTTCAACGGTGGGAAAGCTGACCTGCACGTTCAAGTACCCTTTGTTGAGCAGGATTTCTTTTACCCGCTCCACGTCGTTGGCCAATTCCTCGCGCTTCAGAATCCCGGCATCAGACAGAAACGACGGCAGTTTGAGCTTGGTGATCAACCCGTACCAGGGAACCCACTCGCGCGTGGCGATCACCCGGAACATTTCGTCCTTCGTCGCGGCACGGAGCCCGTCGAAGTTGACGGTTTTTACCCGCGCCTTTTCGCCTTCCTTGACGAAAAACGTGAGCCGCTTGCGATCTTCATCCAACGTCTGAACGACCGGAATCACCTGGGCGCTATAATACCCGTCCTCCTGATAGGCCAGCCTGATTCTTTCGGCGCTCTCCTTCGCCTGCTGCTGGTCGAGGAACGCCTGGCTCTTAATCGTGGTTTTCTCCTTGAGCTTGTCGTCACTGAGATCTTCATTGCCGTCATAGACGATTTCCGTGATGAACGGTTTTTCACGCACGACAAAGGTCACGGAGATGCCGCCGGGTACCGTATCGGTTTCGACCTGCACATCCTCGAAAAATCCGGTGTCATAGAGAATCTTGACCTGCCCGCGCACGTGTTCAGGGGTATAGGGATCGTCCACCTTGAGCGTGAGCCGGCCGGCAATCGCCGCCAATTCAATCCGCTTATTGCCCCGGATCTCGAGCTGCTTTACCCTCGGGCCTTCGGCGGTGCCGGTTTCCGCGGCTGCATGCCAGACTGACATCGCCGCGTACAGGAGCAAGACCACTACCACCGCCCATCGAGGTCTGTGGAGCAAGGCGGTGGTCACTGCGGAGGGGCCCCACACGAAAACGTAGACGATGCCGGCATAACAACGCGATTCCCTTGTGGTGCAGAAGGCCTGAGCGGAAATCCATGCGACTCAGCCTGTCCTGCGCACAGAACAGTGGAGTGATGGCGGCCATATCCGGTGACTCACTCTATGCGGACGGGTTGTCTAGGCACGCAGGTGTCCGCCGGAAAACTGCCGGATTATATGGATCGCCCCACCCGTTGTAAAGCGCGGCCACTGCAGACGAGGGTGCATCCCGCGGCTCATGGGTCCGTCCATTTCTTGACTTCACCGCACCCACCAACATACTATCGTTTGATGTCTGGACAGAACGTGAGAAAGGCTGTCATTCCAGCCGCAGGACTCGGCACGCGCTTTCTCCCCGCCACCAAAGCCTCTCCCAAGGAAATGCTGCCGCTGGTCGATAAGCCGCTCATCCAATACACGGTCGAAGAAGCCGTGGCGGCCGGGATCGAGGACATCATCATTATCACGGGGCGCGGGAAGCGGGCGATCGAAGACCATTTTGACCGCTCCGTGGAACTCGAGGAAAATCTCAAGGGCACCGGCAAGAGCCAGATGTTGCATCAGATCCGCCAGATCTCGAAGCTCGCAAATTTCTGTTATGTGCGTCAGTCTGAGGCCTTGGGATTGGGCCATGCCGTCCTTTGCGCGCAACACCTGATCGGCGACGAACCGTTTGCGGTCATCCTCGGAGATGAAATCATCGATGCACCCATCCCGGCCCTGGGCCAGTTGATCCATGTCTACAAGAAACGCCACGGCGCCGTGCTGGGCGTTCAGGATGTCCCCAAGCAGGACGTCAGCCGCTACGGCATCGTGACCCCGAAACGCCTCAGTCCCGGTTTGCACCGCGTGCAAGATCTTGTCGAGAAACCGGCCCCGGCCGACGCCCCGTCGACGCTGGCGGTCATCGGGCGCTATGTGCTGCCTCCGGAGATTTTCCCAATCCTCCGGAAGACCGCCCCTGGGAAAAACGGCGAGATCCAACTGACGGATGCGCTGAAAGAGCTCGCAAGACGATCGCCGATGTACGCTCATGAAATCAAAGGGCAGCGACATGATGCTGGAGACAAACTGGGCTTTCTGATTGCGACGGTCGAGTTCGCGCTCAAAAACGCCGCGTTGGGTGCGGAGTTCAGTGACTACCTGTCGTCCCGTATGCGGATGATCAGCAATGACCGGCGGAAATAGTCCTCCCCTGCGTGTCATCTACCAATCAGCACGGTAACCATAGACGAGGCCGCCGAGGCCGCGAAGGAATAGACGACCGATGACAGACCCTAACGAGCAAGAAATCCAACCGCCGCAGAACGTCGAGGTTCCCGACCAACTTCCCTTGCTGCCGGTCCGCGACATCGTCGTGTTCCCTTACATGGTGCTGCCCTTGTTCGTCGGCCGCGATATGTCGATCAAGGCGATCGAGGCGGCGCTCGCCGGTAACCGCATGATCTTCCTGGCCACCCAGAAGGCGCTCGACGTCGAAAACCCGACTCCGGAGGATATTCATTCCGTCGGCACCGTGGGCATCATCATGCGGATGCTGAAGTTGCCGGATGAACGGATCAAGATTCTGGTCCAAGGCGTCGCCAAGGCCAAGATCACGAATTTCATTCAAACGGACCCCTACTATTCGGTCCACATCGACAAGCTCCCGGACTTGAAGCCGGCGGTCACCTCGCTCGAATCGGAAGCCGTCATGCGGACGGTCAAAGAGCAGATCGAGCGCATCGTCAGCCTCGGGAAAGTGCTAATTCCCGACGTCATGGTGGTGATTGAAAACCTCGAAGAACCCGGACGCCTGGCCGACATGGTCGCCAGCAACCTGGGCCTGAAGGTCGATATCACCCAGGCCGTCCTGGAGATTACCGATCCGATCCAGCGGCTTCGCCAGGTGAGCGACATTCTCGGCAAAGAGATCGAAGTCCTGTCCATGCAGCAGAAGATCCAGGCGCAGGCCAAAGGAGAAATGGACAAGACGCAGCGCGAATATTTTCTGCGTGAACAACTGAAGGCGATTCAGAAAGAACTCGGCGAACTGGATGAGCGGGCGGAGGAGGTCACCGAATTCCGCAAGCGCATCAAAGATGCGAAGATGCCCGAGAAGGTGCTGAAGGAAACGGAAAAACAGCTCAAACGCCTGGAAAAAATGCACCCGGACACCGCCGAATCGGCGACGGTCCGGACCTATCTCGAATGGATGGTGGAACTCCCGTGGTCGAAGAAATCCAAAGACAACCTCGACCTCAAGGCCGCGGCCAAAGTCCTCAATGACGATCATTACGATCTCGAAAAAGTGAAGGAACGCATCCTCGAATATCTGGCCGTCCGGAAGCTCAAAGAAAAGATGAAGGGGCCGATCCTCTGCTTCGTCGGGCCTCCGGGTGTCGGCAAGACGTCCCTCGGCAAGTCGATCGCCCGGGCGCTCGGCCGTGAATTCGTGCGCATCAGCCTCGGCGGGGTGCGGGACGAAGCCGAGATTCGCGGTCATCGCCGCACATATGTCGGCGCCCTGCCTGGTCGGATGATCCAAGGAATGAAACAAGCGGGCACCAACAACCCCGTGTTCATGCTTGACGAAGTCGATAAAGTGGGCATGGATTTTCGCGGCGATCCTTCCGCCGCCTTGCTGGAAGTTCTGGACCCGGAACAGAACAATGCCTTTACCGATCATTACCTCGGCGTGCCGTTTGACCTTTCCGAGGTGATGTTCATCACCACCGCGAATTTGATCGATCCCATCCTTCCCGCCTTGCGAGACCGGATGGAAGTCATCGAGATCCCGGGATACACCGAGGAAGAGAAGCTCGGCATCGCGCAAAAGTATCTCATCCCTCGCCAGTTGGATGAACATGGCATAACCAACCGCCATGTGCGCATCGTCGAACCGGCCATTCGCCAAATCATCGCTCATTACACGCGGGAGGCCGGCGTCCGCAATCTTGAGCGCGAAATCGCCAACGTGATGCGCAAAGTGGCCAAAAAGGTGGCCGAGGGAAAAGGCCAAGGTTTTCCGATCAACCCGGCCAACCTTCATAAATATCTCGGGGTGCCGAAATACCTGCCGGAAACCGAGTTGGAGAAAGATGAAGTGGGTGTCGCGACGGGATTGGCCTGGACGGAAGCCGGCGGAGACGTGCTCTACATTGAAGCCACCGTCATGAAAGGCAAGGGCCAGCTCACGCTCACCGGCCACCTCGGCGACGTGATGAAGGAATCGGCGCAGGCCGCATTGAGCTACGTCCGTTCACGCGAGAAGACCTTGCATATCAACCATGAATTATTCGGCAAGCAGGATCTGCACATTCATGTGCCGGCCGGCGCCATTCCCAAAGACGGCCCTTCGGCCGGTATCACCATGGCCACCGCGATAGCGTCCGCCCTCTCCGGAATTCCAGCCCGGAGGGATCTCGCCATGACCGGTGAGATCACCCTTCGCGGACGGGTCCTGCCGATCGGCGGGCTGAAAGAAAAGATCCTGGCGGCCAAACGGGCCAAGCTCACGACCGTGATCTTGCCCCGGCGGAACAAGAAGGACCTGGAAGAGATTCCCAAGCATCTCTTGAAGGGCATTCAGTTGTGCTTTGCGGAAACCATGGATGACGTGATGAAGATCGCCCTTCGGCGGAAGCTTCTCACGATGCGGCCGCTTAAGAAGACCTCAAAGACCTCATCTGCGGCCTCCCGGAGCAAGCTCAGCCGCCTAAAAAAAGGCAGACGGTCCATGCCTGCACATCCCCTGACGCCTGCCCTGTGATCTGGGTCGATCTCCAAGGGTTCAGGACGAAGAAGGAGACACCTGCCGAAGCCTCTCCGCCCATGGGTCGGGCGAGCGTCGCATCACCGCCGGCACAGCGATTAGACCATCTACCAGTCCGCTAGGGGAGCCGTGGCCGTGCCGAAGGCCAAAGAGAAGATTCACGAGTTCGCCCTCATCAGGCAACTTCAACGCCGGTATCCTGCCCGAGCACCGGGACTCATCCAAAGTATCGGCGATGACGCCGCCGTACTAGCCCCCTCAGTCGGGCAATGGTGGCACCTGACGACGGATCTCCTTGCGGAAGGCGTGCACTTTGATTTGCACACGGCCTCTCCCGAGTCGATCGGCTATCGGGCCGCCATGGCGAACCTCAGCGACATCGCAGCAATGGGCGCCCAACCCCGGTTTCTACTGTTGTCCCTTGCTATTCCCCCGCCAATAACGCAACGGCATATCCTTCAGCTGTACGCCGGCCTGATGCGCGCCTGTCGCCCCTATGGCGTGGCTTTGATCGGCGGCGACACATCCGGCTCGGCCACCGGACTGTTCGTGAACATCACGCTCATGGGAACGACCCGGACGGGAGCCAGCCTGTTTCGGAGAGGCGCACACCCCGGAGATGGGATCTATGTGACAGGGACGTTGGGAGACTCGCTCGCAGGACTGAAGCTGCTGAACCAGGGCCTGAGTTCCAAACAGACGCCGTCGCTACGGCCTGTCCACCACACATTTCTCGTACAGCGCCATCTCCGTCCCAGCGCTCGCGTCGCCGAAGGACAGTGGCTGAATGAACAAGGGCTTGCCACGTCAGCCATCGATGTTTCCGACGGCTTGTCGGGCGACCTTCGCCATCTCTGCGAGGAGAGCCGCGTGGGTGCGGAGATCGATCCTGCCCTGCTGCCTCTGTCCCCTGCCTGTTCCGCCTATGCGAACCTCCGGGGTCTAAAGCCCGCGGACCTGGCCCTGGCAGGAGGCGAGGACTACGAACTCCTCTTCACCGTGCAAACACGACGCGAAGCCGCGCTGCAACGCCAAGCCGCGACACACCGCTATCGTATCACCCGCATCGGCGAGATCCGTGAGCGGCGGTTTGGAGTACAGATGCGATCCAGCGATGGAATGCTGTGTCCGCTTCCGATGACCAGTTACCGACATTTTCACTCATGAGGCGGCTCACGCAGAAACCGTTCTTGACGGGCACGCGGTCATTCCGGGCCCTCGCTCGGCAAGTGCTCCATCTGCAGGAATCGCCACAGCGGACGGCCGTCGCCTTTGCCTTGGGCGTCTTCATCGCCTTCTCGCCCGCCTACGGGTTTCACACCATCCTGGTGGTACTCTCTACCTGGCTCTTCGGACTCAATATGGTGGCCCTCATGGCCGGCGCATTCCTCAACAATCCCTGGACGGTCGTGCCGATCCTGGGCATGACCTATTGGACCGGCGCGCTGCTCCTGGGCCGTACGGATACCCCGACGTTCAGCTGGCACGATCTCAGCTTCCAAGGCATCTATCAGCAGGTGCTGCCCTATGCGGTTCCGTTCGTCATCGGCGGAGTGGCGCTCAGTGTGCTCGGAGCGCTTCTGGCCTATCCGGCCGCCTACCTGCTCGTTGCGAAATATCGGCAGGCGTCTCGTCCGTCAGAGCCATTGCCGCCCTCGGATCCGCTGGGCTAAGATGACGTCGCGATGCGGTCCTCCGAAGAAATTAATGCGCCCTACGACGGATCGGCCCTCATTGCGGACCCCATCCACAAGTACGTCTCCTTCACGGTTCCCTACGCCACTCCAGATCCGCATGAGCGCACAGAAAAAGATCTGATTGATTCGCCCTGGGTTCAGCGGCTGCGATACATCTATCAGTTGCAGAGTGCCCGGTGGGTATACCCTTCGGCGGAACATACCCGATTCGTCCATTCATTGGGCACGATGCATGTAGCCGGGCGCTTCGCGCGGCATCTCTACCCGTTCTTACAACAAGTCGCGGATGACGTGCCCTCGGCGAATTATGTCGAGGAAGTGCTCCGCATTACCGCGCTGCTTCATGACATCGGCCACGGCCCGTTCTGCCACTTTTTCGATGACAATCATCTCCATGGCTTTCATCTCACCCATGAGAAACTGGGGCAACTCATCATTCGGGAACATCTCGGTGAGATCATCCGCAAAATCCGCCGCAGTCCTTCTGGTCCCTTCGCCAAAGGCGAAGCGCTCAACCCAGACCAGATCGCACACCTCATTCTGAAGGAAAAGGGCAAGGACAACTCACAGCTTCCGGACTGGCTCAATGTTCTGCAGCCCGTAATTTCAGGGAGTTACACCGGTGACAATCTGGATTATGTGTTGCGCGATTCGTACATGTGCGGGGTGGCGGTGGGCCCGGTGGATTTGAC
>JACVSD010000058.1 GCA_014534095.1 Nitrospiraceae bacterium
CGTCGTGCTCGACGAACCGATGTCCGGCCTTGACCCTCTCGGGCGTAAAGAAGTCCGTGATCTTATCCTCCGTCTCAAGGAATCAGGCAAGACGGTCATGTTCAGTTCGCACATCTTGCACGATGCTGAGTTGCTATGCGATCGCGTGGCTATGATCATGAAGGGACGATTGGTGGCCTGCGGACCGGTTGCCGAACTTATCGAGCAGGGAGCGACGCAGCAGGTCGAGGTGGTTATCGATCATTTAACGCCTGAAGGGCTTGAGCATCTGCGTCCCTTGTCTGACAAAGTTGTCATGCAAGCGAGTCGCATCATGGTAGTTTTGAAAAGCGCTCAGCAAGTGAATGGTGCTTTAGAAATCATCCGAGCCTCCAAAGCCACACTGGTGTCTTTAACTCCGCACAAATCTTCCCTTGAAGAACTTTTCATCCGCCATGTGAATCAACAACCGGCACCAGTGGAGTCCCGGTCATGAAAGTTGTCTCGATTGCGCTCAATACGTTCCGAGAGAATTTGCGCGATAAGCTCCTCTACAATCTCTTGGTATTTGCCTTGCTCATGATCGGCAGTTCCCTGCTGCTAATGCGGCTCACGTTGGGCGAGTTTCATCGCTTGCTTCTTGATGTTGGACTGGGGAGTATCAATATTTTCGGGGTCTTGATCGCCATCTTTGTCGGAATTGGTTTAGTCAGCAAGGAGATCGAGAAGAAAACGATTTATACTATCGTTTCCAAACCCGTCGCACGCTATCAATTCCTGGTCGGCAAATACCTTGGCTTGACACTGACGCTCTTCGTGAACACGCTGATCATGGCCGCCGGCTTGTTACTCGTCTTAGCTGCGCAAGATGTGCCCATTGAAAGCATGTTGTTCAAAGCGCTGGGATTAATCTTCTTGGAGTTTATGGTCATCACGGCGGTGGCGCTGCTGTGCTCCACCTTTACGAGCGCGACGCTCAGCGCGATTTTCACCCTGGCGACATATGTAATTGGCCACCTCACCGCTGATCTCAAGGCTTTTGGAGAGAAGATGGACGAAGGGATGCGGATGGTCGCGAATGGTTTGTATTACGTTTTGCCCAACCTAGAGCGATTTAACCTCAAGGGAAACGTGATTCATCATATTGACGTACCAGGAACGGATCTCTTGCTCATTGTGGCGTACGGGCTGACTTACGTCCTGTTCCTCCTCATGTCTGCCAGCATTATTTTTCAGCGTCGCGATTTTCGTTAGCTCGCCATTCCACTTCGAATCTCTGCTTGCAAACACCTTGCGTCCAAGGTATTGATGGGGCATCGTAGTTTGCGGATCGATAACGACAGTAAGAGTAATGGCGGCGTTGAACATGAACATCCCTCTCCTTGACCTCAAGGCTCAGTTCCAGCCGCTGCGTGCCGAAATTCTAGCGGCCATCCAGCAGGTCTGCGATGAGCAGGGCTTTGTGTTGGGCCCCCGTGTCGTCGCGTTCGAGGAGGCCATCGCTCAGTACACGGGAGCACGGTACGCCGTGAGCTGCGCCTCGGGAAGCGATGCCTTACTCCTGTCTTTGATGGCGTTAGGCGTCGGTGCGGGAGACGAAGTCATCACGGTGCCGTTTACGTTCTTTGCGACGGCGGGCGCTATTTCGCGGCTCGGCGCGAAGCCGGTATTCGTCGATATTGAACGAGACAGCTACAATCTAGACCCGGCTCAGATTGAACAGGCGATCACCTCACGCACGAAGGCCATCATTCCTGTGCATCTCTTTGGGCAGTGTGCCGACATGGCGACGATCAACCGCATCGCCGCTGTCAGGCGCATTCCTGTGATCGAGGATGCTTGCCAAGCCATCGGCGCCGCGCAGAACGGTCGCCATGCGGGTGTCTTGGGCGCGATGGGATGCTTTAGCTTTTTCCCCTCGAAGAATCTCGGCGGGTTTGGCGATGGCGGTATGATTACGACGAATGATCAGCGGCTCGCGGATACACTGGCCATGTTACGTGTTCACGGCAGCCGGGTCCGCTATCTGCACGAGGCAATTGGAATCAACAGCCGCTTGGATGCGCTTCAGGCGGTGATCCTGCACATCAAGCTGAAATATCTCGACCAGTGGGCAGAGGGCCGACGCCGCAATGCTGCCCGATATAAACAGTTGTTCCACGAGGCCGGTATTCAGAATGATCACGTCACTCTGCCGACGACGCACGACGGGAATTTTCACGTCTATAACCAATATACAGTCCGAGTGTCCAAACGCGACGACCTTCGCGCCTATCTCAAAGAGAAGGGCGTTGGAACTGAAATTTACTATCCTCTCCCGATGCATCTTCAGAATTGCTACAAAGAGCTGGGCCATAAAAAAGGCTCATTTCCCGTATCTGAGGAAGCCGCCGAGCAGGTGCTGTCTCTTCCCATTTATGCCGAACTGGCTGAGCAGCACCTCACGTATGTCGTGGATACGATTGTGGCGTTCTATCGGCGGTTTTAGGCCTCTCAGCTCCTTCGGTTTTGCAACCCGTCTGCCGATCTGTAGTACTCAAGAAGTCTCGTCGCGCGTTCGTTAACCAGACTTACCGATGTACTTCCCCTTACCGGCGCTGGTGATGAGACACTCAGGCCGCGGTAAACGACAAGAGATGAGGCAATGGATAAAGGCGACTGATGATGGTTGTTGCGGTAAGCAAAAAAAGACGGGGCAGGCCATTTGGCCTGCACCGTTCTAGGATTTGTGCAAATGTGTCGTCGACTAGGTTGTCACGGCACCTTCGGAGGCCGAGGAGACGTGCCTGGCATACTTCCCCATGACTCCAGACGTATATCGAGGGACCGGAAGTTTGACTTTTTTCAGTCTGGCGGCAATGTCTTTTTGAGACAGCTTGACGTCCAAGCGACGTTTGGCGATATCAAAGGTGATCGTGTCGCCGGTTTTTAGGGCGGCAATCGGTCCTCCCTTGACGGCTTCAGGAGCCACATGGCCCGCCATCAGTCCATGAGTCGCCCCGGAGAAGCGCCCATCCGTCAACAGGGCAACCGAGTCGCCAAGGCCGGCTCCGACAATGGCCGCTGTCACCCCGAGCATCTCCCGCATTCCGGGCCCGCCCGAGGGCCCCTCATACCGAATGACTACCACATCACCCGGCTTGATTTGACCGGCTTTCACCGCGACGAAGGCATCTTCTTCACGGTCATAGACTTTTGCCGGGCCCTGGAATTTCATCATCGAATGCCCGGCCACTTTGACAACGCAACCTTCAGGGGCCAGGTTACCTTTCAGGATGACCAGTCCGCCGGTAGGCTTCAGTGGATTGGATAACGGGCGAAGCACTTCTTGGCCCGGCCGTTCCTTGGCTTTAGCAGCCTCCTCTCCGATGGTCCGTCCTGTCACCGTCGGCTGATCCGCATGCAGAACGCCGGCATCGAGGAGCCGTTTTGCGACGAGTGTCGTGCCGCCGGCGTTGAATAGATCGGCTGCGATGAAGCGCCCACCGGGTTTCAGGTCGGCGAGCAGTGGAACTTTGCGGTTGATTCTGTCGAAATCATCGATGCTGAGTCTCAAGCCCATTTCACGAGCGACCGCCAGCAAGTGCAGAACGGCATTCGTGGAACCCCCGGTCGTGGCCACCGCCGCAATGGCGTTTTCCAATGATTTGCGGGTGATGATCTGCTTGGGCCGGAGGTCGCTCTTGAGCAGGTCCATGACCATCCGGCCGCAGTCGAACGCGACGTCGTCCTTTTGCACGTCCATGGCCGGGACCCCATTGCGTCCCATTGGTGACATGCCAAGGAACTCGAAGGCGATGGCCATGGTGTTAGCTGTGAACTGGCCACCGCAGGCGCCTGGCCCCGGGCAGGCATGGTCTTCGAGATCCTTCAGTTCGGCAGTGGTCATCTTCCCAGAAGCATGTTTGCCCACCGCCTCAAACACATCCTGAATGGTCACATCGTGCCCTTGGAACTGTCCGGGGAGGATCGAACCGCCGTACAGCATGAGCGACGGCACATTGAGCCGAGCCAAGGCCATCACGGTGCCTGGGATCGTCTTGTCACATCCGGACAAGGCGACCACGGCGTCAAACAGGTGCCCGCGGGCCACCAGTTCGATGGAGTCCGCAATGACTTCGCGGCTGATCAATGAGGCTTTCATGCCCTCGGTGCCCATTGAAATGCCGTCTGACACGGCGATGGTGTTGTATTCGATCGGCGTCCCTCCGGCGGCCCGGATGCCGGCTTTGACTCGTTCAGATAAGCGCCGCAAATGGTAATTGCAGGGCATGACTTCGATCCAGGTGTTGGCTACGCCGACGAGCGGCTTGGTCAGGTCCTCATCCGTGAACCCCACCGCTTTCAACATCGCTCGGGCCGGCGCCCGGCCCGGGCCGACCAACAGGTCGTGACTTCTCAGCTTGAGCTCTCGTGCCATCGGATCAACTAATCCTTTCCCTTCTTGTCCTCTCCATACGTCAGGTTGACGTCACGCTATTGACCTGACATCGTGCCGGTACCCTTGTGCGGGCTTCCGCTATGTGGATTGGATCCATGGGGAGCGGTTCCATGTCCTTTGCCCTTGTCCTTGTGCTGCTCCATCATCTTCTCGTGCTCGGCCTTTTCTTTGGTTCGTTGTTCCGGCGTCAGGAGAGCCAGCACGTCCCGGCGTGCCTTGAACGAGGCCATGCGCAGGCCGACCTGAAGATCTTCACTCTGCTTGAGCTTCGCTTCCACCGCACCTAGATCGGATTTCTCATCCTCCAACAACGACCGCAACTCTCGCTCCGCTACCTGAATA
Organism: Nitrospiraceae bacterium; assembly: GCA_014534095.1. Next base: position 4,763 of record JACVSD010000058.1, read on the forward strand.
TCGGCCTCGCTCTTAATGCGGGTCTTATCCAGGTTTAACTGCATATCCTTCAACTTCGTGACTTGATCGCCCGTGAGGCCAATTTCTTTTTCATGCTTCAGCAGATGGCGAATGAGGTGGCCGGTGCTGCTATGCATCATGCCCATGCCATGCCCGCCCATGGCACTATGACCGCCGCCTCTCGCGTGGCCCTCCTTGCCATAGCCATACTCATTGGCCTGTGCGCCAGAGATCCCGAGAGCCAGCGTCATGGCAGAAGCCATGCCAAACGTGACCAGTGTCCGTGTCCGTCGCGTCATGAAATCCTCCTTCGGTTGATACGTAGGGATGTATGAGAGCAATTATCGCACAAAAGAGCTGCTGGCGCCCTTCAGGCCATTGAACAGAAATTGAATCGCCAGCGCGGCCAGCAGGAGTCCCATCAGGCGGGTGATGATTTTCTCCGCGATCGGGCTCAGCCATTTGGCGCCGGTCGCGCCAAGCGCCAAGGTGACGTAGCTTGCCAGACCGACTGCGACAAGGCAAGCGATGAGGACGCCACGCTGCGTCCAGTTCCGGGCCTGCGCATCCAAGAGAATGACGGTCGAGATAGCCGCCGGCCCGGCTAACATGGGAATTGCGAGCGGCGTAATGGCGATGTCGGCCTTGCTCGTGCCGGCGGCGGTCTCCTCGGCGGTTTCCTGCACCGCCGAACGCTGAGCCCGTAGCATATCGAGTGCGACCAACAGGAGCACCAAAGCGCCGGCGACCTGAATGGCCGGCAAGGTAATCCCCAGCAGGTTGAACAAGGACTGACCGACCAGGGCGAAGCCGGCGAGAACGCCGACCATGACGAGGCAGGCAACGCGGGCCATATGAAGCCGCTGACTGAGCGAATACCGGACCGTCATGGCGACGAAGGCCGGAACAGTGGCGATGGGGTCGACGATGACGAACAGGGAGCTAAAGGCAAATAACGCGTATTCGGCGAGCGTCATCGATCACCCGTGCAAGGCCGCTGCGAGAAGCTCCGCTCGGGGGTCCGGATGCCGCATTCGTTTAAATTGCTCGTAGAGCGCGCGTTCTTCCTCCGTGACGACGGGCGGCAAGGTGATCTGAAGATTGAGAAAGAGATCGCCATGGCCACCCGTTGCGGTCGGCAGACCTTTGCCTTTCAGCCGGAGCTTGCTCTCCGCACGGCTGCCTGGCGGAATTTTCACTCGTACCGGTTCTCCTAAGGTCGGCGCCATGACGTCGGCTCCCAAGGCCGCCTCCCACGGCCACACGGGTAACGTGACGTGCAGATCGCTGCCCTGACGCCGGAACACGCGGTCCGGCAAAATCGTCACGTGCAGGTACAGGTCTCCACGCCGACCTCCGTTCATGCCGGGTTGGCCCTTCCCGCCGACCCGGACGCGCGTCCCGTCCTGGACGCCTGCCGGCACGCGTACTTCAATCGTCTTCGATTGCAGGACGGACCCCGAGCCCAGGCATGTCGGACAGGGCCGGCCTTTGACCTTCCCACTTCCCTGACACGTAGAGCACGTCACCGGTTCGCGGAGCGAGACGCGCTTCGTCACGCCGGTCAATACTTCGCGAAGGGTCAGCGCCGCTTCGGTCTCGAGATCCTCGCCCTGCACCGAGAAACCATGCGTGCCGCCACCGCGGCCCCGGCCGCCGCCGAACAGATTTTCAAAAATATCGGAAAAGTTCTCCGCGCCGCCGAAGGACCCGGCGGCTTCCTCGCCCCGGAAGCCCCGGGCGCCGGCTTGTTGCCGGGCTCGTTCATAGGCTTCGGCCTGTTCCCATTCCGCCCCATACTGATCGTACTTCTTCCGTTTGTCGGGGTCGGAAAGGACCTCGTGGGCTTCGTTGAGTTCTTTGAACTTTTTCTCCATCTCGGCCTTCTTGCCGCCGGCGTGGAGGTCGGGATGGTATTGGCGCGCCAGCCGGCGATAGGCCTTCTTGATATCGTCGGCGGAGGCGGTGCGAGAGACTCCGAGCACCTGATAATAGTCGCGAGCAGTGGTAGCCATAGACTCGTAGATAAGTGCGGATTTGACGCGATCAACTGGTCCTGAAGGCAGCTTACGGAGAGATCGGGATCTTTGCAAGGCCTAGGGGGCGGATGAGAAGAGGTATGAGAGACCGATAAACGGAAGGCCAAAGTTGAGACCTGAGTTCCTCGTGCGGGTGCCGCTATTGGAGATGTGCACCAATCGATACCCGGCCTGTACGGTCCAAGAGGGATGAATGGCCCAAGCGAGGCCCGCGCCGCCCCAGACCAGAAAGTTGAATTCCCCTGGTTGTTCCGGCACGCGACCACCGAGATCCGTCCACATTGGACCGCCACCCCCTTCCACAAAGGGCCGCACTCGAGTGAGGCTCGTCCATGTGTACGCTATTTTTGGAGTGAACCCTATGCCGCTGGCCCCGATCGGATCGGTGGTGTGAAAGAGCATGAACTCGGCGCCAAGGGCAAGTTGACCACGATACCAGCCGGAGCCGATCTGGTCCGTCAGGGCGATGGACCACGAAGGTATAACGGCCATCCCGAAGAGTTTTGACGATTGCGCGGAAAGAACGCGGACCGGGTGAAACGGGCCGACGGTGAAGCCCATGGTTTGCGTGCCGATGGGAACCGGAACACTGTCTGCAGCCTGTGCCGACGACGGGCATCCCTGCATGATCAGCACGCAGGCCATAACCGATAGGAACCAGCCGATCACGAAATGGAAGGAGCCTTGGCGCGAGCCATGAGCTTGCAGTATGAGCACACCGCGGCGGTGGTGGGTTGGCCGCAAGTTCCGCAGGGATGCAAGGCCGCCTGATCTCTTTCCGCCATCGTGGTCGACGGCTGGTCCTTGTGTTGCTGCTTGTCCAGGAAACCCCAATAGAAGGTTTGCTTGGTGCCGGGTGATTCAGTTTCGAGCCGGTTCAACACTTCCTTATACAACAGCGTCCTGGCCCCCTTCGCCATCGGGCATTCCTCTACGATGTAATCGATCTTATTCAATACCGCATACGCGGCGAGTTCGCGCTCGGTCAACCGATAGAGGGGTTTCACCTTCTTGGCGAAGCCGTCGACCGAGGCCGGCAAACTGGGCGCCTGCTTGTCCAAATACTCCTCCTGCCAATGGAGGACGTTGCCGAGGAGCCGTGCCGCTTCATCGTCGAGATTATGGCCCGTGGCCATCACGTCATACTTGTGCTCCAACGCGGCCCGGTTGAACTGATAGCGTTTAATCGTCCCGCACGTGGAGCAGGTCGGGCGATGCACCAGCATGGCGAGTTCCCGTATGCCGGCGCCTTCCTCTTTCTCCACGGTGTGCACGTGTAATGCGGCGCCATGAGTGGCGGCCACCGTTTCGGCGAAACGGACGGCTTTCGCGTGCGATCGTTCCGAGTAGGCGCCAATGCCGAGGTCTACGTAAAGCGCATCGGCTTTGTATCCGAGTTTCAGCAGAATATCCCATAGCGCCAAGCTATCTTTACCGCCAGAGACCGCGACGAGGATGCGCGCGTCCTTACCGAACATCCGCTGGGATCTGATTGCCTTACCGACTTGCTCGTGGACAAAGCCGTTAAAGCAGCCCTTGCAGAAGGCGGCATGGTGGCGGGGAAGCTTAAGGACGGCTTTGGTTTTACATTTGGTGCAGTTCATGGTCCGGCACGCGGTCAGCTATTTACGGTCAGGGCTCTGAAGAGCAGCGAGGCGGCACTGAGGATCCTCCCGAGATCACCGGGCGAATTTCAACAAGATCCTTATCGTAAAGCATCTCGTCCTCGGTCACCAGTTCATCGCCGCGGATGACCAGATGGGCTTCGACGAGGAGATTAAGCTCTCGAAGAACATCTTTCGTCTTCTTGGGGCCTCTCACTTCCACGGTCCTTGGAGGATGGCTCAGTTGGATCTGCATCGGGCGATCATAAGCTCAGGCCGAGGGGCGAGGCAAGGGGACGAAGATGGCGGAAGAGCCAGAGGCTCAACGCACTATCAATCACACGCGCGCCCAAGCTTCTCACGGGCCAGTGCGAGCCCTTCCGTGAGCGACGAAAAGGCCCCGTCTAGTTGTGCCTCATAACATTCGTCGAGCAGCCGGCCCATTTCAGGGCCCGGCTGGACGCCCATTGCAGCAAGATGGCGGCCCATCACAATTCGGGTCGGAGGCTGTGCCTCGACCTGGAGAGCCCGCGCACGGTCCAGTAACCATTCACCGGCCGGAAACCCGTCAAAGGGTCTGGGCGGACGGCCGCCGTGATCAGCGCGTGCGACCCGCACCAGGCGATCAATGCGGCTTACTTGTCGGGCGAGTCTCCGGACGGCGCTGTCGGAGGCATGTTGATCATACAGAGCCTGAGGCCGAAGATGGCAGCGCACCAATGAGACCACCTCATTAATGAGGTCCTCTTGGTTGGTCAGCCGTGCCAGAAACCGCCTGGTGGGCGCTTCCCCCGCCGGCTCATGCCCCCGCGAAGTGATGCGTCCAGGCTGACGTTCAGTCGTCGCCGGTTTCCCAAAGTCATGGCACAGCACGCCGAGGCCCGCGATCACATCCTCTTCTGGCAGGCCTGTCCGTTCGGCGGCGTACCAGTCCAGGCAGTGCAACGTGTGCACCCAGACGTCGCCTTCCGGATGCCACATCGGATCCTGTTCACAGCCTTCAAGGGCGGCTAGTTCGGGATAGAAGCGGAGCCATCCGCAGTCACGCAGAAAACGTAGTCCGAGCGACGGTTTAACGCCCTGCAGGAGCAGCTTCTTCCATTCCTCCCACAGGCGTTCCCTCGGTTGTTTCTCTTGCGTCAGCGTCCGACAGAGCGTCAGGGTCTGAGGGGCAGCGGTTAATTGAAAGCGAGCCACGAGTTGCATACCACGGAGCACCCTCAGCGGGTCTTCCCTAAAACGGTCGGATACGTGCCGTAAGACCCCCGCCTCGAGATCCTGTCGACCATGGAACGGATCGCGCAGTTCCAACGTGGCCGGATCCCATGCCATGGCGTTCATCGTAAAGTCGCGCCTGGCTAAGGCCTCGTCGATGTGCAGCTCTGGATCAGACTCCGACAAGAGGTGTGATACGGAGTCGCCATTCGGCAGTCTGCGAGTGGGGATGGAGACATCAACGGGGAAGTCCTGCAGCTTGAAGACGCCATACGCCTTGCCGACGAACTGGACGCGAAAGTGACGTTCGAGCAACGCGTGGAGCGGTCCGAGCGGAATCCCAAGGACTTCAATGTCCAGATCGCGTGGCTGCCGACCCAAGACCAGGTCCCGGACGGTCCCGCCCACGAGCCATGTCCGTCCGCCGGCCCTCCGGATCAGTGAGTCCAGTTCGCCAACCACGTCCGACAGAGCGGGCTCGTCCAGCTGAAAGCGGGACGGCACGTTACATCTCCGCTTGCCGCAAGCACTCCGCCGACTCTTCGGGAGACACGGGATTGATGTAGAAGCCCGTGCCCCATTCGAAGCCGGCGACCTGTGTCAGCTTCGGGATAATTTCGATGTGCCAATGATACAAGTCACCGGTGCGTTCCTGGAGGGGCGAACTGTGGAGCACGAAGTTGTAGGCGGGTTTCGCCAGCACGCTGTTCATGCGGCGGAGGCACTCCAATAACATACGAGCGAGCGACTCCAGCTCGGGTTTGTGGCTGTCCTCGAAGTAGCCGGCGTGGTGCTTCGGCAGAATCCACATCTCGAACGGAAACCGTGGCGCGAAGGGTGTCATGCAGACGAATTGGGAGTTCTCCGCGACCAGACGGTCACCGGCAGACAGATCTTGCCGGAGCAGATCGCAATAGAGACAGCGTTCCTTCTGTTCGTAATGCGCCCGGCAGCCGTTGATTTCCTCGCGCACGCTGGTGGGCACGATCGGAAGCGCGATGAGTTGCGAATGGCTATGCTCGAGGGTGGCCCCGGCCGACGCGCCGTGGTTCTTGAATATCAAAATATAACGCAAGCGGAGATCCTTCTTGAGGTCGATGATGCGGTCGCGGTAAGCCCACAATACTTCCTCGGTTTGTTTCGCCGACATGGTCGCGATGCTTTCCGTGTGGTCCGGTGTTTCGATAATGACTTCATGGGCGCCCACCCCGTTCATCCGATCGTAGAGCCCGATCCCTTCACGGCCCATCTCCCCTTCGACCTGGAGCGCGGGGAATTTGTTCGGGACGACACGGACCGTCCAGTTCGGGGTGTTCGGATCTGAGGGCGGGGGACGATATGCCATAATTTCTTTGGGCGTCAGTCGTTCCTGTCCGGGGCAGAAGGGACACAGGGCGGTTGAAATAGGCCGGGCTGGCTGCAACTGAATAAAATCATGCGGACGGCCATTCCGCTCAGTGGAGATGATCAGCCACCGTCCAACGATGGGATCGCGTCTAAGGTCTGGCATCTTCTCCTCCGTGAAACGTGAAGCGTGAGACTTCAAGCGTTGCTCGGCTGGATCGTGACCGATCGTATGTGTCCCGACACCTCACGCGTTACCCCTCACGCAGCACGTTTCTTTA
>JACVSD010000101.1 GCA_014534095.1 Nitrospiraceae bacterium
CTTTCATTTATCCTGGTTCCCGTGTTCAAGCGCGGAACGTTTGGCGCCGATCGCAGAGTGTTGTTCCAGACCCTGGCACGCCGGTTTCGCATCACGGTATGGGGATCGATCATTCTGCTCATCGCCACCGGGACACTGCTGGTGAGCTCGAAGACGGGCACGCTGGCGGAGCCGGAAGGTTGGCGGACGGTCCTGACGACGAAGCTGTGGCTGGTGGCCGTCCTGATAGGGCTCACGGCGGTGCATGATTTTTGGCTTGGGCCGCTGGTCGGGCGTCTACGGAAAGAGTCGTCGGACTCCCCGAGCTCGGCGGATCACTTGCTCATCAATCTGTCCATGTGGGTGGCCCGCCTCGGGCTTCTCGTGGCGGTGACCGTTCTGTTTCTCGCCGCAGCTCTTGCGCGAACCTAGCTCCTCAATGCGGAAAACGCCGATACCGCCATGGCAGACTGCCTTATGCGAAATTTCCCAATGATCAGCGCAATGACGGCGATGCTGGGCTGGTTGACCTGCGCAAGCACATGGGCGCTTGAGTTTACCGCCGATCAAATCACACGCACCGACGGCCATAACCGAAAAGCCAATCTCTATTATCGGGACGATCGATGGCGGCTGGAACATCAGGAACTCAGTCCGGTCAATGTGACCATTGTGCGCAAAGATAAGCAGGTCATGTGGCTGTTGTTGTCGCGCATGCGGCACTTCAAGACGGTTCCGTACGATCCGGAGCAAGCACCGAAAGTCAGCGAGCGGCTGGACGGAGAAGTGGCGCGGGAAGAAATCGGTACGGAAATACTGGATGGGCACCCCACGACTTTGTATCAGGTGACGGTCCGCCATGGCGCACAGACCGACGTCTATTATCAATGGTTGGCGACCGATATTCGGTTTCCGCTCAAATTGGCCAGAAAAGACGGCCAGTGGCAAGTCGAATACCGAAACGTCAAATTGCGCCGGATGTCCGACTCCTTGTTTGAATTGCCGGTGAACTTTCAACCGCTGGAAGACTTCGATCACGCTCAACAGTCGAAGCCAAAGCAGACGATGTAATGATGATAAAAACAATATAAGGAGGACATGTGCGAGTATCACAGCAATTGATGCATCTGATCGGGTGGCTTCTGCTTGGTGGCGCTGGCCTGGTATGGGCTCTGGACGTGGCGGATCTGACGCCCGAGTGGACACCCGAGGGAAAGAAACTCGCCATCGAGCGGGCGAAACTTCCGTCCAAAGATGAGATGGTCCGAATTCCGGCGGGTGAGTTCCTAATGGGCAGCGACAAGAAAAAGGATCATAATGCGTATCCTGCTGAGTTGCCTCAGCGACGGGTTTACCTGGATTCGTATGACATCGACAAATACGAAGCCACCGCGCTTCACTATCTGAAGTTTGTGGTGACGACCGATCACCCCCCCCTGCTCGATTGGCGATATGACGGCGGAAACTTTCAGGAATCTATGGCCCATCACCCGGTCATGCACGTGTCATGGTACGATGCCGATGCGTACTGCCGTTGGGCGGGCAAGCGTTTGCCAACCTCCGCGGAATGGGAAAAGGCTGCCAGAGGCGATGACGGGCGTATCTATCCCTGGGGCAATCAGACGGCAGGACTAAGCCGGGCCAACTTCGGGCGAACCGGGTTATCGGGGCCGGTCAGGGATCGCCCCGAACGGCTGTTGCTCTATCCACCGATCATTTCAGTAGACAAATACGAGAACGCGGTCAGTCCGTACGGCCTCTTCCAAATGGCCGGGAATGTGGCGGAGTGGACGGCCGACTGGTACGATCCGAACTATTATAAGAAGGCGCCGGACCGAAATCCCAAAGGGCCGGAACGAGGAACTCAGAAAGCTTTTCGAGGCGGAGGATGGATCGATAGTACCCCCGCGGTCCGAGCCGCGCAGCGAAACGGAGCAGAACCGACTGTGAGGATGAACTGGCTGGGATTCCGGTGCGCGCGCGACGTGCCGGATCCTAAAGAGGCTGCTCCGGCAGGAGTCGTTGCTCCGGCTTCAGGCCTGGCCTCGGGCTCATAAAATTGCGAATCTGATGATCGCTGAAGTCGAATCGGCAATCACGGGGCTTGCTTTCGATATGATCCGGCTGAAACGCGTTTACAGCGCGCCGAGCGGACGAGACGGCCTCCGAGTCCTCGTGGATCGGGTGTGGCCTCGAGGGGTACGAAAAGAGCGGGCGCGGATTGCGCTCTGGCTCAAAGAAACGGCGCCCAGCGCATCTCTCAGAAAATGGTTTGCGCACGATCCTGCCAAATGGAAAGAGTTTCGCCGTCGGTATCGCAGAGAACTGAAGGCTTCTGCGCAAGGCGAGATGCTCATCGATTTGGCGCGGCAAGCTCGCCGCCGGACCGTCACGCTTCTCTATGGCGCCGTGGACGAGCAACATAATCAAGCCGTCGTCTTGAAAGAATGGCTGGAGCAATACAAAGCGCCAAACAAGGCTGTCCGATCACATCGTAAGTCTTCATCCGTTGCGCCTCGATGACGTCGGCCCTCCAGCGCCTCAGAAGGTCGGACCGGAGCATCCTTCCTTGTTCGTGACGATGCGCACGTGTGAACGTGAATGGGAGGTTGTGTGCGGACCATCCGTGGTCGGATCGTGCTGGCGATCGTCTTGGTCGGCGGCGTGCCGCTGCTGGTCGGACTCATCCTGGCCTACATGTCGGGCATGCGCTCGCTGCGTGATGTGATCGGGGGAAACTTCCGGACGATCGCTGCGCAGGCCGCAGATCGCGTCACCCTGCTGATCCAGGGCGAGGTGCAAGCCGTCAAATTGCTGGCTTCTGCGCCGTTACGGGTGCGGCAGCCGGTAATCGACGCCAATCGCACGTACCAGCGCGACGACCGCAAGCCGACCGAGGTCATCCAAGAGCGCATTCGGGCTTGGGAGAACGGGACGGCGATGTCCGACCGGTTGCTGAAATCGGAATTGTCCCGGTTTCTCACTGAAACCAAAGTGCGGGATGGAGATCGCGTGGCGGGCTTGCTGATTACGGACCGGTATGGGGCCTTGGTGGCGGCCAGCTCGGAACCGGCCCGCTATTTTTTCGGCGATGAGGTCTGGTGGAGGCGGCTTCAGGAAGCGGGCGCGGGACAGGTCTTTATCAGCGAGGTCATTTCAGGACAAAGTGGGTCGTTCGGCACGCCGGAAGAAACCATCGATATCGCCGTCCCGATTTTAGATGACCATCAGCGGACGATGATCGGCGCCATCAAAGCATCCTATCGCTTTGACGCTTTGTTCGGCATGGTCAATCAGATCCGGATCGGCCAGACCGGACATGCCATGCTGTTCAACGCCGCGGGCGAACCGTTGGTGTGCCCGGTCCTTCCTAGGAAGGCTCATCGGATTCCGGAGCCGCTCATGGCGCTCATCGTGTCCGATGAGCCGGGTTGGACCATCGCCGCCGACGATGGGCATGGGGCGCGCGAGACCGTCGTGGGATTTGCTCCTGTCCGGGGGTTGGGCGCGCCGCTCGATGGCTGGCACATTTTCGTCCGCCAACATCCTTCTGAAAGCTATGCACCGATCCGCGAACAAGTGGGTAATCTGGCGCTCATTGGGATGGTCATGGTCGCTCTGCTCGGAGGGATGGGCCAATACGTCGCAGCCCGAATCGCACGGCCGATTCAGGTGCTGAAAGACGGCGTCGAAGCGATCAGTCGAGGCACCTACGACGGTCCGCTCGGCATCCGGACGGGAGATGAGTTCGAAGATTTGAGCATCGCCATCCATCGAATGGCGGATAACCTGAAGGAGTCGCGGGGCGAGCTCGAAGCATTGAATCGCGACCTTGCGGTGCGGATCGATGAAAAAACCGCCGAAGTCGCCCGACAGATGCGCCGGGTGGAAATCTCGGAACGCCTAGCGGCTCTCGGCAAGGTCGCCAGCGGAATCGCTCACGAGATCAACAATCCCTTGGGGATTATCCTTAACCGCATCGAATGCATGGAAGTCGAGGCGGTGCAGTTGCCGCTTTCCGATGAGCTTCGGCGGGATCTGACGGCGATACGGGCGCAAGCCGAACGCATTTTGCGCGTGACGCGCAGCATGTTGACGTTTTCACGAGGAGCGGCCAGCACGTTGAAGCCGATCGATCTGAACTGCGTGGTCCGCGCGTGTCTTGCGATGGCCGGCGAGCGATTGTCCGCCCGTCACGTAAGATTGCAGGCGCATCTGCACACGGATGTTCTTCCCGTCATGGGTGACCGCGCACGTCTGGAAACCGTCGTCATCAATGTCATCAATAATGCCATTGATGCGGTGCAGGAGCGGGGCGAGCAGGCGGTGGTGGAGGTGGCATCGTCGGTGATGCCCTCCACGGACGGAGAGTGGGCCACCGTGACAGTATCCGACAACGGTCCCGGTATTCCCGAGGATGCGCTGGAGCGCATATTCGATCCTTTTTTCACGACGAAGACCGCAGCGCAAGGCAACGGCCTTGGTCTGTTCTTAAGTTATGGAATTGTGTCGGAGCATCGGGGGCGGCTCGACGTGGCCAACGGTGAGCGCGGCGCCATATTTACGGTCCGGCTGCCGGCATTGAGGCATTCCCCCTTGGAAGAATTTCAGGAGCAAACATGGGAATCCAGAACAAGATCCTGATTGTCGATGACGAGCATGAAGCGTTGGAGAATTGCCGGCGTATTTTGAGCCGATTGCGTTACGACTGTTTGACCGAAGATGACCCCGCACGGGCGCTGACCGTCTTGAAGCAGGAACGTCCCGGGTTGGTTTTGACTGATTTGCGCATGCCCGGGATTGATGGTCTCGAAGTGCTGACGGCCGCGAAACGACTGGATCCCGACGTGCAGGTCGTCCTCATGACGGCTTATGCGACGGTTCCAACTGCAGTCGCATCGATGCGAGACGGGGCGTTCGATTATTTGCCGAAACCGTTTTCAAGCGCCGAGCTGGAAGACGTGGCGCGGCGCGCATTCGGCGGCGACAACCGCAAGGCCGACGCCATGAGCCGTTCGGGACACACACCCGACTCGCAATCCGTTCGGACGAAGGGGCGCTACTATGACCGCATTGTGGGGCGAAGTCCTGCCATGTACCGGGCGCTGGAGCTGGTCAAGAAGATCGCGCCCACCAATGCCAACGTGCTGATCTATGGGGAAAGCGGAACGGGGAAAGAGTTGTGCGCGCGGGCCATTCATGAGTTAAGCCTGCGAAAACATCGCCCGTTCATTCCCGTCGATTGCGTGTCGCTGCCCGATACCTTACTGGAGTCTGAACTGTTCGGCCATGAGAAGGGCGCATTCACCGGCGCGCACGTGTCGAAACCGGGCCTCTTTGAAATGGCCCACGGAGGCACGGTGTTTTTAGATGAAGTGAGCGGGATGACCCCGATGCTGCAAACCCGGCTCCTTCGGGTACTGCAGGAGCGGCAAGTTCGCCCGGTCGGCGGAACTCGCTTTCTGGACGTGGACGTTCGGATTGTAGCGGCATCGAATCAGGATTTGGAGGAGGCATGCCGGCGCGGGGCGTTCCGACAGGACCTGTATTACCGGTTGAATGTGATTTCAGTCGCCTTGCCTCCGTTACGGGCGCGGGAGGGCGATATTGAACTATTGGCCGACGAGTTTCTGCAGCGGTGCATGAGCCGAAACGGCATGCCGTCGGATGTGAAACCCTATTTCGATCCGACTGTGTTGCAACTCCTCACTCGGTATACATGGCCGGGCAACGTTCGCGAACTGCTCAATGTCGTCGAGCGCGCGGCCGCCCTGGCCGATGGCCCCGTGATCCATTGCGATCATCTTCCTGACCGGATTCGATGGTCGGAGGGCGGGATGACGCAGGACAATGACTTGGGCCCATTCAAGACGGCGAAGCAGCGATTGGTCCGATTGTTCGAACGCAATTTTCTTATCGAATTGCTGAAACGCCATGACGGCAATATGAGCCGCGCCGCGCGCGAGGCCGGTGTGGATCGCAAGACGATGGAGCGCATGGTCAAAAAACACGGTCTGCGCGGAAAGGGCTAATTCATGGGGCGCAAACGCCCCATGTGATGATTGTACCCTTATGGCGTGTAACTCCGCAGCCTCATGATTCATTCAACGCTTCTCTTATTTCTCTGGGGCGCAAAAGCCCCATGGAAGCCGAAATGGATCAGGGCCCCTCACGACAATCCGCTGAATTGTAGCCCGTTTTGATTAATCTCCTGATCGCTCTACGTGGAACGGCCTTTGCAGATTCTTACGCTGCTCTGAGCCGGCGCAGTGCCTACCGATTTTGCCATCTTGATGGAACTCATACAGTTTGCGGGTTGAAATCGTCATCGATGAATCAGCGTTTCATGTGTTTCAGTTCATTTTAGCGGTCTATTTTTAGTAGTCTAAGGAGGAAAAGAATGCGAAC
>JACVSD010000072.1 GCA_014534095.1 Nitrospiraceae bacterium
TCTCAACTCTTGCCCGACTCGGCGTTGGCCTTCTTTAATACGGGCCAATGTCAGGTGTGGACTGAGTGCTCTGCCTTCCGGCGGAAAGCCAAACGGCTGACAGACTGCTTCCACGGCTTGATGAAGCGCCACGAGTCTCGAGGCATCGTCAGTGTGGCGCCATCGCTCGCCAGGTCCCACCCACAGTACCGTCGGTTGCTGAACGCGTGGAAAGACGCCTATCCGTTCAGACGGAATACGGAGGGGCAGGTGCGGCTTGACGGATTGCTCGATGGCATCATGCATAGGAGCCAGCAGCGCCTCATCGGTGTCCCCTAAAAATTTGATGGTCAAATGAATGGACAGCGGCCGAACCCAGGCAATGCGAACTTCCTTGGTCTCCTCGTGCCCAAGCTGCTCACGAAGCACCTCTTGAAGCGAGGCGAGCTGAGCACGAAGACGTGCGCCGATCTCGACGGCCAAAAACGTGCGCATCATGAGAGGCGCCGGCTAACGGCCCAACGCCTGAGCATATCAAGCGCGGCCTGCGAAGACCGTTGCTTGACCACCGAACGGTCGCCGTTAAAGCGATATTCTTTGGTGATCGCCTGGCCATCGTCTGCGTGGAGGCCGATATAGACGAGCCCCACGGGCTTGGCCGGTGTGCCTCCGCCGGGGCCGGCGATCCCGGTCACGCTCACTCCCGCCGATACGCCGGCTCGCTCGCGCATACCGCGGGCCATCGCCGCCGCTACTTGCGCACTGACCGCGCCATGCGTCTTGATTAAACGGGGTGATACACCGAGCAATTCGCTCTTCGCCCGGTTGCTGTAACAGATCACTCCGCGGTCCACATAGGCCGATGAACCGGGAACCTGCGTCAATCGATGCCCGATCAATCCTCCGGTGCAAGATTCGGCAGTGGCGACGGTGAGCTTCCGCTCCGCCAATAGTCGTCCCACCACCTGCTCCATGGTCTCCGATCCTTCCGCATAGAGCCATTCGGCCAGACGGGACCGCACGCCCTCGCTCAATGCGCTCAGGAGCGAGGGCGACGGCGAACCGGTCGCCTTCGTGGTCAGGGACACCAGCACACCGGTCGGGGACGCGAGCAGGCCAAGGTCGATGGGAACACCCTTGGGCACCAGGCCGAGCAATCGTGCATCGACATCCGCCTCCGGCAATCCCCAGGTGTGAAACACCACGCGGGTCAGCGGACGGGGAGGAATCGTGAGTCGCTCCGCCAGCTGCATCCTCAACAACGGTAACACTGAGGCGGTCATCATCGCGTCCATTTCGCTCGGCACGCCTGGAAGCGAGACGATCGTCGCGTCTTTCCAGGTCAGCCAGAAGCCGGGCGCGGACCCGACCGGATTGGGGAGCACCGCTGCATGAACGGGAATCAAGGCCTGACGGAGTTGCCCCTCATTCGGGACGCGTCCCCATTGAGAGAGTCGGGCCGTCATACCATCGAGGGCCTCCTTGCGGCGGGCGAGTCGTCGGCCGGTCGCTGTGGCGATCGCCTCTCGGGTGACATCATCCACTGTCGGGCCCAGCCCTCCAGTCAGGATGACGATACCGGCGCGCGAGACGGCCTGGGTTAACACCGTCCTGATATCAGCCTCATCGTCTCCCACAATGGTTTTAAAACGCACCGCAACCCCAAGCTCAGCTAGTGCCTCCGCGATGCGGAGTGAATTGCTGTCTGAACGGCCGCCGATTAAGAGTTCGGATCCGACCGCCACCGTTTCAGCAATGGCGACACGAGAGGATGACGCGGGCCGAGGCATCGTGAAGGACAGCCTAGCTAGTTCACCCGCGCAAAGTCGAGCGGGAACGAGACTTCCCCGCCGTTCGCGGGGAAAACCGTGATGGTGGTTTGGGCGGTCGGGTCAAAATCGACATAGTTGAACGAGGCGACCACTTTGGCCCTAAACCGCGGCGCATCGGGCCAGACCGGACTCCGATCGGCTCGACCGTCGAAACGGACGGTCACCGGCTTGATGGTCTTTCCTCCCTGGTCCAGCACCATATAGCTGTCCGTCGCAAACATCGGCGAATTCCCGAAGATGACCGTGCTAACCAGCATGGTCGGCGCTTCAAGGATCTGGACGATATCGGACTCACTCGGGGCCAGACCGCGCAGCGCCATATGGGTCGACATGACAGACAGGGCACCCAGCTTCGTGATCAAGAAACCACTGGGATGACGAGCATCCGTGGATCCAAACCGCACGTAAAAGGAATCGGGCGGCCGGTGCTGTTGCGCCGCTTCCCTGCCGCGTTCGAGCGCGGCCGTAATCGCTTCCTGCGTGGGATGCACGTCTATGGCTGCCGACGGCGGGACGAAACCCAGGACGAGCCCAAGCACCGAGGAAACCGATCCCATCGTCCGGTGTCTCATATTTTGCCAGTACCAGATTGGGGTTTACCCTGTCAACGAAGGGCCATGCGTCTCGGCGGCCCGTTGACAAAACAAAAGCTGAAATGCTACAGATGGCAGGCTCATTAATACACGATTTCAAGACGTTATACGGAGGATTCATGTCAGCCCCCGAACAAGCGCAGGCCCCGAAACGCCAATATGTGAACTTCGTCTTCTATAAGATCGATCCGGCCTGGCGACGTCTGCCGGAAGACGAGCGGACAAAGGGCAAGCAGGAATTTTTGCGCGCCATTGAGGATTACGCGGGTAAGGTATTGGTCATCGCCTACTCCACCGTCGGCATTCGGGGCGACTGCGACATCATGCTCTGGCGCATCAGTTACGAACTGGAACTCTTCCAGGAAATGAGCGCCAAGATCCTGGCCTCGGGGCTGGGCAAGTACATCACCACTCCCTACTCCTACCTCTCGATGACCAAGCGCTCCATTTACGTCGATCACCATACCCATGAGGGGCAGGAAAGCAAGCGGTTGACCGTGGTCCCGGGCAAGAGCAAGTATATTTTCGTCTACCCCTTCTTGAAGACGCGCGAATGGTTCCTCCTCACCAAGGCGGCCCGTCAGGGCATGATGGATGAGCACATTGAAGTGGGCCATCGATTCCCATCCGTCAAGCTGAACACGACCTATTCATTTGGATTGGACGACCAGGAATGGGTCGTGGCGTTCGAAAGCGACAAACCGGAAGACTTCCTGGATCTCGTCATGGCCCTCCGTGAGACCGAGGGTTCGCGCTACACCTTGCGCGACACGCCGATTTTTACCTGCATCCGCCGGAGCATAAAGGAAACGCTCGACACGCTCGGCGGCTAGCATCGTCGCGTCTAATCACATCACTTGGAACGGCCTTCGATCCGATGATCGAAGGCCGTTTTGCTTTGCCTATGCCTGCCGTCACCGACTGGGTCGCTGCGTTGCTGTCCGCGCTCATTCCCGGGCTTGGCCAACTCGCGCAACGACGCGTCGCCCACTCTGTGATCGCCTTTGGCAGCACCGTCTTCCTCGCGGGGGTCAGCATGGCGTTGGGACGGGTGTCCGGCCGTGCGGTTGAAGTGCTCTTGTTCATGCTCTTGGCCCTGCCCTGGTGGGCAATTCAAAGCTATGATGCCTTCCTCGGACCCAGCACGAATGAGTCCCCTTGGCGCCGCACCTGGCAATCTATCTGGACTCATGGCCATGACATCCGGTTTCTCGGACTCCTGCTCCTTATCAGCGCACTCAACGACACCTGGATTATTCTCAAGAATCTGGATTACCTGCTCCCCTTCTACTGCACGAAACCGGGCGGCGTGACCGGCTTCATGGCCAAAGCCATCTCGCCCGCCCTCCATGTGGCGGTGGGATACGGATTCATGCGGCTGCGGCGATGGTCTTTGTTTGTATACCTGCTGTACGCCGCCTACGGGTTTACCAACGGGTTGATCAATCTGACCTGCTTCGGACCTGGACGTATCCGAAACACCTTGCTCGCAGCCATTGTGCTATCCACGGCCTACATACTGTGGCGCCGTCAGAAGCTGCTCACGGATCAACCGGGTGGTTGATCATGCATCGCTTCCACAGGACGGCATGGAGTCTCCTCTTCGCCGCTCAATGACAGCGGCTTCCGCTTTGACAGTCCCTGGAATCTTGTGTTAACTCTACAGCGATCCTCCTGTCCTCCTACGGATGAAGTGCCATGGCTGACACAACCGCGCTGTATGCGCTCCGCTTTCCGGACGGATCCGTGAGTCTCTATATCGACGAGCACTATGCCAAGGATCGCGGCGTGGACCCCTCCAAGCTCGTCCGCGTGGAGATCCCCCGCGAGATGTTCATCAACGGCAGCGTGCAAGAAGTGCGGGAATACGTCGCCCTCTATCTGGAAACACATCAGCAACAAACCGGGACGGCGTAACTGCATGCTGAAAAAGTCCAGAGGCAGCCACAGATGGAGTTTTGAGCAGCCTCCCGTTATGTCGAGCTCGTTTAGAAAACGCTTCTCACACACCCTTTCTGCAGACACCTGCTTAAGGCACACATGACACAAGCCGTCGCGACCTCTCCCCTCACCGCGGAACTGATCTACGAAGTGATCGCCGGTCTGCCGATCCAGGGCCGCATTATGCTGCGACTGCTGCTGATTCAGCATATGGACGTCACGCACGACGAAATTCTCTTCATGGTCTCCGACCGTCCCGATCCACGCTGTGTCTCCGGCACGAAGCCCATTACGACGATGACGCAAGAGTCGATCTCCGCGATGATCAGCCGGCGTGACGAATATCGCCGGCGCGCCAGACTGAGGCGTGAGCGCACGACGCTTCAGTGCGTGGCGCTCAAGAAACTCGCCGACACGGCCGAGGCCATGGCGGACCGCGCCGCTGCGCTCCTGCTGTCCAGGGGCGTCTCCTCCGAGACGCTGAAGGAACTGAAGGCGCAGGCACGCGTCGCCGTCCCCCGACCGGTGCTCCGCTTGTTGGAAGAGCGTTGGGATAAAGACGAGATTTCCGCCGAGGACTATCAGAACCATCGGCTCGCCATCGAGTTACAAACCCAACTCCGCTTGGCCGAGCGCTTCCGGAAGCGCCTCGACGTCGTGGAGCGGGAACGGCAGACCTCGGACGCGACGACGCTCCACGATCATGAGATCGGTCACATTTGGGGCATCCCGGCGGGGACGCTCGCAGCCCGCAAAGTGAAATTCCTCTCCCAATTTTTGACCGCCTTGCAGGTCAAACTCACCGGGATGGTCGCCGGGCCGAATACGGCTCCACCGATCGACCTGTGGAAAGAAACGCTGGCGGTACTCGCCCGGACACCGATTGAACGCTCGATCGCCCTCTACGACGGCTTAGAGCAAACCGAAGGGGCCTTGATCGAGAAATTGTCGGCATATGCCTTAGGCGCCCTCCCCGAGGGCATCGAAACGAAATTCTGGAATTCGCTCGTGTACGGCGCCAGTTCGAACGCCATGCATGCCGAAAGTACCCGGACGCTCTTTGGCCTACAGCGCCTGGTTGCGATTCAGAACGATACCGACACCAGCCCCCAGGCCCTCGATGACGAACTGTTGAAACGGACCGCACCGAAACCGAAGGAACAAGCCGGCGCGCTGGATGGTCCGGAGAGCAGTAAGCCGGAGCTGACTGATTTGCAGAAACAGATCCTCCACAACTTCATCGGAGAAGACGTGAGTGGGCGCGCTTCGGACAAGTGGTAATTGCAACGACCTCTTGCCATTGAATAGTTTTTAGGTATACTTCGAACCTGTCATGCCGTTGCGTCTCGTGAATCGGCCGCCTTCAGGCCTCCTCGCAATCGTCACGCTCGTGCTTTCGCTGGGGTCGTTTCCTGCCTTTTCGTCACCCGTGCAGGCGGGTCTCCTCGAAATCGCCGAACTCCTTGCGCATCCCGAACAGTATGATCGTCAGGAAATCATCGTCGCCGGGAAGGTGACGAACATCCAACTGGCCACGAATCGTCAGGGACAACCGGCTTACGGCTTTCTTCTGCATGACCACGCCGGCACGTTAAAGGTTGTCAGCCTCGGACAAGCCGAAGTGCGAGAAGGCGATCAAGTCATCGTCGAGGGCGTCTTCAGCCGTCTCCGCCAAGCAGGACGAACCATTGTCTACAACGAGATCAAGGCTCTGGTCGTACGACCGATCAGCCGGCTCAATCCCGATCTGGTCGGATAACTCGTTCGCGTCTTCAGTCACCCGCAATTCCGCGCCACTCCGTTTCGGCGCCGTGCCAGCCTTCCCGTGACGCTTATCACCACTGCGACATCCTGTCGCTCCACCGTGCTTCATGCCCGCTCTAGCTCCCGCTGCTAAATCATGGTACTCCTACGAAAATGCAACGCCGCCTCATATGTCTGCTGATCTGCATCTCTGTCGGCTCAGTCGTGTCCGGTGGTCGGTGTAATGCTTGGGCGTTGGAGAAATACGGCCGGCCGCTACCCTCAATGGAGGATGCCAGCGGCGAAGGCCGTCCCGCCGAGGGAAACCTGTTCAGTGGTTATTTTCTGACGGCGGCATTCGTCTCCAATCCGAGCTTCGCCGCCCGTCCGGATAACACGGGGCTCGTCGGCTTACGCCATATGCTGCACCTGGAAACCGATTTGTATAAGCAATATCTCACCTTCTATACCGATCAGAACTTCTTCTCCGACCGGACCAATGGATGGATTCGCCTCAGCGAGTGGGACGGGACCTATGCTTTCACGGGAGTGGTGGACCGCTTTAGTTGGCGCCTGCAATATGAGCGTGATGCGCCGCTCGACCGGAGCGGCCTGAAGCAGGTGTACGCCGATGCGCTGGTGACGGCGAAGTTTCAAGCCGTACAAGATTTACCCGGCTGGCAACACCACTTTCCGAACCAGAATCTGACAGCCTACGCCGGAGCGGGGTGGCTGTTTCACAACAGCAATTATTTTGCCCGACCGGATAACACGGGGCGCGCGCTGTTCCGCTACGTGGCGCATGCCGACCTGGATCTCTACAAGAACACGATCGTCCTGTATGGCGACGTAAACTTCTTCACAGATCGGGAAGCCGGCAACCAGGCCCGGCCTACGGAGTTAGATTGGATCGTCGGTCTGGCGGTCCGCTGGAGCGACATGGAGTTGTCCGTCTATCAGGAGCAAGACCAGCCGTTGGACCGCGGCGGGCTGGTCCAGAAATACCTGGCGGTGCAGCTGCGATTTGCCTTCGACGTATCGAGAAAGGATGTAGGTTTGATGCGGGCCCGAGGACCAGTTCTCAGCGCGGCAGGCCCAGTACCCAGGTGAGCAGCCGGTCGACCGCCCGGTCCGGCAGCATCTTCGCCATCAGGGCTCGCACCAGGGCGTCCCGGCCAACCAAGTATCTAGTTTTCGGCCGGGCCACCGTCAACGCGTGGACGACGGCGGTGACCACGGCATCGGGTGAAATGGCTCTCGCCGCAGCCTTGGCAACCGCCCGTTTCACCGCTGCCACTCCGCCCGCATAGCGGCCCAGCAACTGAGGATCGGCCGAGGACTCCAGCGCCATGGCGTCTTTCATTGATTTGTCCCAGATGGGCGTCGCGATCGCCCCTGGTTCCACGATGCAGACGTGAAGGTTCCACGGCTGCAATTCGAGACGCAAGGCATCGGTGATCGCTTCCAGGGCGTGTTTTGATGCCGAATAGGGTCCCATCATGGGCATGGTGGCACGACCCGCAATAGAGCCCATGTTGATGATGCGACCTCCTCCCGTCCGCAGCAAGGGAAGAAAGGCCTGGGTGACCGCGACCGCCCCGACGACGTTCACTTCCAATTGGCGCCGCCACGCGGAAATCGGGACGGCTTCCACAGGACCGGCCACGACGATCCCCGCATTGTTGATGAGTCCGGCCAGCCCGGCCTCTCCCACGATCGCGTCCACCGCTTCACGAGCCAGGGCGATAGAGGCGGGATCCGTCACATCCAGCCGGAGAGGCACAAGAGACGGAGACGCCGCCCGACGAAGGGCCTCCTCATCCTCGTCTCGCCTGACTCCAGCCAATACTACAAATCCCAACCGGTCGAGATGGATGGCACAGGCTGCGCCTATGCCCGTCGAGGCACCTGTGATGAGGACCGCCCGATACTTGCTTGCTGGCACGACATCGCCTTCCGGGGTGAAACCGGACGCAGCATAGCAGAATTCCAAAGGAGAAGAAGGCGGCGGGAGAGATCAGTCGCCCCTTGCGTCGCCTCGTTCATTGCCGTGCTTCTGCCCTCTCGCCTGTCCGTGATGATTGGTGTTGTGAGCGGCGGTCGCAGTCGAGAAGTCTGCTCATACCACTAGTCAGTGGTAACGCAAACACCACTCTCCTTCCAGCCTCGAGAGAAAGGCGTTCCCCTCAGAGAACGTGCGAGCCAACTCCGGGTTCTTGGAGTGCACCAGCACCCATGGGCCTCGATGGAAGAGACAGCGCTGCTCCCGATTCTCCGAGAGCACCTGGAGCCATCCCGGCAGCAGCCGGCCGGATACTGCGGCTGCGCCTCCCCTCCACGCGTGCTGGAGAAGATGGTTCCAGACAACATGCTCAGACTTCGGTTTTGCCGTCATTTGCAACACCTCGCTGATCCCGCCA
>JACVSD010000019.1 GCA_014534095.1 Nitrospiraceae bacterium
GTATAAGGATTGTTCACACCTTCGATCTTGGTCGCGCCTTGGAGCGTGAGGCCGGGCGCACTGCTGAAATAGACGTTGTACGACACGGCGCCGGGCACCTCCATCCAACTCAAAAAGACTTCAGTATCCCAAGGCTTCACAGCGACCGACCGCGGGGGATGAACCGTCCCGGGTTCGGCCGCTTTGGCCGCCTCATCCTTACCGCGATTCATTTCCTCTTCCGTCGGGACATACTTGAGGACGCGGCTGTTGCCGCTGTCGACGACAAAGACGCAGCCTTCCCTGTCGACGGCGACTCCATACGGGAAGTTCACTTGACCTTCGGTTTTTCCACGATTGCCGAAGGCACACAGAAAGGTGCCGTTGCCGTCGAATTTCTGAATCCGGTGGTTGCCGCTGTCGACGACGTAGACGTTACCCAAGGCATCGCAGGCAATGCCCCAGGGAGACTTAAATTGCCCGGGTCCATTGCCTTCCCGGCCCCATTTGGTCAGGAAGCTGCCACGCGCATCAAATTTCTGGATCCGGTTATTGCTTTCGTCCGCTACGTAGATGTTACCGACAAAGTCCACCGCCACGCCCCGCGGAAAGAAAAAGGCGCCGTCGAAACTGCCGTCCCGTCCCCATTTGAGGAGCGGCTGCCCGTCGGACTGGAATTTTTGAATCCGTGCGTTGCTCGTATCGGAGACATATACATTGCCTTCTTGATCGGTGGTAATTCCCCACGGCACGTCGAATCTCCCCATATCGGCGCCTCGCCAGGCAAACCCGAACTTCCCCCAGGTCTTTTGAACATTACCCTCAAGATCAAACTTCTGGACGCGATTATTGCCGCTGTCGGCTACATAGACCATGTCGTCCGGTCCGACGGTGAGGCCTCGGGGATAGTAGAACGATCCCTCCTGGGAACTTGGTTCGCCGCCCCAACGCGCCAGGAACTTGCCGGTCTTGTCGAATTTCTGTATGGAATGATTGTCGGTGTCGGCGACATAAATGTTGCCGTCTTTGTCGAGCGCAATGCCGGTGGGTGAGCTAAATTCTCCCTCGTCCACGCCCTCCTGACCAAACTGCATTGCCAAGAGATACGGAGAAGGAATCGCCATGACTTCTTGCGATTCAAGGCTCTCCCCCTTCGGCGTGACGACGGTGACCACATAGTGGTAACAGGTGCCATTGGCCAGATCGTCATGGACGTACGGAGACGTCGCGCCTTCCAGACAGGTCGCCTTTTCTTTCTTCACGCCGATGACGGCTTTGAAATCTTCCGCGCTTGCAATGGGACGGGTCAATTCAGAAAACTTGATCTGCACACCCTTGGTCGTCTGAAAGTACAGATTGTAGTACATGGCGTCCGGAACCGGATCCCAGGTGATGGTGACCCGGCCGTTCCCCGGCTTCGCCTGAACATTCTGTGGCGCGGGGGGAAGTTCGTCTTCTTCTGCCACCGAATCTCCGGCACCCCATTCTCCCTGGGCCCCTTCAGCAGTCAAAAGCGAACGATCGAACCGAAACATTTCATCCAGGAGCCATGCTTTGATCATAGATGGTGCCTCATGTTGCTAAAGCCGACCGTCCCAGAAACGATGCGCCTTCAATGACTTAGAATTGGATTGGGGAGTCTAACAAAGCGTCGGAAAGAGAGTCAAGGCGAGGCAGGCCACGGTCGGCTGTTGGCGTCACCATAGATTGGTCACGAGTCCTGCACGATACGGGAACCTTTCATGACGCGTGTACATGCGGTGCTGCGGGTCATTGTTCGACCGGTTCACCCATGAATTCTTCGTCACCCTGTGCCACGAGTGCATCCGAGCGCTCGAGAGAAGAGGCGACGGCTTCCTCCTCATCGGTCTCCTCAATCTGTTGATCAACGGCCGCCTCCATAACCGTTGGATCAGAGATGTTCTCCCCACAGTAAGGGGTCCGCTCCCATTCCGTATGTTCCGGAATTCCAGCGAGGACTTCTGAAGGCGGATTCTCCAGTTCCAATCCGTCCGACGACGGGTCCGTCTCAGACTGGGCAACAGCGACAGGAGCAGCATCCACTTGGTCCGGCTCGTCCGGTCCCTCAACAGCGCCTGCTTCCTGCCCGGCGGATGAAACCTCCATGGCCACCGATGCGGCGTCACCGGAAACCGCTTCCGAGCCAGGGACTTCGATCGGCAACAGCGACTGCTCAGCCTCACCCAGTTCCTTAAACTCCCTCAGGGGGGGCAATTGCGAGAGATCGTTCAGACCGAAATGCTCCAAAAAATACTTGGTCGTGCCATACATGATCGGCCGGCCTGGCACTTCTTTGCGCCCGACGATACGCACCAATTTTCGCTCCAGCAACGTTCGCACGACACCCGAGGTTTCCACGCCGCGAATCTCTTCGATCTCGGACCGGACGATCGGTTGCTTGTACGCAATGATCGCCAACGATTCGAGCGCAGAACGAGAAAGTTTCGCGGTGGATTTCGCTTTGTCGAGCCGCTTGACCCACGCGGCATATTCCTGCTTGGTGACCAGACGAAATCCGCCGGCAATCTCCGCCAGCCGAACCCCACGCCCTTCCTGCTCAAGATCCTCGCCAAGGCTTCGCAGCACACGTTCAAGTTCGTCCTTGGTCACATCTGCCAACACTGCCGTAAGACGAGCAAGCGAGAGCGGCTCAGGCGAGACAAACAACATCGCCTCCAGAATGCCTTTCAATTCCCGTTCAGCAATCGCTTCAGCACCGGTAGGCGTCGGGGCCGCGGTCTCGTGCACCAACAAACCCTCGACCGGTTCACTACCCGCGCACATCGCGCCGTTCACTGGTGTTTCATCAATCATATCTGCGGTGATTGGAGTCATGTCTCCCTCCATTCCGAATCTGGGTCATCCAATTGAGCGGGGTCCGGCACCAGCGAGAACGTCCGGGACACGAGAATCGGTCCAAAGGTCTCCGCCTGGAAAATGCGGGCCACGCGCAAACGCATGAGCTCCAACATAGCCAGAAATGTCACGATCACGACTAAGCGATGGCACGACTCTTCGAACAGCGACACAAATGAAACGGAATCCTTGCCTTCCAGCCTTTCCAAAATCATGTTCATCCGTTCACGCACCGTCAGATTGTCGGGAATGATCTCAATGAGCTTCTTTCCGGGGTTGCGGTCCATGATGCCCTTCAGAGCCTCCACCAGATCAAACAATGAGACGTTCTCCATTAACGTCTCATCCGACTCGACCGGTTCCGGCGGCCCCGATTCCCGACTGAAGATCTCGCGCCACAACTTTTCCTGACTGTCCAGCTGGCGAGCGGCTTCCTTATACGCCTTATATTCGAGCAGGCGGCGAACAAGTTCTTCGCGCGGGTCTGGTCCGTCCTCCTCATCCTCTGCGGCCTCATCGGCCGGCAGCAGCATCTTGGACTTAATCTGTAACAATGTCGCCGCCATGACGAGGAATTCCCCTGCTACGCTCAGGTTCAACTCCTTCATGGCTTCCACGTACTCCAGATACTGCTGGGCAATCATTGCGATCGGAATATCGTAGATGTTGATCTCGTTTTTCTTGATGAGGTGCAGGAGGAGGTCCAGCGGTCCCTCGAAATTCTCGATACGGACTTGGTACGGGAGCTCGGTCTGTTCGAAGCGTTGACTCTGCGGATCCACGGCGGCGTTTATACCAATTATTGGGGACTTGGGCAAGTCTGATTCTATATGTAGGGGTAGGACCTTGCTTCTGGCTACTTCAGTTTGAAGACATAAGCCAGCAACAATGCCGCCATGAGCAGGAAAAACAGCGTAACCCCATATTGGCCGGTAGGAGATTGCAACCAGCCACTTGCCTGAGCCGGGGTCACCCTAGTGGTCCGGGTGAAGAGCGGCGGGTGATCGAACCGGGCCTTCATCAGATCGTCCGGCGCTTTGAAGATGGCATCCGAGAAATCTGCGGCTCCTAAAAATTGCGCGCCGGTAAACGAGACGTCGCCCTCAAACCGCGCAAACGAGAAGAAGGCTTCGCGGCTAAAGATCGCGTCGGAAAAATTCGCATGCCGTCTGAAACGGCTGCCCGAAAACCCTGTGCCCGCACCGAACCGGACGCGCTCCATCGTCAGCGCATGCTCAAACGTGACTTCGAGGAATTCCACCATCCCGTCGAAAATGGCCCCTGTACAGGTCATCGATCCTCGGAAGATTGACCGGTGAAACCTGGTATGCGGGCCGAACTTCGTCTCCTTGCAGTTCAGGAGGTGCCCAAACTGTCCGTGAACGAAGTACGTCTCCTTCTCAAAGGCCGCTTCTGAGAGGTCGAACGTTCCCTCAAACACCGCACGCGAGAGGTCGACACCAGCCTTAAACGTTGTGCCGTGAAAATCAACGGGGGCCGCGAACTGAAGGGTGCCTGTGGAGGATCGATGGCGCACCGTCCCGAGCACCACTGAATCACGGATGGTCACGGGCGCTAACACGAGGCGTCGTTCTTCCGCATTGAGCTCCGTCAGCGCCGCCTGTTGCTCGGCCGACAGTCCTTTCGGCAATTGCGTGGTTTGCACCGGGAGGATATCGAACAACAGATCCCCCCGGATCAGGACCCCGACGAGGTCAATGGACTCCCCTTTGATCATGGCCTCGATCAGGGCGGCGGCGCTCACCGCATGCGCGTCCCGTTCCGCCTCCGTACAATCCGCGGCCAGATGCAGGACGAAGCGTCCGGCCGCCCCAGAGACGGGCCGCTCGACCGTGCAGGCCGCCCAAGCATGCTGAGGCCGAAGCCCCGGAGACCAAACAAGAAACAGTAGCAACAGGCAGACCCACCATCGTCGCATGGCAGCACCACTCATGCGGGCGGTTATACGAGAGGGGTGGCCCCAAGGCAAGCTGGATTCCCGAGGTATGCTGTACAACGTTTCCTGCTTTGCTACACTCGGCGCATTCACGACAATCGAGCTGAACCGCTCCATTCTGAAAGGTCTATAGCTATGCTCACGTGCTTGATTAGCCTGTTCCTGCTTCCAGCCGCGCTATGCTGGCCTTCCGCAGTGTTGGCCGAGTACGTCGTCGAGGTGCCCATACTCGCCGCCATCCGCAGCAATGGCCAAGGTGTGTTTGAAATGATGATTGCGAGATGGGATCAACGGCCAGAGCCCGATCCCATAGAGCTCGTCCGGTATCACAGCCGCGTGCGACTCGGTTCAGCCAGCATGGAAGCGATTGATCGAGCGTTCCGCTACGCCGTCGAACGCGCCTCACCGGTACGACAGAGTGGGACCGTATCGGTCTTCGGGCATGCCTACCGCCCCGTCAACACCGATGGCCCGAGCGCCGGCGCGGCGATGGCCGTCGGATTTATTGCCATGTTCAAAGGGCATTCGCTGCTGCGCGGGATCGCGCTGACAGGCACCCTCGAACCCGGTGGGGGTATTGGACCGGTCGGCAGCATTCCCGACAAAATGAGAGCGGCGGCGCGCGAGGGCTATCGAACGATTCTCGTGCCGGCCGGACAAATCTATGGATCCGGTTGGAATTTGAATCAGGTCGCGCTGGACCTCAACATGGTCGTCAAGGAGGTGAACACCGTTGATGAAGCCTACGAACTGATGACCGGTCGTTCCCTTTAGGGAACCGGCGTGCCGGGACCGAGCCGATCAACAATCGCCTGATATTCGGCATCTGTTAATCGATGCATGCCCAGGCCCAAGCGTCTGGTGAGTTCGGCCTGCTCAGGGATCTGCAACACTTCCTGTAGAATGGCCTGGCTATCCTGTGGCGTGCCGGTCCAGCGGCGTGTCGGGGTCACTCGTACAAATCCAAAACGTGCCTCGGTCCGCAGATCCTCCCTCACAAATTCGTCCATGTCCTGAAGCCGCAAGACCGGAGGGTGGATTCGAAATTCGGCACAAAGGCCAGTTTTCAGGACGTAGACGAGCCCACAGGAGTGAGCAGCCAGAAACTTGAGCAGATTTTGTTGAATCAGCGCCGTACAACATCCCCAAAGTCCGTGTTGGAGCTGCAATTGAGCGCTGTCGAGCGAGCTTCGCTCTCGCAATGTAGCGGCAGTGAAAAGAAAGTGGCTCATGGAACCGAGCGACGCTGCCCCATTGGCAGGACGGCAGGTCTCCACCGGACACGCCTCGACTACGGGTGGACACGGAGGCCTGCACGAGAAGTTACAACCGGCTAGTTATTGCGATAGTCGTCGTGATCGTCTAACAGGTTTTCAGACTTTTCGATGAAATCGTCGGCCTCGTCTTCATCGTCCAGGTTCAGCTCTTCCTGGGCTTCTTCTTCGATCTCGTCATCGACATCCAAGTCCTCTTCGGCCAGGTCCTCGTCCAAATCCACATCACTCGGCTCGACCGGCGCTTCCACCTTGGCGGAAACGGGTTTGCGGGGAGCCTCAATCTCCTCAGTATCGACCTCTCGCATCGGCGCCACCGGCTGACTCACTTTGGGCGCTGATTTCTTTGGAGCGGCCGTCTTCGTTGCTTTCTTGGTCGCTTGTTTCTTCGATGCCACCTTCGCCTTGACGCGCTTCGCGGCCACTGGCTTCTTTGCCGACTTCTTCGCTGTCGTTTTCTTCGATACCTTGGCGGCCTTCTTTCTCCCCGAGGACTGGGCGGCGGCTCTTTTCGTTGCCTTGGGCTTTGGCTTTGCCTTGGGTTTTGCCTTCATCTTTGCCTTCCCCTTACTCTTCGTGTTTGTCTTGATCTTCGCCATCGCCAATCCTCCTGTACGATGAAGCACGCCACATCCAGCGCGTTGCGGCCTCCATCTAGCATGAACGAAGAGCCTCTTGCAACCGCCCGCCAATGCAGGAAATCTGGGTCCTTGTCGGCGGTGAACGGCAGGCAGGCGTCCGCAGCTAGGCCGCCGGACACCGCAGGGCGGAGCCATGATAAGATAAGTCAGGTCGTACACCGGGAGTACGCTGCTGTGAAATGGTTGACCGCAACTGGCCTTACGTGCCTTATCTTGGCAGGACTTACGTGGCCGACTGCCGCCACACCGCCTTCGGCCCACATTATTATTGAAGACGGATCACCGTATTTCGTTCCGGTGGCCGCCACCATTGACAGCGGGAGCCCCATTCAGTGGGACAACCCCACGCCCACTTACCACACTGTGACGCATAATGCCTGTGTTGATGACAGCGGACCCTGCGTCTTCGACTCCGGCACCATGCCGCCCGGTGAAGCCTACACCCTGCCCGGACTGCCGCCCGGTCGTTATGCCTATCATTGCCGCATCCATCCGATTATGCGTGGGGTAGTCACCGTCACCGAGTCCTCGCCCATGCCATCCCAACTCTAAGCACGCAATCGTCGGCGCATCTTGCAGGGCTGTGGGTGGCTCGTGTAGGCTGCGCCTTCCGGATGCGCCAGTTCGAAGATGCACAACAGCCCCGTGAGCAAAGCCGTAGCTCGCTCAGAACCGACGGGCACGGTCCTGGGACGTTGAGGAGCCTGGGTGCCCCGCGCACACCGCCGGTAAGGAGCGCGTGTCGGCTCGGCCGCGCCGGGCGGCGGAAACACGCCGTGTCTTCATACTGGCAAGAGCTATGAGACCCGTCGCTGCCATCCAAGAGCCGCTGCATCTCGCCGGAGACACTCTCAACCTCTTGGCCTGGCGCATCCCAGACCTCGTTGCCTACCAGCACAGCGAAGATGAGTATTGGTTCGCGCCACTCGACGACAACCTACCCCTGGTCCGTCTCAATACCACCGGCGTCGAGATGCTTCGCGAAATGAATGGACACGTGACCGTTGGCGCGTTGGTGGAAAAATATGGCGCCAAAGTCTGCGGCCCGGACGGGCAGCCAGGGCACTGGCACTTGGAGCGCTGGGCCGTCCCCAATTACTCTCTATGCTATTACGGTACCGAACCGCCTGGCGGTCATCGGCATAAGGCCAAGTGGGATCTGCTGCTGCAACAGATCCGAGAGGAATGGTCAGGCCAAGACGGATTCGAAGGGGAAGATCATTTGGAAGCATTTCATCATCATGAGCTGTCTGAACCTCACCGGGACGACGGCCATTTTGATCTTATCGAAACCACGGTCTCTCACCTATTCAGAGAACCAAACGAGGCGCTGAACGGATCCACCTACGGCCGCCTCCTCATGCGGCAACTACGCCAACTTGGGTGGTTTAATCCCAAACCAAGAGTCATTCTCGAAGTCGGGGGAGGGCTGGGGTATGTGGCCCGGGAAATGGGAAAGGAGCTGCTGCCCTTCGAGAAACAGTCCATCACCTATTTGTCTCTGGACATCACTCAACCCTTCCTGACGCTGCAGGTCACGCGCGCCAAAGAGGGGGGCTGGAAGTGCTCGGGTTTGCGTGCCACCGCCGAAGTACTTCCTTTGATGGACCAGTCCGTGGATCTCGTCATCGATAATGAGAACATGGCCGACATGACACCGGTCAAACTCAGCCGAAAGGAACTGACGGAAGGCCAAGGCGAGACGGCACAACATCAGGAAGCGCTGGATTGGATCAGACGGCTGCGGCTGCCCATCGAGGCGGATCCCCCTCAAGAGGTAATCTTCAATCTGGGGCCGATTCGATTTGTCGCCGAACTCTGGCGGGTGTTGAAACCGGGGGGCCACGCATTTTTGACGGAATTCGGGATCGAGGCAGGCTGGCCGGCGCCGGTGAAATTGCCCGGCCACACCGAATACGAAGTCCAGTACAGTCACCTTCGCCAAGCCGTCCGCTGGCTCGGATTTCAAGAGCGGTATCTGTCCTTGCCGCAGTTCCTCGCCTTAAGACCCGACACAAAGGTCCTTTGTACCGGTGCTGCCTATACCATCCAGCGCTTTTGCCAGGCCATGAACAAGCCGTTCATCGTGCGAGCCTACACCGAAAAGGAATTGCAACAGGCCTTAGGCGAGGTACTCCCTAAGCTCCACGGGTGCCACTATCACGACGTAGGGGATCCTGCGTGGTTCGGTCTCCTCGATTTCAAAGTGCTGCTCTTGGAGAAGCCCGGCGGCGCCCCGAAAGCCCAGTTCACCGAACAAAAAGGCTATCGGTGGTACTCGCAGCGGTAAGGCGTTACTGATCGCGATGTTTGGTTCATTCGATAACGATGTCCGGGCGAGACACCGGGCGCACCTTGCACCTCTGTCCTAGCTAGTATCATCGCCGAGCTTCAGGTTCTCCAAGACATGCTAGATTGAGAACGCAGCTCGATGCTGAACCACCCAGAGCAGTGTGCCAGCCTTTAAGTTTCACTCGAAAGGTCCCCAGTCCGCTCGTTATCTGCAGCTCGCCTCGTCGTTCGCCCGCCGCGATGGAACCTAGAAGCCCTCAACAACCAGCTATTCCGATAACCTCTCGAAGCTGAGCTGAGACCTGGTTGCTTCATTAGTGCAAGCGGACGACGCGGGGAAGCGAGGATGGCCAATAACATTGCCTGAACCTAAAGAAATCACTTGGACCGAATCGCTCGCATCAATTTACAGCCACAGTAAAAGTGACGACAGAGGAACAGGCACGTTCGATGAGGCAGCAGAGAACACCTCTTCGTCCCTTATCAAAGTGGCTAGAGAACTGTAGCGCGCCGATCCAAAAGGCTTGCCAAGAGCAATCGTGAGTGATACGCATCGTATTTGTCGGTACGGGGGAGGCCTGCATGGCTAGATTCCTCAATAAAACCGTGATCACTCTGATGCTTCTCTCCGTACCTCAGGAATCCGGATGGGCTATGGATGGTAGCTCTATTGGGCTTTTTGTTATGGCAACTGCGGTGACTAGCACGCAAGCGACAAGGGCAACTGACTCTACCACTCGTTCCACCGAATCAATAGTTGGATCGACCATCGATTCAAAGACAGGGGATGGCGCCCTTCCGCTTCACCATGCAGCAATGCAGGGGGACTATCAGCAAGTCTCCGACATCGCTCGAAGAACTAGCATCGATCAACGAACGGGTTCAGGCAAAACAGCCCTCCACCTAATGGTTCTCATAGATGATAGAGCCATGATAGCGCACCTCCTTAGACTCGGAGCTTCAGTTCACTCAGAAGATGACAAAGGGAAAAAACCAATCGACTATTGGGAAGCCGGCAATGACGTTCGTATCCTTACAATGCTTCAAGCGTGCGAAATGAGCCCCCCAGAATCAGACTGCCCACGTGCGGCCAAGTGAATCAACACGCCTTCGCGCAATCCCCGATCGCTCACCAGACATTCTTTCTGTCGCAGCGTCTCCATGATGGTCCGGATGATGACGGCGCCCGCAGCAATGACTTCTTCGCGGTTTGGTTCCAATCCTGGCAACCCGATCCGGGCGGCCTTCGTTCTGCCGAGCAACGTGTGCTCCAGTTCACGAATTGCGTCCAGGCGCAGCCGGTAGTGATGGATTTTCGCCGGCTCATAAACAGGAAGTTTTTGAGCCATGGCGGCCAAACTCGTGATCGTCCCTGCCGTACCGACAAAGGTGGCGGTCTCACTCTTCATGTCAGCGACTGCGGCCTTTGTCTCTTGCGCGACCCATTCGCGCGCGTGCCGCACCTCATCATCCGTCGGGGGGTCGTGGCGCAGGAGCCGCTCGGAGAGGCGCACGACACCGATCTCGATGGACCGTACGATCGGCGGCCGACCAGGCTGATCAAGAATGAACTCCGTACTCCCCCCGCCGATATCCAGGGCAAGGATATCGGTCACTCCCGCCGGGAGTCCGGATCGGATACCGAGCAACGTACAGCGGGCCTCTTCTTCGCCGGGGATGACCTCGATATCGAACCCCGCCTCCTTTTTCACGCGACTCACAAACACGTCGCGATTGTCGGCGTCACGGACGGCGCTGGTTGCCACGGCGATGGCGGCATCCACCTGGAACCGGCCAACAATGTCCCGCCACTCCACCAAGCAGCGGACCACGCGGTCCATGGCGGCGCCAGCCAACCGTTTCGTCTGATCCACACCTTCGCCGAGTCTGAGAATGCGCCGCTCCGAACAAAGTTCCTTGAGGCCTCCTCCGCGACGGACATCAGCAATCAAAAGACGACACGTTAAGGTACCGATATCGATCCCGGCGAGGCGAAGCGGACGAACAGGCGGATCGTCATCTCTCGTTTCGGATTTCATCCATTTCCGCTTCTAGCTTCGTTCGCGACTCCTTCATCAACTGGACATCTCGAACTAGCCGGATGATCTCGGCGTCGGACAAGATCCGCTCAGCCAGCTCGCCCCGTTCCTTCATGTCCACCGCCCGCTCTCCAACGTCTTTATAGAGATCCATAAGCTGCTGGTCCAGCTTGCGGAGTTCCAACCGTATGCGCAAGAGTTCCGTTTCTTCGAGCGCCCGGGAAGCTGCCTGGGCGGTGCCGAATCGTAGCGTGGCAAGACCGGCGCGGAGATCATGCTTCAGTCGCTGTAACAATCCCACAATACTTCCCGTGAAGCGTGCTGCGTGATCGGTGACACGCTACTCGCCCGCCACCTGGTCACTCATCACTGTCTTCAACTGATCGACCCAAGCTCCAACTTCCGTTCCCATTTTCGCAACATCGCTTCCCTCAGCCCGCGGTGCGCAGGGGCCTTTAGCCCCGGGTCGATCTTCACGAGTGAAAAGGCTTCGAGCCTCGCTTGCTGCAACAGTTCCTGATCGCGAACGATATTGGCAACACGAAATTCCGGCATGCCCCATTGCCGCAATCCAAAGAATTCACCGGGACCACGAATGCGCAGATCTTCTTCGGCGATGACAAATCCGTCGCTCGAGCGCACTAACGCCTCCAGCCGCTCGCGCGCATCAGAAGCGGATTCGTCAGCCCGGGCCGGCCGAATCGTAGAGGCCATCATTAGACAATAGGACTGGTCCGCCCCCCGTCCGACCCGCCCTCGCAGCTGATGCAATTGGGCCAGACCGAATCGTTCGGCGTGTTCGATCATCATGATTGTGGCATTCGGCACATCGACGCCCACTTCAATGACAGTCGTGGCAACCAGCACCTGGATCCCTCCGGCCTTAAAGTCAGCCATCACCGCTTCCTTGTCGGCCGATTTCATTCGCCCATGCAGCAGGCCGACCCGATACTCCGCAAACTCGTTCTGCTGCAGCCGTTCTGCGGCCTGGATCGCGGCCTGTAAGTCGCTTTTCTCGGATTCGTCGACAAGAGGATAGACGACGTAAGCCTGGCGCTTCTTCCGCAGCTCATCCCGCAGAATCTGATAGGCTCGGCGTCGTTGCGGCTCACCAAAGAGAAACGTGCGCACCGGCTTCCGCCCCGGTGGCAGCATATCGATGATCGACACGTCGAGGTCACCGTAAATCGTCATGGCCAACGTGCGGGGAATCGGTGTTGCGGTCAACACCAGCACATCCGGCTTGTATCCTTTGTCGATCAACATTTTCCTCTGCAACACGCCAAACTTGTGCTGCTCGTCCACGACCGTCAATCCCAAGTTCTTAAACGCCACACCTTTTTGGATCAACGCATGAGTGCCGATCGCGACCTGCACCTCACCGCACTGCAATTGTGCGCCCTGCGCCTTCTTGGTCGCCGCCTTGTCGCTTCCCCGCATGAGCAGGACCTTCAGCCCGAGCGCTTCAAGCGGCGTGGCGAGATTGCGGTAATGTTGCTCCGCCAAAATTTCGGTCGGCGCCATGAGGGCCGCTTGATAACCCGAGCCGCAAGCCATCACGATCGCATGCAGGGCAACAACCGTCTTGCCGGAGCCGACGTCCCCCTGCACCAGCCGATTCATCGGCTTGGGCGAGATCATGTCACGGAAGATCTCCCGGACGACCTGATCCTGTGCAGGCGTAAGGCGAAATGGCAGTAGCCGGCTCAACTGTTCAAGCAGCGGAGTCCGAATGTTGAAACGCAGCGCTTTGGGCTCGTCCTTGACGGCGCGCTGCCTGGTCGCCAACGCGGCCTGGAGCAAAAACAACTCTTCGAAGGCGAGCCGCCGATGCGCCGCAGTTCTGCCTTGCTCCAGCAACCCCAAATCGGTTCCCGGTTTCGGAAAATGAATCTCCTTTAGCGCGTCCCCCACCGGCACCAGCCGTTGGCGAGCGCGAATGGATACCGGGAGATGATCGTGCAGGTCTGAGGCGTGGACATCCAACAGATTCTTGGTAAGCACGCGCATCTGACGGGAGGTCCAGCCTTTGGTTTCATGGTAGATAGGCACGACGCGGCCGACATGAATGGTGGATTCCGTGTCTTCTCCGATGACCTCGTGCTGGGCCACTTCCATTCGAGGCACCACCCAGCCCTGGTCTCCGGCCAGCACGCGACCAGTCATCATCACCCGCGTGCCCGGCGACAGAATGTCTTCGAGATAGGGTCGATTAAAGAAGACTGCCTGCACCCGCCCGGTAGAGTCCTCCAGGGTGACATCCAGCACAGTGAGACGGCGGTTCTTGGTCCGCTTCGCCGCAGATGTTCGAATGTTGCCTAAGATAGTAGCGACCGTGCCCGGCACAAGACGACCAATGGGCGTGATCACGGAGCGGTCTTCGTACCGCCAGGGCACCGTCCATAAAGCATCCTCCACCGTTTCAATTCCCAATCGTCCGAGCATACTGGTCCGCTTCGGACCTACCCCTTTGGCAAACTGAATGGGCAGAGTCCACAGTCCCGCTCCAAGATGATCCTGAACAACTGAGTCACGTGCAGGCGGTCCTTCCTCGGGGGGCGATGATGTCTCTTGCACTGCCTCACGAAGAGAGTGGACGATTGTCCTCGCAAGGATCAGCCGCCGGCGCTGCTCGTCAAGCGGAAGGGTCGCCTGAAAATCAGCAAATAAGTCGTGCAATGATATCAGCCGAGCCTCGATGGCCTTTGGATACACCGTCTGGGCGAGGATGGAGAGCACTTGCTTGGAGACATACGCGCTGAGATTCTTGACCGTCCCAAGGTGGGCACATTCGTCCCGGCTCGCAAATTCTATGGGACGAGCGAGACGATCCACCCAATCCTGAAAGCCTGTCAACGTCTGCATACCGAGCGGGATGGTAGCATAGCGGTTCTCTGCGCTCAATTGGCACGGACTGCCCTTCTATCGCAGACGCAATCTTCTCGAACGCTTGTCTGAAACGCTTAGGGTGCTACACTCACCTCCTATGTACCGCCGGAACATCACCTCCCTCCTCATCTCGCTTGGTCTCGCCCTGCTGTGGCTGATTGCGTATCAGCTATGGATCAAACCGTTGCTCCCCACCACCACACAAACCGCTTCCACATCAGCCCCTCACTCAGCCTCCCTGGATCAGCCGCCGGACGAGCGCCGGATAACTCCGCCGGTCCAACGCCCTCAGATCGACCCCGACCACTCGCGCGCCATCGAATTTGTGGCCAGGCCGGATTCCGAGGAAGCCGCCCTCTTGGAAACCATTCGGGACGATATTGAGCGGGCCGACCTGACCGCCGCCGAAGCGAAACTGAACGCCTTACCGGCCCGGCTCTCTTCCGGGAGCGACACGAAGGCCTCCGTCGCCATCCTGTGGAATAATTTGGCGCTGCAGCGCGAGCGTCTCGAGGGCACGGCCCGGTGCATCGCCGCGTTTCAGAAAGCGGCCAGCCTCGATGAACACAACCCCATCATCCAGATGAACCTCGCTCACGCGTACTGGGCACAACGGGACCGCGCGCTCGACACCACATTTCTTAGCAAGTTGGTGAAATTGGCGCCCCACGATCCGTTCCCTCATCTGGCCTTGGCGGACTTGATGCTGGAGGAGGATAAACTACAAGAGGCGGCCGTCCATCTCAACCATGCAAGCGACCGGATCACCAATGACTCGCGCCTGCGCTCCTACCTCGAGACGGTGACAGCCAAAGTGCGTCGAGCCCATCGTGCCGAAGACCGCATGACCGCACGGAGCAGCCCGCATTTCATGGTGAAATTCGACGGTGCTGAGGATCATGGCGCATGGACCAGCGTGCTGGGAATTCTCGAAGAGGGCTACCGCGACATTGGCCAGCGGTTAGGTCATTTCCCCTCCAAGCCGATTGTCGTCGTCCTCCATACGGCCGCGACGTTTCAGGGGGCGACGGGCAGTCCGGCATGGGCGGACGGCCTCTATGATGCCATCCTGGGCCGCATCCACATTCCCACCCAAGCCGCCACGACCGACATACAACGGCTCACCGATGTCCTGCGACATGAATATGTGCATGCGTTGTTGCATGATCGGGTGGGTGCCGGCAGCGGCGTGATCCCGACCTGGCTCAACGAAGGTCTGGCGATGCAACTCGCCGGTACTCAGTGGCCTGATTTGGATCAGGCCATGCAGGGCGACATCCAGATCATTCCCCTGCAATACCTGGAAGCATCATGGGGGCGGCTTCCTCAGCAGACCGCCGTGCTGGCCTACCTGGAAGCCAATTCCGCCGTGCATTTTTTAATCGAGCGATGGGGGATGCCTGGCGTCGACGCGCTGTTAGCCGCCTTGAAAGGCCGAGAAGCGTTGTCAACGGCGCTGCAGGGACACCTCTTCCTGTCCTACGACCAGTTCCACAGTCAGTGGCTCGATACGTTCCACCAGCCACATCATATGAGCCCGGCGGGTCCGAGGAGCTAGATGTCCCTCGGGATAGGGTCCTGTTCGTTTAAGCCAGGCCAGGCCGGGAGGATGTGCGCGTGATCGTCGACCGTCTCGTGAGCCTCTTCTTGCAAAGCTTCCTGCTCGAACTGATCTTCCCAGAGGATTCCTTGCCCATCGGCTCTCAACATCCGGATGGTCAGATCAAAGGTGCGAGACGTCTCGTCTGTCCCTTCTGTTGGAGTCATCAACCGCTGTGCGATACGCTCAGCCTGCCACGCCTCTGCAGCGCCGGTTGAAAATTCGTCTGTCCACACCAAGCCGCCCGTGGTTGTATCAAGCGCGCGCACCAAGAAAGACGACTGCGGTAACTTTTGATCACCGTCATGAATGCGCGTCACAGTCGCCCGCCGGGAAATCAGGGTCGAAACCGGAAGCCCTGCGATCGATCGCTCTTGAGGTGAAAGATTCAATCGGCCTTCCCATTGGAATGCACCCGTATTGGCGTCATACACGCGCAGGACAAAATTCGAAAGATCAGTGGCTCCAACACCGATTCCGCCGGCGAATATCCGACCCTGGCCGGGATGGGACCGATGCCCTTCATCTTTCACATTGAGTTCAAACGTCTCGTTCGACAAGACCACACCGCTGACCGCATCGTACGTTCTGACAGTGATGGCCGAAAGATCCCCGATTTGGGATCCAAACCCCGCTGCCACCATCGTCCCGTGAGGGACTCCTTGAATCGGTCCCATTTCACTACGACTTTGGCCGATCATGAGCAGCACCCCTAGACAGACGGCGACCGCTCCTATGATCGTCTCGACCACCCGGCGGCGTGTCAAAGCTGTCCGATGATGAACCGACCGAAGAAACCAAGCAATGGGCGGCATACGACCCTCCATGAAGGTATGCCGCATTGTGCAAGACGCACGGTGACCAGGTAAATTCCTCGCTATAGGCAAGATTCCCCCCGAAGGGTGGGATCGGCGGAAACGGAACTGGCCGCACTAACGTGGCCCTCCCGCCTGATCGGCCTTGCCGAAGATTCGGTAACGGTGCCGGGCGACCACATGATACGCCCACTCCGCCGCGGTCCTCACGAGACCGAAACCGAGCAGCCAATGGAACGCTCGTCCACCGGGAAGCTGCGGCAGCAACGGCATAAACGCATCCAGACCTTGCCGTACCTGACCGGTTTGGCTGATGAAGAAGGCGACGTCCGGGCGCCCGGGCCGATACCGGTTCCCCAGCGCCTGTCTTGCTTCATGACTGTCATAGGGGGCGAAACGGAGGCCTGAGCCCGGTTGGCTCAGTCCCGCCCGCTCCAGCCTGCGCTTGACCCCCACACAGAGCCGGCACTGTCCATCGTAGACGAGCAGACAGGTCTCACTCGGCGGCGGCTTCCGTATGTCTGGCGCATTTCCCATGTGGCGCTTTTAACCGAGGCTAACATCCGGCGTTCGCTCGAACAACCAGCCATTGCCACGGATTCGTTGCCGCCGTTATAGTCCACGCATGAAACGGCAGGCGCTGCTGGGAATCTTGGGAGGCATGGTCGTGCTAGGGATGTGGACCCTCTCACGGAGTCCGGGCGGGCATCATCCTATGTGGACCGTTTTCTTATTGCTCGCCCCCGTTGGACTGGCGGCAACCGTGTGGCGGAATCTGCGCTGGGGCGCCATGGCCGGTGTGATCTATGGGACGGTGGGGTTGGCACTCGATCTGGCGACAGCCGTGCAGGTCATCACCAAAGATGCGGAATGGTTTCCAGCCTTGGCAACAAGCGGAGTCAGCGGACTCTTGAACTTTTTGTTAATCGTGTACGGCGGGCAGGTCTTTCTGAACGTTCCAACGGCGCGACGGCCTCCAGGATCCCATCCTCCCAATCCTCCCTCCCCTTTTTCATCTTTCGGAGCATGACGCGCGCAAACCCGGCGGCCTTCAACCAGCGCGTCGTATCGGTCACCGTATAGGTATTCCCGGAGACCGTAAAGAGCAGCATGGACACCGCGAAGAGACTTGCGTCCTCCGGGAATAATCCTTCGCGGTCATGCAGGAACGCGTCCTGAATGATGAGACGGCCCCCCGGATTCAATGCGGCCAAGGCCCGCTGGAATATTGCCTGATTGCCGCCGGGTGAATAGATGTGCAGCACGTTCGAGTACCAAATGATGTCGTATGTCCCAGGAATAGCCTCCGCAGAAAAGTCGAGCGGCAGATAGGACAAGCGCCGTCTGGCTCGATGCGTCGCCGCAATTTCCTGTGCGACTTCCAGCGCCGCTTGCCGATCACAGACCGTTGCCTGCAGGGCCGGGTTGTGCTCAAGAAACGCCAGCGCATACGTGCCGGGACCTCCGCCGAGATCCAATAATGTCTTCGCGCGCCGCAAATTGAGCTGCGCGGCGATGGCCGGCGCCGTTTCCAACGTCCGGTCATGCATGGCCCACGTGAACCGGCGCCGATAGTCAGGGCTATCCGGCACGTCATGGTCTATCGGCATTCCGCTACGCACCGACTCCGGCAGCCGGGACCAATCCGACCAGTGGTTCTTCATCATGTCCAAATAGGCGCCTCGATAGGCCGGATGCCGGGCATTCAGTGAAGTGGCGCCGAGGCGGCTGTTGGCGTACCGCTTCCCTGCCTTCCGAAGCACGCCTGCCATCGCGAGGTTCCGGCACAGAATTGACAACCCGCGTTCGCTCACCTGCATTTTCTTGGCTAACGCGGCGATCGTCCAACGTTGTGTGCCCACGGCGGTAAACAGATCCAGTTCCAAGGCGGCCAGTAACACACGCGGCAGCCGGTAGGCTGAGACGGCATCGCGAAACTGTTCAAAGGTTGCGATGGGTCCGGTCATCCGGTCGCCCCGATCGTCCGGCAGCACCACCGGATCAAATCCTGGACTTTGCCCATACTCTGCAGGTCCACGGCCCGGGCGAAAGTCACGGCCACGAAGTCCTCGTTCATTTCCGTTTCTTCCGTGAAACCGGACTGCAGCAGCAGCGCGCGGTATTTTGACACGGCCGGTTGTATGAAGTACTTGACCTGCTTTGCCACTTCATCCGTCCCCAAATCTTCCGGGGTCCCCTCCGACATGAGGCTCATGGCATCGTCGATGGCAAGGCCGTACTGGCAGAGCACCCGTCCTTCGGGCTGAACTTCCAGGAGCCAGCCGTCGGTACCCAGGTCGAGCACCAACGGGCCGCCCGGCTCGAGCTCATAAAATTGAGGGAAAGAGGCGGAAAGCGTCGCCTTGGCTTGCGGCCAGACGGAAGAACCCGACTCACTCATGGGTGCGACTCAATGGAGATGGATGGGGCCCTGCCAACAGACGCTCACGGAGGGCCTGCAGACGCCTCACATTCTCGTCCAACTTGGGCAACTGATATTTACGGTCCATGTAGACCACCTGCTCGAGGAGGTCGGCCGCTTCGCGGATCCGCCCCATGCTCTCATAGCACTGAGCCAGCACGTACCGGGCGCCTCCAGTCCGAAGTTCGTCGCGTAACCGTTCGGCGATGGACTGGCTCGTCTGGCAGCAGGCAATGGCGTCCTCATAGCGTTGCTGAACCAGAAACGTCCGCCCGATCATCCGCCACGCGTCGGCCACCCCGCCGTGATTCCCTAGCCGACGCATCAACACCAGGGATTGCTCATAATACTGAACCGCCTGCTCATACTGACCGCTTTCCCTGGCGACCAGGCCTAGGTCAGAGAACAAGACGGCTTTCCCCGCCTCGTCATGGGTCTTGGTCATGATGTCGAGTGCTTCAAGATAGTAGGCTTGGGCGCGGTCCCATTGGCCCGCGTCTGCCTGCAAATTCCCGAGGTTGGCCAGCGTCGTGCCGATCCCCTTCTCGTCGCCCAGGATTTTTTGCAGCTCCAGCACTTCCTGGTAATGGGTCTGGGCGGCGTCCCGGCGCCCGCTCACCGCGCAGATATTCCCCAGATTGCCCAGTGTCGCGACCAGCGCTCGCTGATCCCCCGTCAACCGGTTACACTCGAGCGCTTTGGCATAACAAGCATAGGCATCGGTGTAATGCCCTCGCGAAAAATGCTCGTTGCCCTGGCGATTCAGTTCTTCAGAGAGGCCATTGCGGAGTGGCATGGTCAGGTATGGAGCAGCTGTTCGACCGGTTGTTTGGCGCCGGCCAGGATAGACGTGCCGTCTCCGACGAGGAGACTTTCGAATTGATACTTGAGCAGGCGCCGAAGTCCCTCTTTGGCCCGAGTGGCGTCCGCGTATTTCTCGGCTGCGAGCATGCTCACTGCGCCGGCCGGTTTCCCGATAAGCGCGTCCCCAACGATCAGCACACCGCGGCCTTGCTGAATGAACAACGCCGACTCGCCGGGGGACTTCTGATCTTGGAGGTGAATCACCCAGATGCCACCGGGCAACAGTTCCCCATCTTTGAAGGTCTTCGTCGGTTTTACCTCCATTTGAGGAGCGTCCGCATCCGGGACCTGCAGCTGACACCGGTACTCCATCTGATAGGTACCCGCTTCCCGGACATGGTCGCGATTGGTCACGATGATGTAATCGACCGGTCCGTTGCGCCGGACAAAGGTGCCGGCTTCCGCTGTCATCGGCGGCGGATCGACCAGGATTTTATGTTCGCCGACCATAAGAAAGAGGCCGTTGAAATCCAGCTGCTTCTCGGCAGAGAACCACGACCACTGCCACATGCCTGGAAGAATTTGCTTCATGGTGTGCTGCTTCGCGTATATAGGACGCTCAGAGAGCCCAGTCGGCAAGACCATAAGACAGCCAGGGAAACCGTACGGCGAGGGATTGGAACGATCGGGAAGATGGCAGTGGGCATCTCAGAGCCCTGCCACCGCGTCTTTCACCACTTTTGTAACCTTGGCCAGAATGCCGGCTTCATTCGGCAAGTCGATGATGTCATCTTCCGGAAGCGTAATGAACTTCCGGTTTGAACCTTTGGTGAGGGAAATCAAAAACATGCTGTTCGACGGCGTCACCGGAATCACGACCTGCACGGCGCCATCCACGTCCTTCACGACGTCTAGAAACTTCTGCTTCCCCTCTTCCATCTCCTCGTCCATCGTCGCCCATATCCCTTCTCAACCGTGCCCCAGGTCGACCGCCGCTACATTTTATTGCTG
Organism: Nitrospiraceae bacterium; assembly: GCA_014534095.1. The sequence continues at coordinate 20,601 of JACVSD010000019.1, forward strand.
GAACCGGCCGCCAGCAGCTTCTCTACTTCGGCGACAATCACATCGGCTCCCGCTAGATCCATGTTGCCAACCCGCTGCCAGCGGATCACGCCACTGGGATCGATCACGTACACGTTCGGAATAAATTTTCCGCCGCCGTAGAGCTTGTCGGTCGCTTTAGCCGGATCGAGCAAATAGGGATAGGTGACTTTCACAGGAAAGGCTGAGAGAAATTCGCCCACATCCTTCTTGGAGTTGCCGCTCGAATTCACACCGATGACTGCGACGTTTTTGCCCTGTGTCGCCTCGTAGACTTTCTGCAAATTGGACCCCTGCGTCATGCAGGGGTCACATATATGGAAGAGGCCAAGGACGACGACCTTGCCCTTGTAGGCGTCGAGGGACACCGTATCGCCTGCGAGCGATGTCAGCGTAAAGCTCGGCGCCTTTTCACCGACTTTGAAGAACCCGGCGGCCAGCAGGATCGGCACGAACATGAACGGCAGGATCACTGCGCTGAGCAGCATGGCAAGTCGTCGCATGAGAATCTCCTTGCTCCTTGTCGCCGCTCCGGATGAAGCGGCTCTTTCTCTATGATTTGCGAGCGAACGCGAGTTTGTTGTCCCACAGTCCGGTACGGTAGGCGACTAACCAGATGGCCAACAAATTCGATATGAACAGCACGGGAAACGTCAAAGCGCCCAGTGCGAACGAGAATCTCATCATGACCTCCATATTAAGAAATAAGAGGGACACTGACGGTATCCTAACACGCTGTTTTTTGCAGGGGCAACTCGTCGGATTTGGAAAGCGCAGAGAACGATTGCCGCTAAGTGAGCATCTCTTCGAGTTGCTGCTTAGACTGTCCCTCGAAGCGGACGAATTCAACGCCAAACCGATCGCCGTTTTTCCAGCGGACCACAGCTAAGGACACTACAATGGGCGGCCGCGCCCCCGACGCCTCCACAC
>JACVSD010000002.1 GCA_014534095.1 Nitrospiraceae bacterium
GGTGGTGGGAATGCAGCCAGTGGTGGCAATGGTACAGGAGGGAATAAACACCGGCCGCCGGCGGGCGGACCTCCTACCAATGGCAGTTTGATGGCCGTTACATTGTTGAGTCAGACTTAGGCATCCTGAGATGCCTCCACAATCTCGATATGAACGGTGTGGTTGTTCTGTATGCCGTCGCCGTCCTTACCAGCTACCTCTATAGATTGCAGTTTTGGGTGAAGAAAGGGTGCTGCCGCTTTCGCGGCTTCCAAGCGATCATGTGCCCACTGCTTATAACGAGCTGCAAAGATAATAGGGCTCTCTCCTGGTTGCCGTTCTGGTTCGGGCGTCCGGTACAAATCAACGAGGAATTCTAGAGGCGATGCTCCAGAGGCCAGTAGGCGCTCACGCAACGTACTCGTTACCTTATTCGGGACGCCTTGCTTTCGTCCCGCACCAGGTCTCTTACCCCCGTGTGTCATAACCCTCCTCGGTTGATTCAAGCTGGGAGGTTGATTGTTTTTCAACGGCCCTTTTCGGACGAACGCAGACAGGTGATGATGAGAATGAGACGGCTCCGGGCTTTGTCCTATATAGGACAGACGTTCTGTAAGTGATTGTAAATGCTTGTCAGTCATCGGACGGTCTTGGCAAATCAAGCTGTTGATTTTCTTCACTTTCGTCCGTCCTCTCAAGGCTTAAACACGGGTTCGAATCCCGTTGGGACCACCACAGTGTCTCCTCATGCTACCGCCAATTAGGGACCTTTAGTTCCTTCAACGAGCTGCCCCCGACAATACATAGGACAAGGGGGGCCGTACCGACAGAGTTACGGCTTCTCGGAACTGTTGTTCTCGCCGTGTCCGGCGGGCAAGTAGCGGCTTGCTGGATCATCGCTGCCGAGTTGACCAGTTTCGCCGAACTGGCGACGGAGTCGACTTCGCATTTCGAGCGCACGCGAACTTCCGTAGCGAAACACTGACACCCCATACAGCGCACCTTACGACTTGAGTCCGCCTCCGGCTCGCAGTGAGTTCAAGAGATTCACAATAGACTAACACTCGCTCGCATTGGATATCGCGCAAACCTTGTTCGGTCCCCTGCGGCACCGAGTCGATCCACGGGCGCACTCCTCTTCATTGACGCCTCTATCGTCGGTTGTGTATAAGGAAAGCGCCTTTCACATTTTCTCCTCTCAGGATGGTGCCATGGCAACCCGCGAATTTCATGATGGCGCAAAAGACGGACTAGAGGCGCTTGAGCCGCTCGATCCGGGGAAGATTGCTTCCTTCAATGATCTGTTGGTCGCCATGGGCAAGACGGCGTTCGGCGGACGTCGTCTGGGCGAGGCCTTTGAAGTGCTGTGCGCCATGATTCACGACGCCGATTGCAAAGTGGTCATGACCCTCTCTGGCGCCATGACCATTGCCAAAATGGGAAAGATCATCACCACGATGATCGATCACGGGATGGTACAGTGCATTATCTCGACGGGCGCGCTCATCGCGCACGGGCTCAGTGAATCGGTCGGCAAAACGCATTATCGCCATTCCCCCTCGATGAGCGACGAAGAGTTATTTCAGAAAGGCTATAATCGGGTCTATGACACGCTCGAAATGGAAACCAACTTAAATTATGTCGAGCACGTCGTGTCGCAGACCCTCAAGCGGGTCGATCACGAGCAAGCCCTGTCGTCCGAGCTCCTCACGCGAGAATTGGGGAAGACCTTGGCCGACGAATTCGACAGTGATGGTATTCTGAAGAGCGCCTATCTGAAAAAAGTTCCAGTCTTCATTCCAGCCTTCACTGACTCGGAAATGGGGTTGGACGTCGGAACGTGGGCCATGGGGCGCGTCATCGACCGAGCCCGCGCCCAAGCCGGCGAAGGTCACGACCTTGATGTCTTGCGGAGTCTTCATCGGGCGTATCCCTCCTTCAATCCGTATCTCGATCTGAACAGCTATGCTGATCACGTGCTATCGGCTAAGAAGTTGGGCATCTTCACGATCGGTGGCGGCGTGCCCAGAAATTGGGCGCAACAGGTCGGACCCTATATTGAGATTGGTAACTTGCGCCTGGGGTTGAACGTCAAACCACCGCGGTTTCACTATGGAGTGAGGATTTGCCCGGAACCGGATTATTGGGGAGGGCTCAGTGGTTGCACCTACCAGGAGGGCGTCTCCTGGGGAAAATTCGTCCCTCCCAAAGAAGGCGGCCGGTTTGCCGAAGTCCTCAGCGATGCCACAGTGGTATGGCCCCTTTTAATGATGGGATTGCTCGAACGGAAGAAACTCCATTCGGGACAGCGCCCATGAAGAGGTCTGTGGCCGGTACCATCGTTCTGGTCCTGTTGGCGTGGCTTCAGGGAGCTGCCTTCGCGCGGGCCGACGATACCCACGATGCGGAGGACCGTATGCGGGGCCAAGCCAATGCGCCGGTGACCTTGATTGAATACTCGGATTTTACGTGTGGCTATTGCCTGAAGTTCTTCAAGGAAACGTGGCCACGCATTCAGGCCCGCTATGTCGACACCGGCAAGGTGCGGTTTCTCTATCGGGATTATCCTCGAGCCGATCAGGGACCGGGTGTAGAGGCGGCCACCGCGGCACGCTGCGCCGGAGCACAAGGAAAATATTGGGCGATGCACGATCGATTGTTTGCGGAAGGCGGTCGCCTACAGAAGACCATGTATGTTCGTCATGCCGCCGCCATGGGGCTGGACCAAGCGGCCTTTGAACGATGTCTGAAGGATGGGCGGTACACCAAGTCTATTTTTACCGACCGTGAAGAAGCGAACCGATGGGGATTCCACGGAACTCCGGGGTTTATTTTGATGCATACGGCCAGCGAACCGACCGATAAAAAACCGGCGATCGCGATTCCGGGTGCGTTTCCGTTCGACATGTTCGCCGAAGAAATTGACCGCCTTTTGAACAACGCCGCACATTCGAACGCAGTCCCGGCGGCGCCCGATACGGAGCCAACAGTGCTGGCCGGGGCGCCGCCATTGGAACCCGTAACCACCCATGCAATAAGGTAGGATCATCTTATGGCTTCGACGCAGTCCTTCTGGCCCGTGTCCCATCGCGACGATGATTTTTGGGTGTGTATGTCCTGTTTAGGAGAGGTGTACTACCGGAAAGTACCCATGCCGGATTGTCCCTCCTGTCATGGCGTCTCGACATACGAGGGCTTCACCTTGGATGCTGTACGGGATTGGGGCACGGAAGAACTGATCGCCAAGGCTGTGGCCGCGCAACAGGCCGCTGCAAGCACTGAAGCGTCCATGGAAGCGACGGCACCGGTTGAAGTTAGTGAGTAATCGCTGCAGTAGGAGCGAGCGCGTTCTTGCAGGGACCACGTCCATTTCTCGTTCATGGCCAATGGAAACCAGGCGACACGACAGCCCGTATCGTGAATCCTTTCACAGGGCAGGTGGTCGCCGAGGTGGTCCAAGCCACTGAATCCGATGCCGAACAAGCCGTTGCGTCCACCTCAAGCGCGGCCACGCAGATGGCGGCCCTCGCGGGGCATGCGCGTTATAACATTCTCCAACAAATCGCAGCTCTGATTTACAGACGCCGGGACGAGTTTGCAGCTAGCATCACCGCGGAGGCCGGCAAACCGATCACAGATGCCCGTCGCGAGGTGAGCCGGGCGGTACAGACCTTCACCGTCGCCGCGGAAGAAGCCCGCCGCATCGCCGGCGAGGTCATCCCGCTTGATTGGACGCCAAACACCGACAACCATCTCGGCATTCTCCGCCGATTTCCCATCGGACCGATCTTGGGCATTACGCCCTTCAATTTTCCCCTGAACCTTGTCGCGCATAAGGTGGCGCCTGCGTTGGCCTCAGGCAATTCAATACTGATCAAGCCGGCCCCGCAAACACCGCTGACTGCCTTGTTGCTCGGAGAAGTCGCCTTGGAGGCCGGACTCCCGCCAGGCGGACTCAATGTCATTCCCTGTGAGAACGCAATCGCCGAGCGTTTCGTGATAGACCCCCGATTCAAGCTATTGAGTTTTACCGGAAGCGCGCCGGTTGGGTGGATGTTGAAAGCCAAGTCTGGGAAGAAAAAGGTGACGCTAGAACTCGGCGGCAACGCCGGCGTGATCATCGAGCCCGACGCCGATCTCGACCTCGCAGCCCAACGGTGTGCGACGGGCGGATTCGGGTATGCCGGCCAAACGTGTATCTCCGTGCAACGGGTTTTTGTGCATCACACGATTGCGGACCTCTTCACCACGAAGCTCCTCATGCAGGTAGCCCGGCTCAAAGCGGGCGATCCGACGGAGGAGTCGACGGTCATCGGACCGCTGATCGATCAGGCGGCGGCCCAGCGGGTGGAGCAGTGGATTGCCGAAGCGGTGACACAGGGGGCCCGTGTACTGTTGGGCGGCAAACGCAGGGGCTCTGTCGTAGAGGCCACCGTCCTCGCCAACGTAAAGCCCGATATGAAGGTCTCGTGTCAGGAAGTGTTCGGGCCGGTGGTGACCGTCACGCCTTACCGGCACCTCGATGAGGCGATGTCGGCGTTGAATGAATCGGATTATGGCCTGCAGGCCGGTGTTTTCACCCAAGACGTGAACAAGATCTTCCATGCCTTCCGCCATCTGGAAGTCGGTGCCGTGCTGGCGAATGAGATTCCGACCTTTCGTGCGGATCATATGCCGTACGGAGGCGTCAAAGATTCCGGTCTCGGCCGCGAGGGCGTCCGCGCTGCCATCGACGACATGACTGAACCGCGGCTTCTCGTCCTCAATTTGAAAGACCCGGGCGCCAGGCAGTAAAGAAATTCCCGCTCAGGATATTGCGAAGCGGGACCAATCTTGATACAACAGCCGCCCGGAGCGCACCGGATGGGTCACGTGAGTTAAGGGAAAGAGGGGGCTATGGTACCTACGCATATGTTTCTGACGAGAGGGGTCGGCGTACATAAGGAGAAGCTGGCCTCTTTCGAACAAGCCTTGCGCAGTGCCGGCGTCGCCTATTGCAATCTGGTCAGTGTCTCGTCGATCCTTCCGCCGAATTGCAAGATTGTTCCCCGCAAGCGCGGTGAAAAGCTCTTGAATCCCGGTGAAATTACCTTTTGTGTCATGGCTCGTTCCGAGACCAACGAGCGGAATCGCCTCATCTCCGCCTCGATCGGACTCGCGATACCAACCGACCGCCGGACCTACGGATATCTGTCCGAGCATCATGCGCATGGCGAAACGGATGAAGAAACCGGCGAGTACACGGAAGACCTGGCCGCGCAAATGCTCGCGACCACGTTAGGCGTCGAGTTCGATCCGGACATTGCTTGGAAAGAGCGTGAGCAGGTCTTCAAAATGGCCGGGAAAATCGTTCGCACCTTGAATATCACTCAGTCCGCCGTCGGAAAGCCCAACAAATGGACCACCGTGGTTGCGCTCGCGGTCTTCATCCCTGAAGAAAACCTTCCCAAGCGTTCTCGCCGCTAGATTGTTGCTGGGGAATCCCCGATGCTAGATCTGCCCTGCTGTATGGTACAACAGATCCCATGACGCTTCCCGCTGGGTGGCTCGATTCGGACCACAACTTCCTAGGCCTCGATGAACCCTGGTGCCATCCTGAACAGGCGGGAGTCTATGTTTTGCCCGCTCCCTACGAACATACGTCCAGTTACATCCTCGGATCGGATCGCGGGCCTTCGGCCATCATTGAAGCCTCCGCACAAGTGGAATTCTACGATGAACAACTTGACCGCGAACCGTTTCGTGAATGGGGCGGCATTGCTACCAAATCTCCCTTGGATCTTCGAGGCAAGGTGGATCGAGAAGCCGTGGAGGCGATTCAGGCCTTTGTCAGCCCTCACGTCGGTACCGGCCGTTTCGTTGTGACGCTGACCGGTGAACACACTGGCGCGCTTGGTGCCATCCGTGCGCACGCCGCCCGCTACCCTGGGATGTGCGTGGTGCAGATCGATGCTCACGGCGATCTTCGGGACGCGTATCAAGGAAATCCGTTCAGCCACGCCAGCGTGATGGCAAGGGTGGTGGAGGACGGTCACCCGCTCGTCCAGGTCGGAATCCGGTCCATCAGTCCGGAGGAGATCGAGCGCATTAAGAAGACGGATTGTATCACGACGTTCTTTGCGTCCAGGATCTTGGACCCGTCCGGTCCATATGGCGGTTACGCGTCCCGTTGGATTCCGGATGTCGTGGCGGCCTGCCGCGGGCCCGTCTATCTGACATTTGATTGTGACGGTCTTGACGCGTCTATCATGCCGGCTCTCGGCACACCTGAGCCTGGTGGACTCGGCTGGTACGATACCCTCAGCCTCATCACGGCGCTGGCCAATGGCCCCGGGATCATCGGAATGGACGTGAGTGAAATCGCGCCCATCGAAGGATTCGTCGCCCCGCAATTCTGCATGGCCCGCTTGCTGTATCGCATCCTCGGTCGCATTCGAGCCGGCCGTCGCATCGCGTAACGCCCCTGCATTTCCGTGACAACAAGCATCCGGATCAATAAGTTTTTTACCGAACACGGGATCTGTTCGCGTCGCGAGGCGGATCGCCTCGTTGAAACGGGCGCCGTCACAGTCAATGGTCGTGTGGCCCATCTCGGTGATCGGGTGCAGCCGACTGACGTCATTGCACGCGATGGAGAGATTATTCCGTGGGAGCGCGCGTCGGTCTATATCAAGTACCATAAGCCGGTCGGCGTAACGACAACCAGTGAAGCACACGTCAAGCGCAATATCATTGCCGAGATAGGCCATCCCGAGCGGATTTTCCCCATTGGCCGGCTCGATAAGGATTCTTCCGGTCTCATTCTCCTGACCAACGATGGCAACATCGTCAATGAAATCCTTCGAACAGAATTCGGGCACGAGCGGGAATATCTGGTAGACCTGGACCGGCCATATCCCCAGACGTTTCTCGCTCAAATGGCACGCGGCGTAATGGTGCTGGGCCGTATGACCAACCCCTGCACGCTTCACCAGACCGACCGGGCGGATCGATTCCGGATCATCCTGACCGAAGGGCGGAACCGCCAGATCAGGCGCATGTGTCAGGCTCTCGGATATCGGGTCACGCGGCTGCACCGGGTCCGAATCATGCACATCACCATAGAAGGATTGCCTCAAGGGAAGTGGAAAGAGTTGGATAGTGACGAACGGGGGCGTTTGCTTGAAGCGGTGGGGCGGCGATGACCCCATCTCTCAATGCGGCTTAGCGAGCAGTCGTCGAAGGATCGAGCGGCAAAGGGGAGGGCATAGGGGTGGAGGCCCCGTCTGCTTCGTGCACCACCCGCTCGTCCGAGCGGCGCCGGCTCATCAACAAATTGAGCACGGCGATGAAGAAGCTGCCACCTACTAACAAGGTGCTGCTGTACTGAATGGTTCTCGTACCTTCATCCCGCATGTCTTTCGCTACGTCGGCCACTGTATCCAGGAGTCGGTCCAGCGCGAGACTCACTTGGATCATCTTTGGTCCTCCATTGTCGGAGGCATGTTCCTCCGCCTTTCGGCGCAACGCTTCGCGGTCCTCGGTGGAGGCCATATTCCATTCCTGCGTGAGCAGTTGAATGGTGATGCTGGCCACGGAAAAGTACTGATCGAGGCTGCGGCGCACCGCCTCAATGTCCTCGGGTTCGCTGCGTCCGCTTCGTGAGACCCGCAAGCCGGCGGCCGCATACCGGTCGACGGCATGCTGGATCCGGGCTCGTTGATGCGGTAGTGATTCGGTGATGCGCTCGAACTCATCTTTGTCATCCGCTTCCAGCGCGCGAATGATGGTGTTGCGATATCGAATGACGTCGGCGGAGATGTGCGCCAGGTCCGCAGCTCCGAGGGTGTATTCGGTGTACATTATGCGCAGATCTTGATCGATCTGGCTGAGCGCCTGGCCACTATACCATCCTAATGCGGCAATCAGGACACTGATGAGCAGCTGTGGAAAGGTCGGTTTCGGCATCGACACACGGGGCAAGAGGCGCACAGGAACTCCTTCGCTCAGTCGAGAATGATCCGGCGGTCGACCTGAGATGTCAGATTGGGATCATTGGAGACAAAAATCACCGACCAGGGTTCGTCCTTGGAGCACAAGCGGCGCAAGATAGTTTCCCGCATGGTGGGTTGCATGTTGTGAATGATGCCATCAAAGATCAGGATCTGCGGCCTCGCCAGGATCGCCCGCGCCAGCAGGATCCGCAGGATATGGGTCGGCGCCAGGACTATCCCTGGCATGCGCACGTGAGTCTTGATGCCTTGTGGCAGCGCGTCGATCTCTTCTTCGAGTTCGGTAAAGCGGAGTGCCCACCGCACATCGCTGTACGGGACATAGGCGCGGCCCAGGACGATGTTGTCTTCGATGGTACCTTCGAATAGCGAGAGCTGAGAATCCAGCATAAAGCCCCTGCAGCGATTGATGGCATCCAGGTCTAGATGCCGGAGATCGATGCCGTTATAGCGAATGACCCCGCTGCTGGGCGGTTCAAGTCCCGCCAGCACTCTCGCCAAGGCGGTTTTGGCCATTGTGGTGCTGGCGTAGATGCCGATCTTTTCTCCGGGCGTCACCTCCACGTTAAAGTTTTCAAAGACTGGAATCCCCGCATGGTTGACGGACAATTCCTTACAGGTGACGCGAATGCCGTGCACGGTGGGATCAGGCAGCGGGACTGACAAGCTGGCGGAGTTCTGATCCTTCGGAAGGGAAAAGAAGGTGTCCAGCTCAGCCAGAGCGGTGAGAAAATAGTACACATGGCCCATGCGCTTGATGACCCCCTCAAAGTTTATGAGGAGGCCGCTGACGACTACTTCGGCGGCGACCAGTTGCCCGATCGTCAGCTGGCCGATAGACAGGAGCCATCCGGCTGTGGCCAGAACGCCGCTATGCGCGATAGCCTGCCAGGCAACCGAGCCCACATACTGCCTGAGCAGGACGGCAAATCGCGCCCGCCGGCTCTCGACGTACTTACCTACCAGCTCATCAGTCCGGTGTATCAGCAGCGATTGGCTGTCCGTCGCTTTGAAGTGCAACAGGTTATAGGATATGTCCTGGACCCAGTGCAGCGCTTCGTATTTGGCGTGTGACATGTCGATGGTCGTTCGTAGCCCGCCATGTGACAGCATAAAGAAAATGATGTTGAAGCCTACGAGCAGCAATGCATCGAACAGCAGGAAGTACGGATGGTAAAAGACGAGGATGGTCATGCCGACGGCGCCGCCCACGACGACGTTGATCAGGTCCACGAGCAGTACGGACAATGCTCGCTGCATGAGGACCGCTTCCATAAAGTAGTTGGCGAAACGAGGTTTGAAGCCCTGGAAACGAACATGCGGCAGCTGCTGTGTCATGGCAATCGTGATGCGCGCAAAGACGCGTCGTTCGAGCACCTCGACTGCATAGTATTGGAGGGTCCTAAACGCGCCGACGAAGGCGAGTGCCGCCACCATGACGCCTGCGAGCGTGACGATCGTAATGGGCTGAATAGCAAAGGCGAACGTATTGACCAGTTCCTGGACCGTCAAAGGCACGATGAGTGAGAACAGGCCGATCGCCAGAGAATAGGAAAATATGAGGGCGAGGATTCTTCGCTCCAGGCGGAACAGAAGGCCCAAATGACCTAGCATCGCCTGAAAGAGATTCGGCTGATTCTCAGTATGGTACTGCGCCATCCCGTCCGATCCTTACGAGACCACGTCGGCACCCACCTCCGGTGCCGGACGACTCTCCAACCGCATGCCACGGAAGCCTCACCCTAGCAAACTCCCCGTATAATTGCCATTCGGCGGTGTGTTAGTCGCGTGCCCGATAAGTGACCGGCACGGCGCTCGGGCTGCTTTTGGCCCAGGCACCGATCGCCCACTGATAGAGGGCTTGCGCCTTGTGGTAATCCGCTTTCGCTCGGATGACCTGAATCTCGGAATCGACTGAATTTCGCTCTCGCAGGTTAACGAAGAGCACGCTCGTCGCCCCGAGGCCAAAGCGGAACCGTTCCCCCTCTTCCAAGGTCTTGGCAAGCCGCAACGATTGAGCGGCCGCTTCCATGCGCTCCTTCGCTCGCTCCATGGCCGAGAGGGCGTTATCCACGTCCACGACGACTTGTTGCTCACGGAAGTGCTGAACGAGCACCAGTTTATCGGCTTGGGCCTGCGCCTCCAGCACTTGTCCGCGGCTTCGGCGTTGTAAAATGGGAATACGGAGTTCGACTCCGAACCGGTAGCCGAGTCCGAGGACGAACTTCTCCGGGGCCCGTGCCGGGGCGGCTTCCGCGTCCAGACTGGGCAGCAGGTTGTTTTTGGCCAGGGCGAGATCGATATTATTCACCTTCGCCTCGATGTCCACTTCCTTCACTTCCGGACGTTCTTGTCTTGCCTGGAGCTTATGGACCTTCACTGTATCTGCGGATGGAGAGAGCACGTGCGGAGGAAACTCCGGCACGCGATCGGCGGGCGGGAGGGTGGGCGCGCCCTGCTCCCAAAGGAACATGGACAGTTTGAATTGCTCCTGCTCCAGGGTCCGTTGGGCCGCAATGGTGACTTCCCGGCGCCGCTGCACTTCCTGCCCCGCCTCCACCACATCCAGCGGCGCAACCGCGCCCGCCTTGGCACGGCCCTCTACCTGCTTATAGCGGTCTTCGGATACCGATAAGGCCCGTCTCTGTACATCGACATATTTGGTTGCGGCCACCCAATCCCAGAATTGGGACGCGGCCGCAAGGAAGAGGTCCTGCCTCGTCTGAGCGATCTTTACGTCGGCACGAGGATCGGCCAATTCCGACCGCTGGAGCTCGGCGTTTTCCGGATTCACCACCAAGCCTCTCAACAGCGGAAAGAACCCGCCCAGAATGAGTTGTTGATTGTCGCCGATTGTAAGGTCGGGGATCGTGGCATCACCGATGGCCTGACGAAAACCTGCGCTGCCACGAAAACCCCAGGGGTGGCGCGCTTCAATCAGCGTGTCGTTGAAACCGACTGTCTGCGTGCCCCTTTGTGGATTTGAGCTGGAAATGAAACGCTCGAGTTCGGTGTCGTTGACGAGGATGGGTTCAAAGGCACCCAGGGCCTTCAACATTTTCCCTCGTGCCATCACCTTTTCCGTGCCGGCTCCCTTTAGGAGCGGATGCGAACGATCGATCCATGCATGCAGTTCGTCGAGGCTCAGTGGAATAGGCGGCAGCGGTTTAGCCGGTAACGACTCTAAAGGAGGCGCTGCTGCTGCCGCCAGCGGTAAGGCGAACAGCCACACGACCGTGAGCATTCTCAGGCACTTCATAAAGCGACTCCTTTCGGATGCGTGTTGGATGGCGAAGGCCCACAGCCCCCATGGCGCAAAGCGGGCAGGCTATGACAAGACTGAACGGGTGGGACCTGAGACAGGCACGAATGATCGATTACTTCGCACCTCGTCCGGCTTTGGGCAACAGCGTATCAATCAAGCTGGGTGGCCGTTCTTGATAATCCGGAGGAAACAGATTGAAACGCCGCCACAGCTCATACCATAGCGGCACGCGATTGAGGACGACCCACCCCATCGCTTTTGTACCTTGTCTGACATGGCTTTGATCGGGCCACGGACGATCTTCCGCATCCGGGACCACCCAGAACCGGAAGTTTCCCTTTCCGTCGTCCACTTGGTCCACCACTTTGATCACGCCGGAGTAAGTCCCGGCCATGAGCTCGGGCCAGGCCGGCAGCGGAATGGCCGGAATGCCGTAGAAAAGGATTTTGACTTTCCGGCCGACATTCAAGAGCGGGGCATCGAGGCCGTCCGCGGTCATTTCGATCGCCTTATCAACACTCGTGGGAGAGAGTCGGACGATCTTGTCGCCCTGCCGCAAGGTTTCCCCAACGCCGGCTTGGGCCATTTTGACGATGGTGCCGTCAACCGGCGCCAGCACTCGGCTGGCCAGGCGGCGTTGCTCGGCGTTCGACTGCCGCAAGAGGACATCGGCCAATTGGTCCGCGGCACGGCCCGCTTCCCCCACGGCCGCGTCGCGAGCCGCTTCGGCATCCAGCAGACGCTGCAGCACTTCCGCGTTGACTTGATTCTTCCCGAAGCTGAGGGCTTTCATCGCCTGCTCGGCGCCCTTCAGGTTGGCCTCCGTCGCCTGAAGATCGGCCTGGGTTGAGATCGCCGACTGGAGAGCTAATTCCAACTCGCGTTGGGACACGAGTCCTTGTTCGGCCATTTGTCGATGGCGATCGACATTGAGACCCGCTGTCGCAACAGCAATTTTTGCCGCCTCCACCCTTTGTCGAGCTTCGCGCACCTTGTTTTCAGCTTCTACCACGCGCGCTTCGGCGGACGGCACCGCAGCTCTCACCAGGTTCTGCATTTCCTTGATGCGCTTGTCCAGTTGCTCGGCGCGAGACAGGGCGGCCTGTCGAGTGTCTTCCAAGGCCTTCTTGCGTTGAGCCAAGAAAGTTAATAAGCCGGGCGCCATGAAATTGGGGTCGTAATCGTCTAATTCAAGGATCAAGTCTCCTTGCTTGACCCGTACCCCTTCGAAGACATGCCATTTCTTGATGCGGCCCGTAATCTGCGCCTCAATATCCTGGGGGCGCTCATATGGATTATAGGCAGACAATTGGCCGGTTACCGTAATCGTTTGAGTCCAAGGAACGAAGGCGATAATAAGCAGGAAGAGGACGACCAGCTTGATAGCGAGACGCGACGAAAACTTCAGCCGTTCCGGTATTTGAACGGCTTCCCAAGATCGGAGCTTGGTTGATGTGGCCAGATTGTCAATGGACAGTTCGTCCAGACCGGATTCCTGCTGGACGAGCGATCGGACTTTATTCTTGAATCCCAGACCCAGGCGAGCCACGGACCCCCCTTTATATGCCGTCTGCGAGGGAGCGGTAGGAGCGCTGACCCAACCATCATAGAAGAAAAGAGCTGGCGGGGTCAATTTTGGGAAGGAATTGCACTAAAATCGAGAGGCGGAGGCCGCCTTGACCATCACCGGCGGAGTCGTTAAGGTGTCGCAATTTTCACGAGAGGGCGAAACAGGAAAGGGGTGGGCATGACAGGGGCAGGACGAAAAGTAAGCCGATCACCACAAAAGGGTCCGTTCGACGTACCGGACCGAAAGCCGATCGTGGCCGTGTTAGGCGGCAGCAAGTCTGACTTTCCCATTCTGGAAAAAGCCGGCGCCATTCTGACAGAACTCGAAATTCCATACGAACTGCTCGTCGTCTCAGCCCACCGGACTCCCGATCGGCTCTTTGAGTACGCGTCGACGGCATCAGGCCGCGGCATTGAAGTCATTATTGCCGGGGCTGGCGGTGCCGCGCATCTTCCCGGGATGCTGGCGGCCAAAACGCTGCTGCCCGTGATCGGGGTCCCCATTCCCACGGAGCATCTCCGGGGGCTTGATTCGCTGCTCTCCATCGTGCAAATGCCCAAAGGCATTCCCGTGGCCACAGTGGCGATCGGAGGAGCCGAGAATGCCGGGCTCCTAGCGGGGCAGATTCTGGCCGGCCGTTACCCCGAGGTAGCCACCCGTGTGAAGGCGTTCCGGACCATGTTGACCGAAAGTGTCCTTAACTCTCCCGAGGCGCAGGGGACCAGTTTAGGAAACCTTGAGGCCGAGGCGGCGAGCCGGCAGTCGTGACCGAGGCGAGAATTGAACCGGGTTCCACGTTGGGTGTTCTGGGGGGTGGACAACTGGGCGCGATGTTTGCTGAGGCGGCGGGGCGTATGGGGTACCATGTGGCCGTTTGGGATCCTGATCCCGAGGCGCCTGCACATCGTCTCGCCGGCTATTCCTGCATTGCGCCGTTTTCGGATACCGCCGCGCGCGAAGCCTTCTCCAAGAGGGTTCGCGCCGTTACCCTGGAATGGGAAAACGTTCCCGCGAGTTTGTGTGCTTGGCTGGAGGAGCATCATCGGGTGCGGCCCGGAAGTCTGGTGCTCCGGCTGATTCAAGATCGGATCGAACAGAAGCTGTTTTTTCAATCCTGTCGCCTCCCTGTTCCGTCATTTACCAGTATCGACTCGCCCGGCCAGCTCGGGACGGCGCTCGCCACCATCGGTGTTCCCGCAATCTGCAAAACGGCCACCACGGGATACGATGGAAAGGGGCAATGGGTAATTGGTCACCGGTCCGAGGCCGAAGCGGTTCAGCACGGATTGACACTCACCGCGCGTGCGGGCCTGCGATGGATTGTTGAAAGCCTCGTTCCGTTTGAGCGGGAATTATCCGTGCTGGTCGTACGCGACCACACAGGCGTGTGCCAGACGTATCCAGTGGTGGAGAACCGGCATAACCACGGTATATTGCGTCTCACCCTTGCGCCGGCCTCTCTGCCGCCGGAGATGGTTATGAAGGCGGCGGATCTCGCTCGGCAGGCGGTGACGGCGCTGAAGGGAGTCGGCGTTTTTTGCGTGGAGCTGTTCCAGCGGGCGGATGGGCAGCTCCTCATTAACGAAGTCGCACCGCGTCCCCACAATTCCGGCCACTATACTCTGGACGCCTGTACGGTCTCTCAGTTCGAGCAACAAGTGCGCGTCCTCTGCGGCTTGCCGTTAGGCGAAATCCGCATGGCTAGTCATGCGGCGATGGTAAACCTGATCGGGGAAGAACTTCGGGGCATGACCGCAGGCCAGGGGTACATCGATTTGCTCGCCATCCCCGGTGCAGTCCTGCACCTGTACGGAAAGCGGGTGGTCCGTACCGGCAGGAAAATGGGCCATGTGACGTTTGTCGCGGATCGTATTGAACTTGCCGAGGGGCGGGCGGGACAGTTTCTCCAACGGCTTTCCTCAACCCCGGTCCCTCATTAATCTGGTCAACCTCTTTCCTCTTCTGAGGTTGTTCTTCTACCTTTTGGCCGCCTGGTTACAGTCCTGGATGAGACAGAGTTTTTGTGCGCTCCCCATAACATGAAGTCCGGCCGGCAGGAAAAGCCGGCTACTTTGGAAGCGCTCCTGCAAAAACCAAAGTTGTGAGATCTCACGTCTAGTGAGGAAAGAGCCGGGTCACGGGTCCCAACGACGCGTGTGGCCCGGTGAAAAGAATCGGATATGCGGTTGTTTGAAGAAGCCGATTAAGGCCATTCCTGCCACAAACCCTCCGATATGCGCGAAGAAGGCGACGCCGCCACCGCGAGCCCCCATATTGATGCCCCCGCTGATCAACTGAGTCACGAACCACATTCCGAGCACCACACCGGCCGCGACGCGCGTCATGCCAATGCCTGGAATGAGCACCAGGACATGCGCGCGAGGGAACAAGAGGACGTAGGCCCCCAGCACCCCAGAGATTGCTCCGCTGGCACCCACCATAGGGATCTGGGAAGTGGCATCCGTGATCGCATGACTTAGCGCCGCCAGGATGCCACAGGCAACATAGAACAGGATGAAACGGCCATGCCCCATGACGTCCTCGATGTTGTTTCCGAAGACCCATAAATAGAGCATGTTGCCGATCAAATGCATCCAGCCACCGTGTAGAAACATGCTCGTGACCAATGTCATGATCGCGGGAATTGCGGCCACCTCGTCAGGCAATTCGGCATGACCGAACACCAGCGACGGGATGGCGCCGTATTGAAAGACAAAGGCTTGGCCGGGTCGTGACGGTAGACTGGCCTGGTAAAAAAACACCAGTACGCAGCTGACAATGATCAGGATGGTGACGATCGGTGATCGCTCGGTGGGGTTATCGTCGTGAAGAGGAATCACGGCGTTCAGGGAGCGCGCCGGCGATCCGTGATGGGGCGCGGTAAGGCCGGGTCGACTGGAACGGTTCCATCGGGACCCAATGGAACGGAAAATCCGGCCGCATGGGTATGGCCGCCTCCGCCGAACGAGGCCGCGATGGCTCCCACGTCTGTGCCGTCTTCGCGCGAGCGCATGCTGAAGAACCGCCGACCGTCGCGCTCATGCCAAATGACGCAGAACGGATGATCGGCAGATAGCCGCTCGCCAATCTGGCTTGTAAGTATCGCGCTCTGCACCGAAGGCACGACCTCGCCCTGAAATTCCACCATGACGGCCTGCCCTGCCAGTTTACTCACGAGCTCGCGTTCATAGCGCAGAATCGCCCGTCCTTCCTCCTCCAGGGTCGACTGGGAAAATCGGTCCCAGAGCTGGAAGTCAAATGGATACGAGGCGAGCGCGGCATTAATCTCGCGGCTGCCGGGCAACGCCCACTTCCACAAGTCTTTGTCTTGAATATAGCGCAGTAACCACGGTGCCTGGCTCTCATGAGCCCATTCCCACGCGAGTACGGCCCCGGATTTGCTCTGGTCAAAATACGTATAAGGCAACCCGGCCAGCGCTTCTTGGGCCGTAATGTGATGGTCCAAGACCAGCAGACTCTTCGTCTCAGAGGCCATGCTCTCCAGCATCGGTCGTGCATAGCTGAAGTCCACGATCACGACGCGCTGAGAGGCGAGCCCTTCCGGCGGGGGATGGCCGTGTTTTACCGGAATGAAACGGGCACCCTGAAATCGCTTCCAGATGGCCCATGCTGCACCGAAACCATCCGAACACTCGGCATGGTAGAGGACTATGTCAGGCGGATCGTCAGCTCGGCGAAGGGTCGGTGATCGGGTCATGATTTCCAATTGGCACGAAAGCCGGGGTGTGGCTGCGCGTCTAGCGTCTAGAGCGCGTTGAGGTGATCAATCAGCTGCCTGAGCCGGCTGGCGCTCCTCCGGTTGAAGCTGAAGACCAGTCGTGGGAGATCTTTGAGCCCCGGTTCATCGAGCTCTTCTTCCAGTGCTCCCTTGAGTTCGAATCGGCCTTCGGTCAGCAGGTCGCTGAATCGCTGCTGAATTTCATCCAGCTGTTCGGCGGAAAGGGAGGTTTTGAGGCGCATGGCCATTTGGCGGCCGACGAAGCGGATAGAATGGTACCGGCGATAGAATCCCAGGATGTCCTCCACGGCCGCTTCGGCGGAATCCACGATCTTGAACAGGCTCAGATCCTCTTCACTAATGAGTTTCCGTTTCAGGAGCTGTTTATGTATGAAGGCGGCCCAGTCATCCCAGTAGTCGCAGCCCGGTGCCTGCAGGCAGATGATGGGCATCGGATCGCTCTTGCCGGTTTGCGCTAGCGTGATGACTTCGAACCCCTCGTCGTGCGTGCCAAAGCCCCCTGGGAAGAGCGCGATGGCGTTCGCTTCCTTCTGAAACATTAGTTTCCGGGTAAAGAAATATTTAAAGGTAATCAGCTTCGGGTCGTCCGCAATCGTGGCGTTCGGGCCTTGTTCAAAGGGCAGCATGATATTCACGCCAAAACTATTGTCACGGCCCGCCCCTTCCTGGCAGGCCCGCATGATACCGTCGGCGCCGCCGGTAATCACCATGAACCCTCGTTGCACCACCGCTTCGGCGAACCGGTGAGCCAGCTGGTAATTGGGGTCGTCCGATGGAGTTCGTGCAGAACCAAAAATACTGACTTTGGGTCGATCGCGATAACCGCGGAATACGCCGAAGGCATGACGCAGCTCCTTGATGGCACGATTGACGATCTTCAAATCCAGCAGGTCGAGACGGGCGTCATGCAGCTTCAACAGTCCGGCGAGCAGTTCCTTGATCAGTCCGGCGTGCAGGTCGTCTTCCGGACTGTCTAGCAGCGCGTTGATCTGTTGGAGGGTGACATCTTTCGGGACCGGAGCGCGGAGCTTGGTGTGCTGAGATTTCGTCAAAGGGTTCATGCCGGTGTCCTCGCTATGGGCGAAAAATGCGATAGGGCAAATTTTACCAATGGATCAACCGTTGGTCAAAGTCGTTTTGACACGCCGTGTCGGCTTAAGAGAGATCGGACGTCTTGGGGGCATTCTGAAGCACCCAAGCTTTGATGCGGGACTGATCGGATGGGGAGAGACGCGTAAATTGCACGTCAACAGCGGGTGGTGCCGACGCCGCTCTTGTTCCGCCCTGCTCATAGTCGGTGAGGATCGTTCCCTCGACGATCAGAGGGGAGTGTTGTTCGGGAAGCGAAAAGCTGACGATGACTTTGGTGCCGGGAAGCAGTAACGCGGGCGATTCCACCAGGGCGCCGATATGGCTTAACTCAATGATGACCGCCTGATGCGGCGCGCCATGACCGTCTTCGTCAGTGACCCGGATCGATGCCGGAAGATTCGTGCGGCAGCGTCTTGGTGAAAGCAGGAGATCGCGGGCGGTGAGGACTCCGACTGGTTGATCCAGCTTCGTCACAATCAAAATAGGTGAGCCGGTGGACATCATGAGGGTGGATGCGTCCTCCAGGGCACGATCGTATTCAATGAATTGGACCGGCCGGGTCATGATGGCCCGTACTTCAATGTCGTCCGGTTCGAGGCCTTGGGCCACGACCTTTTTGACGATGTCGGTAGCGGTCATCAATCCAAACCGCGACTCGGTATCCTTCACCAGGAGGCAGGGCATGGCTTCGCGTTCCAATAACGAGGCGGCTTCGGTGACCGATACGTCACCGGGAATCTGAACCACACCGGGTGTCATCATGTGTGCGACCACAGTATTCGGATAATCCGGGATTCGTGGGTTGCGTTGATTTTTCTCGGTCAGCATCGAGCGGCGAGATCCTTGTCTACAGGGCGAGGAAGGCCCGGTCCGCACGATGTATGGCAAGTATAGCAGACCCTCGGAGCGCCTCGTGGTAGACGGATCGTCTTGTCATTCCATGCTTTCCGAGCATACACTGACCCCCGCTGTTCTGGCGATGACGCGAAAAGCATGACGGCAGCCAGCGCCATACATACTGACTTTCTTGCACGTCTGCGGCGGGTGGGACGACACGGTCTCGGCCTTTCCGTCGATGTGTACTCTCCCGACGTGGGCGGCTTGCTCGAAGGGCTGCATGAGCAGGGCTTGCATCCGGAGTATCTCGAGGTGTTCCGCGCCACTTCTCCGGCCTTGCGCGCTGTGCGGCACGCTATGGCGACCAGCCCTGTCACTTATCATGGCGAAGGCTTGTGGCTTACGCAACCGGGGGCAACCGAGGACGCGCTGTTCACGCAAGAAGTCATCGAAGTCGCGAGCCATCTTCAGATCTTGCAGAGCGCCTGGATGAACCACGAATGTGCCACCAAACACATCGCTGGCTATACGGTCGGAACGTACCTGCCGCCACTCTATACCGAGAGCAGCGCCGCCATTGTGGCCGAGAATGCCTGGTATGTGCAGAGTCTACTGGATCGGCATTGCCCCCTCGGCAAGGGCGGCTCTCCGTTAGTGCTTCTTGAACTGCCCCCGCTCACGTACTTTGTAGCAGGAACGATTCCGATTCCAACTTTTTTCCGCCTTGTAAGCGAACAGACCTCTTGTGGTGTCGTGCTGGATGTCGGGCACTTATGGACCGTCTACCGGTATAGTGGCGCCTGGCGCACGGCGACCCTGAGGCAGTTCGTCGACGAGTTCCTGGCAGAGTTTCCTCTTGATCGCGTCATCGAGATCCATGTCGCCGGATTAGCCGTTCATGAATCCGGCGGGCAGACTGCATTGCAATCAGCGACCTGCGGGGACGCTGCCTTGCCGCTCTGGACGGATGGTCATGGGGCGCCGATTCCTTCCGTACTGTACGAGATGCTCGATCAGATCCTGAGTGATCGGCGCCTAACTCATTTGAGGGGGCTCGCCTTAGAGGTGGACACCAAACCGGTTGCCATGATCGTGGAAGAGTTTCGCCGGTTTTACCGGCGCTACGAGCACTGCATGGCGGCGCCTGAAGATCAGAGCGGGCAGCTCACTGTGAGCCACGTCGGCGAGAGGGACCCGGTCCCACAGGCGACGAGAGACGTTGTTATAGCCGCCTACCGACGGTATGCCGGCGTCATTTCGGGAAGCGCTGAGCCGGCAGGGCCTGAATGGACCAGCCGTACGGCCTGTGACGAACATCTTGACCTGTACCGACAGGTCTATCTCCCGTATGAAATCCTGCAGTGGGGCGGTGAGCTCGGGACCATGTTTCCAGAGACCTGCCGCCGCCTGGCCGAGTGTGCCATTCCTTTGTCGAGTTTCCTGCCGTTCTGGTTTCGCGAACCGCGGCCCCTCTCGGCCGCCTATGATTTTTTCCTTCTCAAAATCGATGGATTTTTGCAGTTCGTTCATGAAGAAGCGCCGCAGTATGATGCGCTGGCACGACGTGAGGCCGAGGACCTTCGAGAGGCCTACCGATTCGCGAGCGTACCGGTCATACGAGCGCCGATCGGGTCACAATGAATTTCTGGCCTTTGCTCCCGCGTCCGATCATCGGTCTCTCCCCTATGGACGGCGTCACTGACGCCAGTTTCCGGGCCATCATTGCCAGGGAAGGGAAGCCCGACGTCAGCTTTACGGAGTTCACGCATGTGCATGATATCTGCCGAGGTCCTGAATTTTTGCTGGAGACGCTGATCTATAGTGAGATGGAACGTCCGATGGTCGCGCAGCTCTACGGGAAAGACCCGGACCTCTTCTACCAAGCGACGCATGCCGTCTGCGAGTTGGGGTTCGACGGGGTGGATATCAATATGGGCTGTCCGTCTAAGAGCGTGGCATCGTCAGGGTCCGGGGCCGGGTTGATTAAGACGCCTGAATTGGCTCGTGCGATTATTCAGGCCACCAGAAGAGGTCTCGAAGACTGGGCGGGTGGACAGACCTTGGAGCAGGTCGGATTCAAACCGTGTCGTATTGCGGCCCTTCATCGACTGAACGAGCGGCGAGGCGCAGCCGTTCCGGTTGCGCGGCGGCTGTTGCCGTTGTCAGTGAAAACGAGGTTGGGCTACGACACCGTGGCGGTGGAGCCATGGGTGGAGCAGTTGTTACTGGAGCAGCCGGCCCTCATCTCGCTTCATGGGCGGACGTTACAGCAGATGTATCGAGGGGCTGCCGATTGGGAGGCCATCCGACGAGCCGCGGCCCTTGCCAGCGGCACAGGGACGTTGCTGTTGGGCAATGGCGACGTGCACAGCCTTGAGGAAGCGGGGCAGCGGGTACGAGAAACGGGTGTGGACGGCGTGTTAATCGGTCGAGCCGTTCTCGGCGCCCCCTGGCTTTTTGACGGCAAGGAACACGCGCGTGCATTGGCATGGCGCCAAGGAGACGAATCGGGTGTGCGGTTGCCGATCTCACTCGATCGGCGGTTTGCGGTCTTATTGGAGCATGCCCGTCAGTTTCAGGGGCTCTTGGGACCACGTCAGTTTCATCGCATGCGGAAGCATCTCGGTTGGTATTGCAAAGGCTTTCCTCATGCCGCCGCGCTTCGTGCCAGGATGTTTCGTGTGTCCTCGGTTGAAGAACTCGAAAGCGTCGTTGCCGCCTATCGACTGCAGGGGGTGGTGGACGGGACGTCGGCGGATTCAGTCGACGATCTGGACTCCTTGACCTCCCGATGCAGCTAGTGCTGGCCTCCACCTCGCCGCGCCGGCGAGAACTTCTGCAGTTATTAGGGGTTTCCTTCGTGGTCTGTGCGCCCGCCTTCGACGAAGATCCCATTGCAGGTGTCTCTCCTCGTGATCAGGCGGCTCGCTTTGCCGAAGAAAAGGCTTTGTCAGTGGCGAGGCACCGGTCGCAAGATGTGGTCCTGGGTAGCGACACGGTGATTGAACTCGACGGCACTCTCCTGGGAAAGCCGGTCGATCTGGCGGAGGCACGGTCGATGTTAATGCGGTTGGCAGGGCGCACACATTACGTTCATACAGCCGTCGCGTGCTGTGGGCCGGGCAGCCACACGCGCCGCGTCGAGACGGCAACGGCAATCGTCGTCATGAAACCGGCGAACGAGCGGGACATCGACGCGTATCTCGACACCACCGAATCGCTCGGCAAAGCCGGCGCCTATTCAATTCAGGGGCGAGGCGGCCTCTTCATTGACCATCTCGATGGAGATTTCACCACGGTCGTGGGCCTACCGCTGAAGGTCGTGGCTGGGTTGCTGACCGAGGCGGGACATCCGGTTCCATCCGACATTGATGCCTTGTATCAGCGAAGGCCATACCCGAATTGGAACCGCTTCCCCGGCCAGATTGCCAAAGAGGGGACCCTTCCCCTACAATGAACTCATTAAACCGATAATTTATTCGTCTTCTTCGATGGAGGAAGTCATGGTGTGTGAACGGAGCAAGCAAGCGGGTCTTGGAATCATCGTTATGATGGGCGTCCTGGCCATAGGAACCGGATCTGCGTTTGCCATTGACGTGAAACTGTCTCCGGAAGAAGCGCAAAAGGCCCTTGAAGCCGGCCGGGCTCCCATGGACAAAGCGAATTCGCCCGAGGATGTCAAAAAGGTGCTTCAGCAAGCGGCCTTGGTCACACGTGTGGGTGCGGATCCCGAAAAAGAACCATGCGGCACCAGCGCCGTCCTCCGCACGAAGCGCTATCGCTTGGAAGCGTTCGGCCGCCAGGAAGCCGCTGAATCGAAGAAGCAAAAGAGAGAAGTTCGGATGCCGGACGAATTCATCAGAAAAGTGGTCGACATGCCCAATATGGAGATAGAAGTCCAGCTCTGTGGCGACGACGAATACTTTGCCGAGGGAGCCCAGGTAGCCTTTCAGCAGGGCAGTAAGAATATCAAGCCGATCGACGTGAGCCCGGCCGAGCGCGGCCGCAAGAATGAAGGTAGCGGTCCTGCCTATCGCTCGCGTTTCACCGCCCGGTTTGCCTATGAGAGCTTTGATCCTATGGCCAAGACCAAGATCATTGTCTTCTTTCCCGACGGGAAGATGACCGAATTCGAAGCCGATTTTGCGAAGGTCCGGTAAGCCGTATTTCCGCTCAATGCTTCACCGCCCACATCGCAGTCGGCGGCTCCCTTACGGGATCGGTTCACCACGGTCCCTGGGTCCTTCGTTCGTGTAACCGCAGTATTGATCGGCTGCAGTCTAACAACGCCGGTCTGCACGATCCCCGCAAGACGCGATTTTTCCATCCATGGCCTGCAATAGTATTTTTAGAAACCGTTGCGTGCTAGATGACCTCCCGGACTTTGTCTTCCACCATGGTTTTTATGATCTCCCAGCGGTCTTGCTGCCCTCGCGCCAGCGCTTTGGCAAAATTCCAGGCTTGCTCAGTGGTGACCTTGCCAGGAAGCGGCGGCTCGCTCGAATCGACGACGGCCTCGATCACGGCCGGGCCGGGATGTCGGAACGCCTCTCGCAGCACATTGGGAACGGACTGCGGATCGTCCATCATGTAGCCGCCCGCTCCGCAGGCTCGTGCAAACGCCGCGAAATCAATCGGCTGCAGTTGCACGCCATACTGGGGATTGCCTTCCATGGCGATTTGCTCCCACTTGATCATCCCGAGCACGTCGTTCTTGACGATCACGATCTTGACCGGCAGCCGATACTTCACGATCGTGGCCAGTTCGCCCATCAGCATGGTAAAGCCCCCGTCTCCCGTAAAGCAGACGACCTGGCGTCCAGGGTGCGCCACCGCGGCCCCAATGGCGTACGGCAGACTGCAAGCCATGGTTGCCAGCGTGCCTGACACGGAAAACTCCATCGTGCCCCGGATCCGGATATGGCGAGCGGCCCAGGTTGTCACCGTTCCGGTGTCGCAGCAAATGATGGCATCGTCCGCCAGGACCTCATTGAGCCGATGGGCGACGACTTGCGGTTTCAACGGTTTGTCGTTCCGGGTGCCGCGTTCCTCCATCAACTGATGCCAGCGTCGCATTCGGTCTTGGCTCCGAGTCAGAAACCCTCGATCATGTTTCTGTTGGACGAGCGGGAGTAAGGCGCGGAGCACGTCCCAGCATTGACCGATGAGGCCGATGTCGACTGGGTAGCGTAGCCCGATACGGGCGGCATCGAGGTCGATCTGGATGGCCTTGGCTTGTCCCGGTGTTGGATAGAACTCCAGATAGGGAAAGCTGGTTCCGGCCAGGATGAGGGTGTCACATTCTTGAAGTGCTTCCTGCGAGGGCGCCGTTCCGAGCAGCCCGACACCGCCAGTGGTATACGGATGATCGTCCGGCACGACGGCCTTCCCAAGGAGCGGTTTGATGATTGGAGCGCCCAACTTTTCCGCCAGGGCCACCACTTCGTCGCGTGCCGGAAGACACCCGCGGCCGGCCAGGATAACGATCTTCGACCCTTGGTTGATCAGGGCAGCAGCCTCCTGGATCTGGGTCTGTGGCGGCAGGGGCAGGGGGTCGGTGTAGAGATCGCCGCTGTGCCGTGCGACGTTGGCCTTGGATCGGAGTCCGTCGCCCGTCCACTCTTGGATATCCTTAGGGATGGTGAGGTGTGCGACGGTGCGCTTGGAGATGGCCGTTTTGATGGCTTCATCGACGACATTGCAGACATGTTCCGGGCCCATGACCCGTTCACTGTAGGCCGCGACGTCCATGAAGAGCCTGTCCAGATTCACGTCCTGCTGATAATGCGTGCCGATCAGGTCGTGATACGTATGACCGGTGATGGCCAACACGGGTTGGCCATCGAACTTGGCATCGTACAGGCCGTTCAACAAGTGGATGCCACCAGGGCCCGAGGTCGCCAGACACACACCGAGGCGGCGGGTGAACTTGGCATAACCGCAGGCAGCCAATGCGGCGGCTTCCTCATGGCGCACCTGGATCAACTGAATTCGATCGCTGCGTGTGCGTAAAGCCTCATATATGCCATTGATTCCGTCGCCGGGAAGACTAAAAATCGTACGCACGCCCCAGTCAAGCAGCCGGTCCACGAGGATATCCGCTACAGTGTCTGCCATGGTGCTCCTTCGTTTTACGCACATGCACGCAAGGTGTGTTCCATGGCGTCCGAGCGGCTTTCGTCTGTTGTGGTTGTGATGCGACCACTGGACTGCGGCTGGTCCTCCCAAGCCGAATAGAACTATAAAGAATGGGCTGCGGTGGCTGTTCTGGAACTCCGCTTACGGACGGACGGGGAGAAGATCATAGCCACAGAATAGTCGTACGGCGATGACGGAGTGCGCTCCGCGATGTAAGGAGTCATGAAAGGCAATAGCAAGGCAATAGAAGGAGAGAGTTCTGGGAAACCCTGTCCGCACGGGGACAACCGTTCCTCCTTGCTGGGCCTCGGGAGACCAAGCGAGAGTCTGTGGTCCGTTGGTCGTCCGAACGGCGGCGCTTGATGTACGATCTCCGAACGGATCTCGACTCTTCTAGTATGAACATGAGCCGCTGATAAAGACCGGACACTCGTTCAGCATTGGGTTTTGTGGTTGTGGCATGATCTACTAATGGCAAAGGAGGAGTGATGGCTTGGTGGTATCTCTTTGGCGCGGGACTTTTCGAGATCGTATGGGCCAGCAGTCTGAAATTCACGGAGGGATTCACCCGACTATGGCCAACGCTGGGCACGGTTGCGGCCATGATCGCGAGTTTTGTCTTTCTAGCCGAGGCGTTGAAAACCATTCCGGTCGGCACAGGGTATGCGGTATGGACGGGCGTCGGCGCCGCTGGCACGGCGCTTGTTGGCATGCTGCTGTTTGGCGAGTCTCGTGATGCGTTTCGGCTGTTCTGCCTGATCGTCATCGTGGCCGGTGTGCTGGGGTTAAAGCTCGCGTCCGACTGACCACGACCGCCTACGGCTTCGATACTGAGCGTTGTCTCTTCGCCTGCCGCGCAGACGGGCAGTCGTTCAACCCTTTAAGGCCGAGGACGAGCCCATAAGGGTTCGCTGAGGCCGATCTAGGTCTCTCACTTGGGAGGGGCGCTGCTTTCTCACTGGACCAGGGGGATTTCGCCTTGTGTCGGACCATAGGTGCCGTTTAAGGTGCAGAAGGAGGTGTCGCGAATGAGAGAAGGCTGGCAGCTCGAACTCGGGGCTCGAGCAATGGAGGGGAACCGGGTCCGGTTTACCGTGTGGGCTCCCTTTGCTAAGACCGCTACGCTTGAAGTGGAGGGCAGGGCGCCGCTCCCCATGCAGCCGTGCCGCGAAGGGTATTTCGATATCATAGCCAACGATACTGGTCCCGGGGCCCGATACCGGTACCGGCTCGACGGGACGAGCGCGTATCCTGATCCCGCATCGCGCTGTCAGCCAGAAGGGGTCCATGGGCCGTCGATGGTGGTGGACCCGACTAGCTTTCGCTGGAGCGATGGGTCCTGGGCCGGAATGCCGCTGGACGATCTCATCATCTATGAGTTGCATGTCGGCACCTTTACAGAGGCAGGCACGTTTGAGGCGATTATCCCGCACCTGCCCTATCTCAAGGAGACAGTCGGTATCACGGCCATCGAACTGATGCCCGTGGCTCAGTGTCCAGGGCGGCGGAATTGGGGGTATGACGGAGTCTATCCCTACGCCGTGCAGTGGAACTATGGCGGCCCGGACGGACTGAAGCGCTTGGTGGATGCCTGTCATGCGGCCGGTCTGGCCGTCATTCTGGACGTGGTCTATAACCATCTCGGTCCGGAGGGAAATTACCTGGGCGCCTTCGGTCCCTACTTTACCGAGCGCTATCGAACTCCTTGGGGCGCCGCGGTCAATTACGATGGCCCGGATAGCGATCCCGTCCGGCAGTACATCGTGGAGAACGCGTTGTACTGGACCACGGAATATCATATCGATGGTTTGCGCCTGGATGCGATTCACGGAATCTACGACTTTGGCGCCACCCATATTCTCGCCGAGCTATCGGCGGCAGTTCGCCAGCAGGCGGCCTTGCTCAACCGCACGATCGTGGTGATTGCGGAGAGCGACCTCAATGATACTCGCGTCATCGACGACCCTGCTCAAGGCGGCTATGGGATCGATGCCCAGTGGAGCGATGATTTCCATCATGCCCTGCGGGTGACGCTCACCGGCGAGCAAGAGGGTTATTACCGCGACTACCAGGGGATGGTCGACCTGGTCACGGCCATTCAGGAAGGATTTGTGTATAGCGGACGGTATTCCAGGTACCGCCGTCGTCGCCATGGAAATTCGGCCCGGCATTGTGTGCCCTCCCAATTCGTTGTCTTTTCCCAAAATCATGATCAGATCGGGAACCGCGCGGTCGGAGATCGGTTGAGCATGCACTTGTCGTGTGACGCCATGAAGGCGGCCCGCGCCCTGGTGCTGCTCTCGCCCTACATTCCGCTTTTGTTCATGGGGGAGGAGTACGGCGAAACCGCCCCCTTCCAATACTTCATTGAGCACGGAGACCCCGCCTTGATCGAGGCGGTGCGGCAAGGTCGGCGGAGGGAATTTGCGCCGTTCGGTTGGAAGCCGGAAGAGATTCCCGATCCTCAGAGCCCCGCGACGTTTGAGCGGAGCCGGGTGCACTTGCAACAACGGACGGAATGGCAGGAGGCCTTGCTGCGTTGGACCGGCGCCCTGATCCGTCTTAGAAAGACGCATCCGGCCCTCGGAGCGGGCGAGGGGAAGCAGCGGCATCATTCGGTTTGGGTGGTCAACGACCAACCAGTCCTGGTCCTGCATCGTTGGGCCAAAGGAGGAGAGCAAGAGCGGGCCCTGCTGGTGCTGGGATTGAACCGGCAATCCATGACCGTGGTCCTTACCGAACCGGCCGGACGCTGGATGCGACAGTTTGACTCCGCGGCCCCTGAGTTCGGGGGGCAGGACCAGGCGCCTCTTCCCAAAGACCTGCTCATTCATTCGCAGGGAGTCCAGCTTTCCATGGCTCCTTATCAGACCACCCTCTATGTCGGTGTGTAACGGTGGTCGGGAATCTGGGGTTGCATAACGAGGGCAGGGCACGAACAATAGGAGCGGCGACCTCAGGCAGTGGAACCCAATCAAAGGATGCACCATGAAACAGCGGCCGACGAAAAAGGCGTCATCGTCCCGTTCCCCCCGGCGTCCCGCTAGCAAACCGCTGATGACCTTCGAGTACTTTGATCCTGCGGCGACGACTGTCACGCTGGTGGGCGATTTCAACCAATGGGACCAGAAGGGCCGCCCGATGAAGCGCGACGCGGGAGGATTGTGGAAAGTCGCGTTGCGGTTGGCCCCGGGCCGTTATGAGTACAAGTTTGTGATCAATGGTGAGCGCTGGGAAGAGGATCCGTTGAATCTCAACCGGGTGCGGAACGAACACGGTACTTTCAACTCCATCCGCACGGTTGACGAAGCCCCGCCGGATGACCACGCAAGCGGGAACGAAACCGCCATCCCGTGAACCGTATCACAAGGCGGGAGGTATCTCGGGCTGCTGCCCGATTTCGGGGGCCAGGCAGGGGCCGCGAATCGGCAGCGGCACGCCATGTTCTACGCCCTGCGGCGGACTGCGGTTCGTGCAGTAGACCGTCTGCCCGAGCGACCGTGACCAGATCAAGGAAGGAACAGCCCCAGTGGGTACGACCAGTGAATCCGAAAAGACCGATTGGCCGTCCATCGTAATCGAGAGCATCATGCCGGAAGTCGATGGCGGTCGTTGGCCGGTTAAACGCGAGGTCGGAGACCGGATAGAGGTGTCGGCGGATATCTTCAAGGAGGGGCATGATGTCCTCGCGTCCGTGTTGCGATATCGGGCCGTGACCGACGACACCTGGCACGAGACACCGATGGTGCCGCTGGACAACGATCGTTGGGTAGGCGGCTTTGAGCTCTCCCGCAACACCCGCTACCGGTACACCATCGGCGCCTATGTCAATCTGTTCGAGTCGTGGCGCAGCGAGGTAATCAAGAAGCACGAAGCCGGTGAACGCCTGGATAGCGAACTGCTGGAAGGCCGGACGCTCGTGGAGGGCACGGCGCGGCGGGCCGTCGGAAGTGACAAAGATCGGCTGCGGGAATGGCTGAACCGGTGGTCGGTGAACGATCCGGCTGCCGGGCAAC
The DNA here is from genome assembly GCA_014534095.1 of Nitrospiraceae bacterium. The sequence goes on from JACVSD010000002.1 coordinate 28,649, forward strand.
TGGAGGTTGCCTTAAATGCCGACCTCAGGGTGCTCGTGGAACGGCACCAGGAGCGCCGGGCGTGGACGGTCTACGAGCATGAACTCGAGGCGGTGGCCGATCGCGAGCGAGCACGGTATGGGGCGTGGTATGAACTGTTTCCCCGCTCCCAGGGTCGGACGCCGGGACGGAGCGCGACTTTCCGTGATTGCGAAGCGCGTCTTCCAGCCATCAAGGCCATGGGATTCGACGTCCTGTATCTCACGCCGATTCATCCAATCGGGCGCACGCATCGCAAGGGCAAGAACAATGCGCTCGAGGCCACTGCTGACGACCCTGGCAGTCCCTACGCGATCGGTAACGAGCTCGGAGGGCACGATGCCGTGGAGCCGAGCCTCGGGACGATCGATGATTTTGACCGGTTGGTGGCGGCCGTGGCGGCACACGACATGGAAATCGCGCTGGATTTTGCGCTTAACTGCTCCCCCGATCATCCCTATGTGAAGGCACATCCGGAATGGTTTGCTCGACGGCCGGACGGCACCATTAAATATGCGGAAAACCCGCCGAAGAAATATCAGGACATTTACAACCTGAATTTCTACTGTGACGATTGGCGTGCGCTCTGGGAAGAAATGAGACGCGTGATCCTCTTTTGGGTCGGCCATGGCGTGCATATCTTTCGCGTGGACAACCCGCATACTAAGCCGGTCGGGTTTTGGGCCTGGCTGATCCGGGAAGTGCAGGACCGCCATCCCGAGGTGTTGTTTCTGTCCGAAGCCTTCACCCGACCGAAGATGATGAAGGTCCTGGCGAAGGCCGGATTCAGCCAATCGTACACGTACTTTACTTGGCGTAACTTTAAACAGGAATTGACCGATTATATGAAGGAGCTCACGCGCAGCGACATGCGGGAGTACTTCCGGCCGAACTTCTTCACCAATACGCCCGACATCCTGCCGGAGATTCTGCAGCACGGAGGCCGTCCGGCCTTTAAATTTCGTTTGGTGCTCGCCGCCACGCTTTCACCCTCTTATGGGATCTACAGCGGCTATGAGCTCTGTGAGCAGCGGGCGCTTCCCGGCAAGGAAGAGTATCTGGACTCAGAAAAGTATGAATTCAAGGTGTGGGACTGGGACCGGCCCGGCAATATCGTCGATTATGCGACGATGCTTAATCGGATCAGACGAGAGCACCCGGCCTTGCATGAACTGGAGAATGTGGACTTTTTCGACGCCGACAATGAGCACGTGCTGTTCTACGGCAAACGTACGGTGGATGGCCGCGATACCCTTTTGGTGGCCGTCAATTTAAATCCTTTTCAAGTCCAACAGGCTGAGCTTCATATTCCGATCGAGGCCCTGGGCATTTCTCCGGATGAGATGTATCAGTTGCACAATTTGATCACCGACCAGCGTGATTTGGTGAAGGGGAGCCGGTATTCCGTCCGGCTGGATCCCCAAGTCGAGCCGGCTGCTGTGTATGCCGTACGCCGGTGGACCCATCGCGAGCAAGAGTTCGATTACTTCTTCTAGCGGAATCCCATGACGCCAAGCGCGCACCAGGAATGGGTCCAACGATTCCGCGCAGCGTTGGACGCGGACGCCGGCCGGCCCTTGATGGCCTTTCTTCAGCGCCAACGATGGTTCGGCGGCAAAGGACGAGTCATGAACGCCGCGCATATCATCGAAGCCATTCTCCTAGACCCCGAACGGCTTCGCGCCTGGCTGGTTCTGGTGGCTGTGGATTACGCGGGCGGCGACACGGAACGCTATGTGATGCCGTTGTCGATTCGATCGGCGGTGGGATTGGAGGATCCAGAGGTCCTAGCTCCATGGGCGTTTTCATCCGGATCCGAATACATCTGCGATGCCACGCATGATCCGAATACCTGGATGGCCGTCTATGAGGCCGTAACCCAGGAGCAGACCCTAGTCGGCGAGCAGGGATGCTTGAACGGACGTGTTCTTCTTCCGGCGCAGTCCGATCCTCCAGGGGAGGCAAAGGTCTTAGCCGGCGAGCAAAGCAACACCTCGGTGGTCTTTGATGAGCGTGCGATCCTCAAGTTAGTGCGCAAGGTTGAGACAGGGATCAATCCCGACAGTGAGATGCTGGAATTCCTGACCACTCATGCGACCTGTTTCTTGGCGCCGCCCTTGTTCGGGGTGTTGACGTACGATGCCCCAGGCGGCGATGCATCGAGCCGGTCCACGGTGGCGTTGCTTCAACGATTTCTTCCCCGAAGCGTGGACGGCTGGCGCTATACGCAGGCGCATTTGAAATATGTGCTCGCTGAAGTCGGCGCCGCGAAGTCAGGTGGTTCGGGGGTGGACGCTGGGAACGACAGTTCCGCTTCCTTCCGCCGGGACATGCGAGCGTTGGGCGCGGTGACGGCAGAGCTACACCTCGCCCTGGCGTCACAGCCAGAGCCGGCATCGTTCCGTCCCGAGCCGATCACCCCCGCGGATGTTGACCGGTGGCAGGCGCACCTACGTCAACTCGTTGCGACCGTCTCTCAGGATCTGCGCGGGCTGCCGCCGAATCAGCGGTCCTCTCTGCAGTTGACGGATCCCGAGATCGCTCGACTGGAGACCGCCTGTCTGGGTTGGTGTGAGGCATTGCGCTCCCTGCCGCGCACCGGCGCGTGCAAAATACGCCATCATGGAGATTTTCATCTCGGGCAGGTCCTCAAAATCGATACCGGGTTCGCCGTGATTGACTTTGAGGGGGAACCGGCTCGCTCGCTCGAGGTGCGCCGAGCCAAAACCTGTCCCTTGAAAGACGTCGCCGGCATGTTACGATCGTTTAGCTATGCGGCCCAGGCGCCTATGATGGCCCCGGACCGGCCTTCCTCGGCAGCGGCAGACTGGCTCGAGCGGTGGGAATGGGAGATCCGCACCGCCTTCCTGGACGGGTACCGTTCCACGGCGATGCCCGGCAAAGCGGTCTTCTTGCCCCGGACGTGGGAAGAGTGCGCGGGCATCATCCACGTGTACGAAGTCGACAAGGTGCTGTACGAGATTCAGTACGAACTACGCAATCGGCCAAACTGGCTTCCGATTCCGTTGACTGGCCTGCGTCGGCTTTGTCGGGCTGTGGCCGCTCACGGTTAACCGTCAGGAGGCACAAGCCAAAGGACGAGGGACGGCAGTATGTCGAATACCGGATTGCTCTTTCGCTTCATGGCCTGCAGCGAAATCCAGGAGATCCTTGGGAAGCAGGCGGAAGACGAACGCACACTTGCGGAATTGCTGGAAGATGTGCCCCTGGACTCGGTGTACTTCCACACGCATAGCTATTTTCTGCGACACCGCTTTATCGAGCGCATGTATCCGAATGATTTTGCCGAATGGATCGGAAGGCAGGTGCGGGATCACGTGCTGGCCGAGCGGTTATCGGTCGTGGACCCATTTGATTTCCGCACCCTTGATATGCTGAGGGAAGAATTGATCTCCATCATCGACGATCATCTTTCCGGCATGGCGACCGTCCCGAGGGCCGGATTCGGCACGCCGTTTTACTTCAACCGGTCTCGCATCCTCGAGGTGCCCACCGGCCTCGAAGTGCGGACGCTTCGAGAATTCCGTGACGCCCTGTCAGAGGTCGACGTCAGTGCGATTTATTTCCATGTCTTCGAGGCCCATCTGCGGCTCCAGCGAGAGGAGAATGATTTTTCGGCCTGGATCCGTGAAGGGTTGAAGCTGCCGGACCTGGCCGATCAAATCCGGGCGTTGAACCCGTATCTCGGAAGTCTGGAACGGGTGCGCTCCAGCTTGCTCAATATGTGCGACGATTATCTGCTGAAGGGCGGATTGGCGTAAGGAGCCGCCTCACCGATGCTGAGCCGGGATCCGCTGTGGTACAAGGACGCCGTCTTCTATGAGATTCCCATCAAGGCCTATGCCGATGGAAACGGTGACGGCGTCGGCGATTTTCAAGGCCTGATCGGTAAACTGGACTATCTCCAGTGGCTCGGCGTGGATTGCCTGTGGCTCCTGCCGTTTTATCCCTCCCCGCTTCGAGATGACGGGTATGATGTCGCGGATTTCCTCAAGGTCGCGGAACACTACGGCACCAACGAGGACATGCGGCGACTATTGGATGACGAGCACGCGCGCGGCATTAGGGTGATCGTCGATTTGGTGATTAACCACACGTCCGAACAGCACCCTTGGTTTCAGGACGCCCGCCGGTCACCGCAGTCGCCGACGCGCAGCTTTTACGTGTGGAGCGACACCGACCGCAAGTACGAGAAGGCCCGCATCATCTTTATCGATACGGAGAAGTCCAATTGGACGTGGGAGCCGGAAGCGAAGCTCTTCTATTGGCACCGCTTCTTCAGTCATCAACCCGATCTGAACTATGACAATCCTGACGTGCGGCAGGCGATGATCGACACGATGACCTATTGGCTGGATCAGGGATTGGACGGGTTTCGGTGCGATGCGGTGCCGTACCTCTTTGAGCGGGAAGGGACCATCTGTGAAAACCTGCCGGAAACGCATGACTACTTAAAGGACATCCGCCGACGTATCGACGCCTCTTACGATGGCCGCATCCTGCTCGCCGAAGCCAATCAATGGCCCTCTGACGTGCGGCCGTATTTCGGGGACGGTGACGAGTTCCACATGGCGTTTCATTTCCCGTTGATGCCGCGACTGTACATGGGCGTGCGGAGCGAAACGCGCGACCCCATCATCGACATGTTTACCCATACTCCCGAAATTCCGCCGAATTGCCAGTGGTGCCTCTTCCTCCGCAACCATGACGAACTGACGCTGGAAATGTGTTCGGGGGAAGAGCGGGACTATATGTACTATACCTATGCGAGCGATCCCAAGATGCGGAGGAACATCGGGATCGCGCGGCGGCTGGCCCCGCTCCTGGATAACGACCGGCGCAAGATTGAATTGCTGAACAGTCTCGTCTTTACGCTGCCGGGCAGCCCCATCGTCTATTACGGCGATGAGATCGGCATGGGGGATAATATCCAGTTGAAGGACCGTGACGGCGTGCGGACTCCCATGCAATGGAGCCTGGACCGGAACGGCGGGTTCTCCACCTGCGATCCGGCCCAATTGTATTTGCCCGTCGTGGCGGACGCGCTGTATGGCTATCAAGCCATCAACGTCGAGGCTCAGAGAGACCTGCCGCACTCGCTGCTGCACTGGATGAAGCGGGTCATCGCGGTCCGCAAGCGGCATCCGGCGTTCGGCCGGGGAACCATCACGTTTCTGCGACCGGCGAACGGGAAAGTGTTGGCCCACCTCAGGCGGCATGACGGCGCCGCGCTCTTGTGCGTGCACAACCTCGCAGGCACTTCGCAGTCGGTCGCGTTGGATATACAGGAGTTCGCGGGCGCGGTGCCCGTCGAACTGCTGGGTGAGGCGCAATTCCCGCCCGTGACGGACCGCCCGTACGTTCTGACCCTGGCTCCCTACGGCTATTATTGGCTCAATCTCGCGCCGGCGTCGAGTCAGTCGGAAGCCTATGGTATCGAACAAAGCTTGTTGTGATGACGCCGCATGCTGGTCTGGCGGCGAGCATTGAGGAACATGCGATGATCAGGGAACTCGAACAGTATCGGGAGGTCGCTCCCAAGGGCACCATTGACTTCCTGCATCGATTGAGCGATCTGGTCCAAGGCAAACGGTTTCTGCACATCAGCGCCGTGCGCTACGGTGGCGGGATGGCGGAAATCCTGCGGCGGCTGGTGCCTATTATGAAAGCGATGGGCATTGAGGCGCGGTGGGAGGTGATCGCCGGCACTCAGGAGTTTGCCGATGTCACCCGGCGCATGTCCGATGGCCTGCAGGGACGCCAGGTGGCCATCACGGAAGAGATGTACCGGACGTATCTGGACGTCACGGCTCGAAACGCCAAAGCGCTGGATCTCGATGCGGATCTGATCTTCATCCATGATCCGCAGCCCGCCGCGCTCGTCGATCATCGCAAGGGCGGGCAGTGGGTATGGCGCTGTCATCTCGATGTTGGGCAGCCGCACCGTTCCGTGTGGACGATGTTTCGCCGGCATGTCTTGAAATATGATGCGGCGGTCTTTTCCCTCCCGGGGTTTGCGCAGCGCTTGCCGATCCCAAAATTTCTGATCTATCCCTCGATCGATCCGCTCACCGAGAAGAACCGTGAGCTGTCGCGCGCCGAGATCAGTCAAGTGCTGGACCGATTCGGGATCGCCCGAGGAAAGCCCATGTTATTGCAGGTGGCGCGGTTTGACCGCTTCAAGGACCAGCTCGGCACCATACGGGCATACCGGATGGTGAAGAAACACCATGACTGCCAGCTGGTGCTTGCGGGGGGCGGCGTGTTGCACGACCCGGAGGGCGAAGCGGTGCTCGCGGATGTGCAGCAGGCCGCAGGCCAGGATCCCGACGTTCATATCCTGACGCTCCCGCCCGAGGCCGACCGCGAGATCAATGCGTTGCAGCGGGCGGCGTCGATTGTGCTCCACAAGTCGTTGAAGGAAGGCTTTGGCGTGGCCGGTTCGGAGGCCATGTGGAAGGGTAAACCGGTGATCGGCGGCACGGCCGGCGGTGTGTCGGCACAGATCGTGGACGAGGCGACCGGCTTCATCGTCCATTCGGCCGAAGGCGCCGCCTTCCGCATCCGCTATCTCCTCAACAACCGCGCCGTGATGACGCGCATGGGTGCCATGGCGAAAGAACACGTCCGCCGGCATTTTCTGATCACCCGGCAATTAAGCGACTATCTCACGATGCTGAAGCTGATGTGCCCTGACTGAGGCGCGATCAGGCCCCGGTTCATGGTCCATCCGCTGCGAGGACGTTTAAGTGGGAGACGCATATATTCCCGAGTCGGTTCGCACGTTGCTCGACGGCGCTGAGCCGGCCGATCTCGTGATCGGCGTGCTCACCTTCAACGATCGGGCGACGGCGCCAGGATTGGTTCGTGCGATGGCCGAGGGCTGCCATCGGTCGTTTCCGCAGCGGCGGCTGCTGGTGGTGAACTGCGATGCGGGCTCTCAGGATGAGACGCCCGAATCCATTGAGCGGGCCCTTCCTGAGGGGGTACGTTTCTGGACTATTCGTCATCCGATCTTGGGCGCATCTTTTAAGATTGTCTCGGAGTCGGGCGTGCCAGGGCGCGAGACCGCCATCCGCCTCCTCGCCGCCATTACCGACACAGTCAATGCGGCGGTCTGTCTCCTTATTGATGGGAATCTCAAAACGGCGGATACGACCTGGCCGCAGCTCCTGGCAGATCCCGTCCTCGACAAGGGAGCGGACTGCGTGTTGCCCTGGTTCCGTCGGAATCGGTACGAAGGCACCTTGACCAACACGTTACTCGCTCCGTTGACCCGCGCGCTGTACGGGAAGCGGATTCCATATCACTTGGGCGGGGCCTATGCGATCTCTGGCAGCATGATCCGTTCGACGCTGCTCTCGCAGCCATGGGACGAGGAAATTGTGCACTACGGCTTCGATGGCTGGCTGACCACCTTGGCGGTCGCGGAGCCGCTCCAGGTCTGCCGCGCGGCGCTCGGGCCACGAGCGTATCACGCGAAGTCGGCGGGCGATTTATCGGCGATCGTGGCGCAGGCCGTCGGATGCATCTTTCATCTGATGGAACGCTATCAGAACCAGTGGGAAGGGGTGACGGGATCCATCCCCGTGACAACCATCGGAAGCGCCATGGGGCTGGGCGCGGAGAGCGGGTCGATTAACGTGGAACGAATGGTCAACGGGTTCCGTCAGGGGTTGCGTGATCTGGTCCCGGTCTGGCAACTCATCCTCTCGACCGATACGTTTCAGCAAGTTTTGGAACTCGGCGTGGAGGATACCGATCAGTTCCGCTTTCCATCCCCATTGTGGGTGCAGGTGGTCTATGACTTTGCGTTGGCGTATCACGACCGCTTGTTGCACCATGAGCATCTGCTCAAAGCCTTGACGCCGCTTTACCTGGGATACACCGCGTCCTTTGTGCTCGCGACGCGGGCTCTGGGGGTCGAGCAGGTGGAGCAAAAACTCGGGCGGTTGAGCGATCACTTCGAACGCATGAAGCCTTATCTGGTTGAGCGATGGAGGTGGCACGATGAATGATGTCTGGGGTGAAGCCATGGTCGAAGCGTTCCGCGACATGATGCGGCGCATCGTGCTCTTCCTTCCGAAGCTGCTGGCTTTGGTGAGCTTCATCTTGCTGGGCATTGTCGTCGGCTTGGCGATCAAGGCGGTCCTTCAGCGGCTTCTGAAGGCGGTCCGTATCGATGTGCTGAGCGAGCGGTGGGGATTGCAGGCCTCGCTGACGAAAGCCGGCTGTCGACAACCGCTGTCGGAGGTCGTCGGGCGCCTGGCGTTCTGGACCGTCTTCGTGCTGTTCGTGTTTATGGGCGTGGATGCGCTGGATCTTCCTGCGACCGCCGGTTTGATGGGACAGCTCTTGGGCTTCCTGCCCAGCGTCGTGGCGGCCGGTCTGTTGCTCTTGGTCGGAGTGCTCTTGGGCAACTTCTTTGCCGAAGCGACCTTGATTGCCACGGTCAACGCCCAGATTCAGGAAGCGCGAATCATTGCGAACTTTGTGCGCTGGGGGGTATTCCTGTTCACGGCGGCCATGGTCTTGACGCAGCTCGGTATTGCCAAGGAGATCGTCATCGCGGCCTTCTCCATCCTCTTCGGCGGCGTGGTGCTGGCCCTCTCGATCGCCGTGGGTCTCGGCGCCCGGAACATTGCACGGGATGTGCTGGAACGACGATGGCGGAAAGCCAAGGAGGAGCGGGACGAGATGGCGCACCTCTGACGACGGATTCAAACGAGCGCGACGATAATCGCTTCGTCGGGCCTAAGCTCAAGTCGACCGCACATCCAGCCGGACCGGCTTTCTGTCTCATCATACGTGGACAGCAGCACATCTCCATTCCGTTGCACCTCTGACACGGTACAAGACACGTGGCGGGCAGCAAAGTTGACGCCAACGAGCACATCCGGTGCTCCGTCGGCCGTGGAGTCCGCCGCAATGGTTCGCACGAAGGCAAGGCAATCCGGATCGCCTGTTTCGAGGGCGCGATAGGTCCCGTCCGCGAGTGCCGGCGTGATTTTCCGAAGGCGAAGGAGTCGCCGATACAGAGCCAGCAATGAGGACGGATCCTTCGATTCCCGTTCGACGTTCTCGGTGGCTGCATTGCGGGAGACAGGCAGCCAGGGACGTCCGGTCGTAAAACCCGCCTGGGGTGACCCGTCCCATTGCATCGGGGTGCGGGCCGGATCTCGGCCGGTGCGAAACGGCCAAAATCGCTTGGTGTACGGATCGCGCAAGTCCCGGTACCGTAACCGCCCGTTTCGCATGCCGATCTCTTCTCCGTAATAGACAAACGGCGTTCCTCGGAGCGTGAATAACAAGACGGCGGCCGCCCTGGCGCGCCGTCCGGCATCGCCGCCCGCACCATACCGGTCGATGTGGCGGGATTGATCATGATTGCTGAACACGATGGAGGGCCAACCCGCGGCCGGTACCGTCCGGTCGGCGTCCGAGATCACGTCCTGAAAGCGATCACGGCGCCAGGGCGACTTGAGCAGCCGGAAGTCGAAGACGGTGTGCAACTCGTCCCTCCCGTTTCCATAGAAGGCCGCTGGGCCGCCCGGCGTATCAGCGGAGGCTTCGCCGATCAGGACCATGCCGGGAACATCTGCGACGAGTGCCCGTAGCTCCCGCATGACCTCGTGCGCGAGCGGCTGATCACGGTCGTAGCAGTGAACCTGCCTGGTGTAGCCGCGCCAACCGAAGCGTACCGGATTGTTCGGCCAGCGCACATCTTTGCCGAGCCAGTTGATGGCATCGAGCCGAAATCCCTGCACGCCACGCCTGATCCAGAACCGTATGACATCGTGCATCTTGGCTCGCAGGACGGGGTTGCGCCAATTCAGATCGGGTTGATGGGACAGGAAGGAGTGGAGATAATACTGCCGCGAGCCGGGGTCCCAGGTCCATGAGGATCCGCCAAAACGCGCGTTCCAGTTACTAGGGGGTCGTCCGAATGACCGACCGTCCGCCCAATAGTACCAATCGCGCTCGAGCGCCGAACGGGAGGAGCGTGCCTTTTGAAACCACGGATGCTGATCCGAGGTGTGGTTCAAGACCAAGTCCATGATGATTCTGATGCCGCGCCGGTCCGCCTCACGCGCCAGCCGGTCGAAATCTTCCAGGGTGCCGAACCGTGGATCGACATTGCAGTAATCGGCCACGTCGTAGCCGAAGTCCTTCATGGGGGAAGGATAGATGGGCGAGAGCCAGATGGCGTCGATTCCTAAGGAGTCCGGCGTGCCATCATTCAGATAGTCCAGTCGTGACAAGATTCCGGGAAGGTCTCCGATGCCGTCGCCATTGGAGTCCTGAAAACTCCAGGGATAGATCTGATAGACCACGGCGGACTGCCACCACAGCGGATGGGACGTCATACGGGCCCGATGAGCCGGTCTTTACCGGCCGGTTCATGAAGGCGAAGGGTATAGAGGTAATGATAGAGACCTTGTTTATCGAGAAGCTCTGCGTGAGTCCCTTGCTCGACCAGGCGGCCTTTATCCAGGACGAGAATGCGATGAGCCCGTTGAACGGTCGAGAGACGATGGGCGACCACAAAAGTGGTGCGGCCCTTCATGAGTCGTTCCAGAGCGTCCTGCACCAGTCGTTCGGATTCGGTGTCCAACGATGACGTGGCCTCATCCAGCAGGAGAATGCGTGGATTCTTGAGCAGCGCGCGGGCAATCGCAATCCGTTGTCGCTGGCCGCCCGAAAGATTCACTCCTTTTTCTCCCACCACTGTCCGGTAGCCATCGGGAAAGCGCACGATGAAATCATGGGCATAGGCCGCTTGGCTCGCTTCGTGAATTGCGGCTTCATCGGCTCGGGGATTGCCATATCTGATGTTGTCCAGGATCGTCCCTCCGAACAACACCGTTTCCTGTGGCACGAGCGCCACCTGACGGTACCAACTTTCGGCGGTCACGGTCCGAAGATCTTGTCCGTCGACCACAATGCGGCCCTCAGTCGGGTCATAGAATCGATGGAGCAAGTTCATCATAGTGGTCTTGCCGGCTCCGGTCGGGCCGACGAACGCGACGACCTCTCCGGGCAGGGCATCAAATGAAACGTCCGTCAGCACGGGAGAACGTGGATCGTAGCTGAACTGCACGTGGCACACCTGCACATGGCCGATGACCGGGCCAAGCGGCTGTGCAAGCGGTTGGTCTTGCACGTCTGGTCGTGCGTCCAATATTTCGAAGACACGCTGCATGGCCCCTTGCGCTTCTTTGATCTGAGCGAACACCCGCGCGGCCGAACTGAAGGGACCGATCAAAATGCCGGCGAACAACACGAACGCAAAGAGGTCCCCAGGCGTGACTAGGCCGTCGATCACCTGGTGCCCGCCATACCAGAGAACGGCGGCCGCTGCCGAAAAGGTTAGCAGGCTGATAACGGGAATAAAGATGGCCATGATGCCGGCTCGCTGCACGGTCAGGCCGAGGGTCTGCTCGACCTGCGTTGTAAACCGGTGGTCTTCGCGCCGTGTCTGCACGAAGGACTTCACTATGCGGATCCCAGAAATCACCTCTTCGATGAGCGTGCTCAAGGCCGCGGTTTGATCCTGGATCGCAATGGAGAGTGATTTGAGCCGGCGTCCGAAGAATTTGGCCACCAGGACCAGCAAGGGGAGCAGCACCAGAATGAGCAGACAGAGCCTCCAATTCATGGCCAGCAGAAACGCGAGCCCCCCCACTAAAGTGACGAGCTGTTTGACGCTGTCGATGGGGGTTTCCGTCACCACGGATTGCATGACCGTCACGTCGTGCATGAGGCGGGACAGGAGTTCACCGGTGCGGCGACGGGCGAAAAAACTCACGGAGAGCGTCTGCAGGTGCCCGAAGAGATGCCGGCGAAAGTCGGCCACGACGCGCTGAGAGACCCAGGCGGTGAGGTAACTGTGTCCCATCGAGCAGAATCCCTGCACCACGACCAGTCCGAGGAACAGGCCGATTAAGTGCGTCATCTGTGACGGGTTCCGTTCCACCGTAATGACGTCCCACAAAGTGCCGGCCAGGCGAAGGAGCGCAAGATTAATGGCGGCGACGCCCATGACGAGGACACCCGCGATGATCATGCGCGTGACATAGGGGCGCAGGAAAGGAAGAAAGCGTTTGAAAGTCAGCATGCGAGGTGACGCACTCCGGTCAGACGCGCACAAGACGATGAGCCAGTGGAAAGGGAATGCCGAGATCGGGTTAGGGGAGAAGCGGTAGCTTAGAGCTGCGCAATGGACTCGATCTGCGTCTTATTGATCGCCACGAAATCAGACCGATCCTTTTCATCAATTAGCACGTCGGTCAAGCTGATAAACACTCGTGGCCCCTCATGATCGCGTCAGAGACGCGATGGCGCATGGGAGGAACAAGAAAGTCGCCCAC